>NZ_CP077092.1:2498571-2810892 GCF_014268585.2 Pseudomonas iranensis
TGTTGCCCACCTTGATGGCACGCTCCATACCCAACAAGGACGGCATGTCAGCGGCACGGCTACCCTTGTCGAGGGCCTGTGCGTACCAGGTTTTGGTTTGTTCCTGATACAGCTTCAAACTGTCCTTGAAGGTGTTCAGTTGGTTGTCAACAAAGGCAACGCGATCCATCAGCCTTGCTCCAGAATCAGGTGGTTTATCAATGCTTCTTTAAGATTTTGCGGCGCATCCGGGCGGCGCACGAAGCGGGTGATTTTCAGCTTCAGATTGTTCTCGGGCCACGCGGTGTAGAGGTCCGGACGGTCTTCTTCCAGCCATTGCATCAGGTTGCTGACCAGCGTCGCCGGATTGTCCTTGCTCAACCCTTCCAACAACCCCTTCGGCACCTCCCACCACGGCCAGTCCCGCACCTTTGGCACCACCCGCGTGCCCACTTCCAGCGCCTGCCCATTGATCAGATACCGCTCAAACACCGGCAGCACTTCTCCAGCCTTCTCCCCAAGCCCCCGCAGAATCGGATAAATATGCCGCCCATCCCAAAACCGGAAAAACACCTCGGTGCCATCCGGCATTTTCACCTGCGTCAGGCTGCGCAGATGTTCGAACACTTCGTTCGGCTCTGAACGCGACACCGCCAGCCAGCCCCAGTCGAGGGCGTCGGTTTCGGCGATCCATGGCAGGAAGGCGGAGTTGGCTTTGAGCTCGGTGAGGTAGGGCATCACCGGTTGCCAGGTGGAGTAGGGCGTGCCGCCCCAGATCGGGATGAGCTGGGCGGTGGGTTCGGTGAGGTACAGGGTTTTCAGGGCGTCTGCATCGCTGGCCGCGCTGACGATCAGGTACAGGCGCTCGCCGCTTTGCAGCGGCTGGCGCGCCAGCCAGTCCTTGGGGGTGATTCGTTCAGATGGCACAGGCACCTGCCTTGCATTTTTCGCATTCTTCACAGAATGGCGCGTTACGTTTTAGGGTGTTGATCTGCGCCGGGGTCAGGACTTGGCCAGCCTTGTCGGCATCCGCCTGTTTCAACACGCCGGGCATCAATGGCGCGGCGCCCGTACCAACGCCCGGGCTACCACCAGAGTTCATGTTGATCACCGGCCCGCTCAGGGTCACGCCGCCAGCATCGATCTTGATAAAGCTGCCACCACCCACCAGCGTGAGTTCCGCACCAGCTTCCATCACCACTTTCATGCCGCTGCTCAGGTGGATTTCTTGACCTGCGTCGATGAACTGGCCGGTGCCGATCTTGATGTGCTGGTTGACGCCGACGGTGAGGTGGTCGTTGGCGCGGGTTTCGACTTTGCGATCGGCGTAGACGGTGTGGTGTTCTTCGGCTTTGAACTCGGTGTAGCTGTTCTTTTCGACGGTGTCGTGGCGTTCGTTGCCGACGCGGATTTTCTGGTCGTGCTCGATGTTTTCGTCCCAGTCGCGCTGGGCGTGCAGGTAGATCTGTTCCTGGCCTTTTTTGTCTTCGATGCGCAGTTCGTTGTAGCCGCCACCACCCATCGAACTCAGGGTCTTGAAGGTGCTGCGGGTCTTGTTCGCCGGCAGTGGATAGGGGACGGTGTTTTCCTTGTGGTACAGGCAGCCGCTGATCAAGGGCTGATCGGGGTCGCCTTCAAGGAAGGTCACCAGCACTTCCATGCCGATGCGCGGGATGGCGATGCCGCCGTACTGGGCGCCGGCCCAGGCGCTGGAGACGCGCAGCCAGCAGCTGGTCTTGTCGTCGGCCTGGCCTTCGCGGTCCCAGTGAAACTGGACTTTGACCCGGCCGTATTCGTCGCAGTGGATTTCTTCGCCTTTCGGGCCGGTAACCACCGCGCTCTGGCTGCCGAGAATGCGCGGTTTCGGATGGCGTAGCGGCGGGCGATTGGGCACGTCCCACGGCGTGGCCTGGAAGCGGTTGCGGTAACCCTGATGGAAATCGTCTTTCAGCGCGGTGGTGTCGCTGGTCACCGACTCCTCGAGCACTTGCGGTTGCTTGCCTTCATGCAGGACTTCAGTGAGCAGCCAGAGGTCGTTCCATTTGGCTTTCGGGTGTTCGGTCAGGGCGAGGAAATGGCCGCTGACCAGCAGTGGCTGATCACTCTTGCCTTCGGCCAATTGGAAGTCGCTGCGATGGCGTTCGAGGGCGCGTTTGGCCAGGTGCTTGCCGCGCTCGCGGTCGATGAAACGGCCCGGGTAATCGTAGTCTTCGAGGTCGGGCAGGGCGTCGCCACGGTTTTCGCTTTCCAGGGTCAGGCGCGGTTTTTCGAAGTCGTAGTCGCGGCGCGTGGTGCGGCTGGTGCGGGTTTCCAGGCGCAGGTCGAAACGCTTGATCACCGGGTTGCTGGCGACCATGCCGGAGTCTTGCTGATAGGGCACCGGGGCGAGTTTCGGGAACACCGTCTGGTCATCGCCGAAAACGAGCTTGTGCGCGTTGGCGCTGTGCTGGAAGTGGAAGTGAATGCCTTCTTCTTCACACAGGCGCTGGATGAAGTGCAGATCCGACTCGTCGTATTGCACGCAGTAGATGCGTTCGGGATAGATCGAGCCGGTCTTGAATTCGTAGGCGTTGCCTTGAATGCCGTGCTCTTCCAGCACCATGCCGATGATTTTCGGCACGCTGAGGTTCTGAAAGATGCGCTGGTTGATGCGGTGCGCGAGGTAGGACAGTTGCGGGCGCAAGGTCACCGAATAACGGGTCAGGCGCTTGCCGGAATCGCCTTGCGCGGCGCGGTAGATCTGGCCATGGATGCCGCTGCCGTCAGGCGACAGCTGCAGAAAGGCCGGTTTGTGCAGCAGGGTTTCGAGGTCCAGCGACGGCTGCTCACTGACCAGCTCCACCTCAAAGACAAAAGGCTGGCTGATGGCTTCCCGGCCGGTGAGGGTAAACACCTGAAAGTCGGCGGAAAGCCCTTCGATGGTCAGGGCAAAGTGGGTTTCATTGGCCGGCGCGAACATCCCTTGTTCCTCGTGCTGTACAGCGGCGCTCGTCGACGACCGCAAAAAAGCGGCTCAACGTACGCGAAATTCTGGAGGGGCGTAAACAACATCGACCAGCAGAGCTGGCCGATGCGTGTAACGGTCAGCCGTAATTAAACGACTGGAGCACGCCAGTCATCGGAACCCGAAGTACCGGATACTTCGTGGGTCCAGGTGATTTTGCGGTAGGTGAACTGCACTTCTTCCAGGTGGGTGAAGTGCGCGTTGCCTGGATCCTGGCAGTTGTGCATTTTGTTGTTGATGGCGACGATGATCGCGTCTTCCAGTTTGGTGGTGTAGTAGTGCTCTTGGGTGCCTTGAGCCGAAGTGCGGTACCACTGGATAACGATTTCGCTCATGCGCTCGCCGGAAGTCAGTGCTGCTTGCAGCAGTGGCGAAGCCTTGTCGTAGACCTTGGTGATCACGACTGGCTTGTGTACGCGCTGACCGGTTGGCTGACCGGATTGCGGGTCACGCGGGATGATCACGTCGTGGGTGAAAGCCTGAACCATGACCTGGTCTTCGTGGCCTTCCTGGTAGGTGTTGCCAACGGAGTCGGCGGTGAAAGCGCCGGCAGTGATCAGGCCTTGTTTTTCGCCGGTAACCGACATGTACGCTGGTGTTGCCATGGGGTGCTCTCCTTGCGGATAAAGTTAGGGTGCCCGGAGGCGAAATCGCCCGGTGGGTGGCTGAGGGTTATCAAGGAGCGTGCCAGGTTTTGCGCGGTGCCCGGATGGCGGGGGCGCGACGTTGGTTGGTCATCATTCGGGGCGATTTTCAGCGGAAAAGTCGGGAGGAAGTGCGCAAGAAGTTGCGCAGTACTGCGCAACTTCTTGCGCACTTGGCTGCAGGCCCTGACCCGCTTGGGCTACGGGGGATTTAGGCCCTGAAATATTACGACCTACTGCGCAACTTCTTGCGCACAATGGCCAGATGCCTTTGTGGAGGCAAAGATTGCTATGGAGGCAAAGATTGCCTCATAGCTTCAGATCAAAAGATCGCAGCCTGCGGCAGCTCCTACATTTGGAATGCGTTTCCCCTGTAGGAGCTGCCGTAGGCTGCGATCTTTTAATGTTTTAACGCGCGAGTCGGGTCAAACACTCCTCAACCGACCGCCGTTGCGTCTCGGCGTACAACCCCAACTCATCAATGGTCGAACGCCCCAGCGCCTGTTCGAAAGCCTGGCGATTGGAATGTTCGGCGTAATGCGTCTGCGCAGAATCGCCGAGGTTCGACTGAAAAATCCCCGCTGCGCTCACCGGCAGGAAATCTTCGTACACCAGCGGCTCCGCTTTCACGTAGCCATCGCGCAGCAAGTCCTCCAGGGACGACTCACCAAGTCCTCCAGCGGCCAAACCCTTTTCCGTGAGGAAATAACGAAAGTACGCCAGCCCCTGTTCGCGCATGCCCTCAGTGCTGTCAGGAAATTCGGCAAAGTGCTGAGTCATCAGCGCGTCGTAGCGTGCGGCATTGGCTTCATTGGGGAAGTCGCCCAGTTCATCGCGAGCGGCATTCAACAAGCGGTCATACAGCGCTCGGCCCTTGGGCGTGAGGGCGGCGCCGCGTTGTTCGATTTCGCCGAAGCGCGCGCTGTGGCTGCCACGGGTTTCGGGCTGATCGGTGAAGGCGATCGGCTCGTCCAGCGCTTTGAAGCTGGTCTGGCGCAGCAGGATCGGGCAGTTGCGACGCGGTGGGCCTTCGATCACCGCTTTTGGTGTAATGCCATGGGCAGGCATCTGTTGCTGCACGGTGTCGATGTCCAGCGTGCGTGGGGTCAGGTGGTTGATGTGCGGGCCTTTGAACGCAACGACATCGGCGATCAAGCGGTGCTGAGCGCTGAGTTTCTGGTACTGCGCGGCGCTGACGGTGGCGCTGTGGTGCCAGCGAAAAGTCTCCAGTGCCTGTCGGACGAATTCCACGGCCTCCGCTTCATTCAGTCCGCCCGCCGTTTCCGCCTGTTCAATCAGGCGCAACGCCTCTTCAGTAAAAATCGAACGACGGGCCAGTACCGACTCGGCAAACGAACGCAATTCAGGATCTTCAATCAGCTCCAGGCGCAGCAACGAGGTAAACACGCGAAACGGGCTGACCTGCAGCGCCTCTTCATGCACCGCGCGAAACGCCGTTGAATGCACCGGCACGCCCGCCGGGGTCAGGTCGTAATAACCCACCGGTTGCATGCCCATCACCGCGAACAAGCGGGCGAGGGTGGCCAATTCGGTCGCGGTGCCTACCCGGATGGCGCCGTGGCGTTCCATGTCCAGGCGTTCGATTTCGCCGGTGCGCTTGAGTTGACCGGCAATGTCAGGCTGACGTGCCAGCACTTCGCAATTGGTTTTCTCCACCAGTTCCATCAGCGCGCCGTACAGCGGCACCTCTTCGCGGTACATGTCGGACATCGCTCGGGAGAAGCGTTGGCGGATCAGGTCGGGGCTGACGAACGGTTGCACGGTCATGAAAAAAATTCCTGCCACGGTGACGAAATGGATGCCGGAAAAGATCGCAGCCTTCGCCCACGCGGGCAAACGAAGAATCCTACGAACTTCATTCTGCCAACGACTGATCCATCAGTTCGATCCAGTGCCTGACCGGCGTGCGCCCGGCGCTCGCCAGATGGCTCTGACAGCCCACGTTGGAAGTGACGATCAACTCCGGCCGGCCGCTTTCCAGGGCGTTGAGTCGATGGTCACGCAGTTGCCGCGCCAGCACCGGTTGGGTCAGCGAGTAAGTGCCCGCCGAGCCGCAGCACAAATGGCCATCCGGTACCGGCGTGAGGTTGAAGCCGAGTCGGGTCAGCACTGTTTCCACGGCGCCGCCGAGTTTCAGCGCGTGCTGCAAAGTGCACGGGCAATGCACGGCGATGCGTCGTTCGCTGGCGGCGCAGACCTGTTCCAGCGGTTCCTGCGCGATGACTTGCACCAGGTCCCGAGTCATTTCGCTGATCTGCCGAGCCTTGTCGGCATAGACCGGATCGTCCGCAAGCAAATGCCCGTAATCCTTGATGAACGCGCCGCAACCGCTGGCCGTCTGCACGATGGCTTCGGCGCCGTTCTGCAGATGCGGCCACCAGGCGTCGATGTTCTGTCGAGCGCGGTCGAGACCTTTGCCCTGAGCGTCGAGGTGATAGTCGAGGGCGCCGCAGCAACCGGCCTCGCTCACCGGGGTGACGCTGATGCCCAAGCGATCGAGCACCCGCGCGGTCGCGTCATTGGTGTTCGGCGACAGGCCCGGTTGCACGCAACCTTCGAGCAACAACACCCGGCGCGCATGCCGAGGAGCAGGGCGCGACCCCATAACATCCAAGCGCTGCGGCAGTTTGCTTTCCAGCAGGCGCGGCAGCAGCGGCCGAAAGGTCGCGCCGATGCGCAGCAAGCCTTTGAACACAGCCGGATTCGGCGCCAACGCGCGCAAGCCTTCGCGCAGCAAGCGCTGGGCGGCGGGGCGCGGCACCGCGCTGTCGACTACCGCGCGGCCAATGTCGAGCAGGTTGTGATAATCGACGCCGGACGGGCAGGTGGTTTCGCAGTTGCGGCACGACAGGCAACGATCCAGATGCAGTTGCGTCTGCTCGGTGGCCGGTGCGCCTTCCAGCACTTGCTTGATCAGATAAATGCGTCCCCGCGGGCCATCGAGTTCATCGCCGAGCAATTGATAGGTCGGGCACGTCGCGTTGCAGAAGCCGCAATGCACGCAGGTGCGCAGGATCTTTTCCGCTTCGCCAGCGCGGGGCAATTGCCGCGATTGCTCGCTGAGGGTGGTTTGCATGGCTAGACCTCCGCGTACATTCGTCCGGGGTTGAACAGCCCTTGCGGGTCGAGTTGCGCCTTGAGTTGCCGGTGGTAGCGCAGCAGGGTTGGCGCCAAGGGTTGAAACGGCGAGTCGGTGGCACCGTGGGTAAAGCACGTTGCATGGCCGCCCAAGGAATGGGCGAGTGCGTGAATCTCAGGGCGTTCGGATTTCACCCAGCGTTGCGCACCGGCCCAATCGATCAGTTGCTCGCCGGGCAGTTCGAGCGGGCCGAGATTGTTCGGCAATGACAGGCGCCACAACGGCAAACCTTCGTCGAAAAAACTCAGGCGCTGTTCGTTGAGGTCGCGCCAGAAAACCGAATCCAACGGCTCGCCGCCGAGGCGTTGATGCGCCGCCGTTACCGAGCCTTCGCCACCTTCCAGACGCAGGTACAGGCTCCGGCCATCGTGGCACGCGGCGCTGATCGGCAGCGGTTGCTGGCCCCATTCGGCAAGTTTGCTCAAGGCCCGAGCGCAGTCGATATCGAGGCGAATGCTCAGGCACTGGCGTGGTTTCGGCAGGACTTTCAGCGACACTTCGGTGAGCACGCCGAGGCAACCGAAACTGCCGGCCATCAGCCGCGACAGGTCATAACCGGCGACGTTTTTCATCACTTCGCCGCCGAAGCGCAGATGTTGACCGAGGCCGGTGATTACCCGCGTGCCGAGAACGAAGTCGCGTACCGAGCCGGACCACGGCCGGCGTGGCCCGGACAACCCTGCGGCGACCATGCCGCCGACCGTGGCGCTGTCGGCAAAGGATGGCGGTTCGCAGGGCAACATTTGCCCAGCGTCATCCAGCGCCGCGAGCAGCTCGGACAACGGCGTGCCGGCACGTGCGGTGACCACCAGTTCGGTCGGGTCGTACTGAACGATGCCGCGATGGGCGCGGGTGTCGAGCACTTCGCCGGCCACCTCGCGGCCGAGAAAGGCCTTGCTGTTGCCGCCCTGAATCTTCAGCGGCGTGGCATTGGTCCGCGCGGCGTTGACCTGGTCGAGCAGGGCCGCGGCGGCGTCGAAATCAGCCATCAGAATCGCTCCAGCTCGGGGAAGGGCAGTTGCCCGGCGTGAATGTGCATCGCGCCGAATTCGGCGCAGCGGTGCAGGGTCGGAATGTTCTTGCCGGGATTGAGCAGGCCCTGCGGATCGAACGCGGCTTTCACCGCATGAAACAGCAATAACTCGTCGCTGTTGAACTGCGCGCACATCTGATTGATTTTCTCGCGACCGACGCCGTGCTCGCCGGTGATGCTGCCGCCTACCTTGACGCACAGTTCGAGGATCTTGCCGCCCAGTGCCTCGGCCCGATGCAGCTCCCCTGGCTGGTTGGCGTCGAACAGAATCAGCGGATGCATGTTGCCGTCGCCGGCATGGAACACGTTGGCCACGCGCAAGCCATATTCTTCGCCGAGGCTGGCGATACCTTGCAGCACAGCGGGCAATTCGCGGCGCGGGATGGTGCCGTCCATGCAGTAATAATCCGGCGACAACCGGCCGATCGCCGGAAACGCGTTTTTGCGCCCGGCCCAGAAACGCGCGCGTTCAGCCTCGTTCTGGGCCTGGCGCACTTCAGTGGCGCCGGCCGCTGTCATGACTTCCCGTACGCGCTGGCAATCGTCGTGCACGTCGGCTTCGACACCGTCCAGTTCGCACAGCAGAATCGCCTCGGCGTCGACCGGATAGCCGGCGTGGATAAAATCTTCGGCGGCGCGGATGGCCAGGTTGTCCATCATTTCCAGACCACCCGGAATGATCCCGGCTGCGATGATTTCGGCAACCGCGCGGCCGGCCTTTTCCACTGAATCGAAACTGCCGAGCAGGACCTTGGCGACTTGCGGTTTGGGCAATAACTTCACCGTGACTTCGGTGATGATCCCCAGCAGGCCTTCGGAGCCGGTGAACAAGGCGAGCAGGTCGAAACCGGCTGAATCGAGCGCCTCGGAGCCTAGCGTCAGGCGTTCGCCCTCAATGGTCAGCACTTCGATTTTCAGCACGTTGTGCACGGTCAGGCCGTACTTGAGGCAATGCACGCCACCAGCGTTTTCCGCGACGTTGCCGCCGATCGAACAGGCGATCTGCGATGACGGATCCGGTGCGTAATACAAGCCGAACGGGGCCGCCGCCTGGGAGATGGCGAGATTGCGCACCCCCGGCTGAACCCGCGCGATACGTGCAGCGGGGTCGATGTGCAGGATGCTGTTGAACCGCGCCATCACCAGCAACAGGCCCTTTTCCAGCGGCAGCGCGCCGCCGGACAATCCAGTGCCGGCACCCCGCGCGACCACGGGCACGTTGTTCTGATGGCAGAGTTTCAGCAGGGTTTGCACTTGCTCCAGACGCCGGGGCAGGGCGACCAGCATCGGCGTGGTGCGGTAGGCGGAGAGGCCGTCGCATTCGTAGGGTTTGAGTTCATCTTCGCGCCAGAGGATGTCCAGGTCCGGCAGGGCGTGTTGCAGAGCCTTGAGCAATTCGCCCTTGTTCACCTCGGGCAACGGACCGTCGAGGCGTTCGTCGTAAAGGATGTTCATGGGAACGCCAACCTTCTGTCTCCGCTGATCGTTCCCACGCTCTGCGTGGGAATGTAGCCCGTGACGCTCTGCGTCACTGGACGCACAGCGTCCCCTGAGGCATTCCCACGCAGAGCATTGGAACGATCAGTTGCGCCACCTGAGGCATCGCGAATATCTATCTTCATCGCTTTCGTTCCAGAAATTCCCCGTACAGCCGCGCGGTATTTCCCGGCTGTTCGACCATCGGCATGTGCCCGACGTGATCCCACACATCCACTTCGAGATTGGCGATGCCTTTGCTCCACACCGGCACGCTGCTGACGTCGATCAGGCGATCCTTGCGCCCCCACAGCAACAGCGCCGGGCATTTGATCTCGGCCAGTTTCGGCTCCATCGGCGGGCTGGCGCGGAAGTCGCGGAAGATTTCTTCGAGCTCGTCACGTTGTTGCTCATAGCGCTGGGCGACGGCGTCCAGCACCAGCTTCGGTACCCACGGCGGCGACTCCATGGTCATCGCATAAAAGCGCTGAAATTCTTCGCGGGAGTTGATCAGGAACGGATTATGCCCGCGCGCCAGATGGCGCTCCATGTCGCTTGGCTCCGGTGCGGTGACGCCGGCCGGGTCGATCAATGCCAGCGAGGCGATTCGCTCCGGATAGGTCGCCGCCAGCCACGCGGCAATGTAGCCGCCCATGGAGTTGCCGATGACGTGGACTTTCTCCACGCCGCAGACGTCGAGCAGTTGAATCATGCGTTTGGCCTGAACCGCAATGTCGTAACCGCCGCCAGCCTTGAAGCCAGTCTCACCGTGGCCGGCCAGATCCGGAATGATCACCCGATACTGACGGACGAAGTGCCGGGCGCAGCGCAGCCAGAGGTTTTTATCGGCGCTGAAGCCGTGCAGCATCAGGATCGCGCTGGACGCCTCATACGGCCCGCCTTGCCAGGTCGACACGGTCATCTCGGCGATCGGCACTTCGATCTTGTGCAATTTGTACAACCTGGCCTCGCTGGCCATGGCCAGGTTGTACAACCAATGGCCGACCGCCGGGTAACTCAACCAGCTCCAGGCCACGAAAACCGCGAGTGCGACAAACAGCAAAAGCATCGACGTCTTCCTTTTACGTGTTCAGGACAAAATATGGTCGGCCGGTTTCAGCGCCCGGGTCAGCAGGTGATAGCTGAAACTGAAGCCGGGAAACATCGCGATCACATGACCGCTCTTGCTCTGGTACCAACTGTGGCAACCACCGGACTTCCACACCGTGCGCTGCATTTCCCGGTGGATCATTGCAGTGTAGGTACGTTCTGCGTCACGGCGCACTTCGATGCTGCGCAGGCCTTTGGCCCGTACGGTGCGGATGCAGTCGAGGATGTAGTTCATCTGCGATTCGATGATGAACAGCGCCGAGGTGTGGCCAATGCCGGTGTTCGGCCCGGTGACGATAAACAGGTTGGGGAAATCCGGCAGGCTGGTGCCGAGGTACGCGCGCGGGTATTCGGCCCAGACATCTCTGAGTTGCACCGCGTTTTTACCGCTGACCGGGTAGGAAATCACCCCGTCGGTGGCGTCGTAACCGGTGGACCAGACGATCAGGTCTACATCGAGATGCTCGCCGTCCACGGTGTTGATCCCGCTATCGTCGATCGAAGCGATGCCGTGCTCGCGACTGTGCAACGTGACGTTGGCGCGGCTCAGCGCCGGGTAGTACGTGCTGGAGACCAAAACGCGTTTGCAGCCGATGGTGAAGTCCGGGGTGAGTTTCTGTCGCAGTACCGGGTCTGGAACCTGGCGCTTGAGGAACCGCAGCGCATGTCGCTGGACCAGATGAATCGCTGGTCTCGAGTATTTGAAGGCGATCACCCGGGTTTCGAATTGCCAGTAAATCAGCCAGCGCAGCAGCTTGTACGCCGGCTTCAGGCCAAGCAGCCAGCGCTGTAAACGGCCGAATTTGCGATCGGCACGCGGCAGCACCCAATGCGGCGTGCGTTGGAACACATGCAGATGTTCGACCTGGGGTGCAATCGCCGGGATCACCTGGGCGGCGCTGGCCCCGCTGCCGACGATCGCCACGCGTTTACCGCGATAGTCGTAGCTGTGATCCCAATTATTTGTGTGAAAAGTCTTGCCTTGAAAGCGATCCATCCCAGGAAAGTGCGGGATGACCGGCTGACTCAACGGCCCGGAAGCATTGATCAGGAATTGGGTATGGAAGATGCCCTTGGCGCGGGTTTGCACCGTCCAGTGTTTTTCCGCTTCGTCCCACTCGACGCGCTCGACATCGGCCCCCAGTTCCACGCGCTCGCGTAAACCGAACTGCTCGATCAGCTGTTCGGTGTAGCGCCGCAGTTCCGCCTGTTCGGCGAACATCTGCGACCAGCGGTAGGGCGCGAATGACAGCGAATAGAGCGGCGACGGCACGTCCACCGCTGCGCCGGGGTAGGTGTTCTGGCACCAGGTGCCGCCGAAGAAGTCGCGTCTTTCCAGGATGCGAAAATCGTCGATCCCGGCCTTGAGCAGGTTGACCGCCGCGCACTGGCCGCCGAAACCGCTGCCGATGATCAACACAGCGTAGGTATGCATGTGCCCCCTTTTTATAGTTGTTTTTCCATTTCCCCTCTTTCATTTATAGCCAACTCCTGGCCATGTGTGCGGCGCTGATGGCGCTCTATTCAGGCCGCTGGCCGGTGATGGCTATTTAACGGCGCCCTGATAGACTCCGGACACATCCTTGTCGGGATGTAACCATGCATCGCGCGGTCGAGGCCCTTATGGGAAATACGCGGGGAAAGGGACTTTCACTGGCCAGGAGGCTGTACAGGTCGCGGGTGTTCGGGCTGCTGCTCGGGCTGATGTGTGTCGGCGTGGCGATGTATGCCCTCGATCCGCCGCTGTGGGTGTGGGGCCTGATGCTGTTCAACGGCCTGATCTGGCCGCATCTGGCGTTTCAATGGGCGCGCAGCTCGAGCGTGCCGTTTCGCGCCGAACACCGCAATTTGCTGATCGACGCATTCATGGGCGGCTTCTGGGTCGCCGCCATGCAGTTCAATCCCTTGCCCAGCGCGACCACGATTTCGATGATGGCAATGAACAACGTCGCCATTGGCGGTGGGCGGTTTCTACTCGCCGGGACGGCGGCGCAGCTATTGGGCATCGGCGTCGGGCTGGTGGTGTTTGCGCCGACGTTCATCCCGCCAACAACGCCGCTGCAGTTGTACGCCTGTTTGCCGCTGCTGTTGCTGTATCCGCTGGCGCTGGGCTGGATCTGCTTTCGTCAGGCCTCGACCCTCGGTCGGCACAAGCGTGAGCTGTTGGCGTTGAGTCGCACCGACAGCCTGACCGGCCTGCTCAATCACGGCGCGTGGAAGGATCAACTGAACCTCGCGTTCCAGCGCTGCAAACGCCAGCAGCAGGGGGCGGCGATTGCGCTGATCGACATCGACCACTTCAAAGCGATCAATGACACCTATGGGCATGTCGCTGGCGATATCGTCCTGCGCCAGTTGAGCAAACTGCTCAAACATAATCTGCGCGCCACGGACGTGGCCGGGCGATACGGCGGGGATGAGTTCTGCGTGATCCTGCCGGAACTGCCGCTGTTCAATGCCGCTCAGGCCATGGAAGCCTTGCGCGAGCGTTTTGCGGTGATGGGCTACGAGCAGAACCCGGCGTTGAAGGTCAGTCTGAGCATTGGCCTGGCCGCCTACGACCCGAGCCATGCCGACGCCACGCGTTGGCTGGATGAGGCCGATCAGGCGTTGTACGAAGCCAAGGCCAGTGGGCGCAATCGGGTGATCTGCAACAGTGACAACAAACCGAGGCAGGCGCTGCTGGATTCGGTTTGACGAGGGTTGCTGATGCCTGTGGGAGCGAGCCTGCTCGCGAAAGCGCTGGGTCAGTCGGTATCAATATGGTTTGCCACGACGCCTTCGCGAGCAGGCTCGCTCCCACCGGGGGTATGTGTTGTCGGTTAGATCAGTGTCGCATCCGCTATAGAGCCTCGCGCCGATGTCGGTTACGGTTGAAGTCCCCCGACACGAAACAAGGACTGCTTCATGACGTTCTCATTTCCCCGCTCTCTGCTGGCCGCCAGTCTCGGTCTGTCCCTCGCGTTCTCGGCCGTGAACGCTTGCGCCGAACCGCATAAACAAGTGCTCGCCGATGCCGAGCAGTACCAGCCCGAAGCCCTGAAGTTACTGGAACGGCTGGTCAATATCGACTCCGGCTCAGGTTATGAGCCGGGCCTGAAACAGGTCAGCGATATCGCCATCGATGAGCTGAAAAAAATCGGCGCCACCATCGAACTGGTACCCAACACCCCGGAAAAATCCAACCACGTGCTGGCCACGCTCAAAGGCACCGGCAAGGCGAAAATCCTGCTGATGGCGCACATGGACACGGTGTTCAAGGAAGGCTCCGCGGCCGAGCGGCCATTCCACATCAAGGACGGGCGTGCCTACGGGCCGGGGGTGATGGACGACAAGGGCGGCATCGTCGCCGGCATCTACGCGCTTAAAGTGCTGAAGAACCTCGACTTCAAAGACTACGCGCAGATCACCTTCCTGCTCGACGCCAGCGAAGAAACCGGCTCGGACGTCGCCACCGACCTGATCAAGAAAACCGCCAAACAGCACGACGTCACCCTCAACCTCGAACCGGGCCGCCCGGCTGATGGCCTGGTGGTGTGGCGCAAGGGCAGTGCGACGGCGCTGGTCGAAGTCAAAGGCAAAGCCGCCCACGCCGGGGTCGCGCCAGAGCTCGGACGGAACGCGGCGATGGAAGCGGCGCATCAGATTCTGCAACTGGGCAAGCTTGGCGACGAGGCGAAGAAGACCACCATCAACTTCACCGTGCTCAAGGCCGGCGATCGCACCAACGTAATTCCTGATCAGGCCACGGCCAAGGCGGATGTGCGTGCGGCGGTGCCGGAGGAGTTTGATCGCATCGAGAAGGATCTGGCGCGGGTGTCGCAGGACAAGTTGATTGCCGAGACCGAAGTGAAAACGTCCTTGCAGCGCGGTTTGCCGCCGATGCCGCAGACCGCTGAGTCGGATCGCCTGATGGCCATGGCCCAGGGAATTTACGGCGAGATTGGCCGCAAGCTGACCGAGGAGGGCAGTGGTGGCGCGGCGGATGCCAGTCTGTCCGCAGGCGTCGGGACGCCGACGCTGGATGGCTTCGGGATCGTCGGCGGCAATATTCACACGCCTGAGGAATATGCCGAAGTGGCGAGCGTGGCGCCGCGGATTTATCTGTTGTCGCGGATGATCATCGAACTGGCCAAGCCGCGTTGAAGCTACGGGTGTCTTGATTGTAGGTACGATCAGAACACCAGTCGGTAAAAAACAGAGCGCGGCTGCTTGAGTGAGCTGCGCCTGTGCTTGAGACGGTTCCGGGCGCACTGGAAAACCGGCACAAGCGCTGAGATTGTGCCTGTTGTGCCAACCTCGCTGCGCTTCAATCCCATTAAAGCTACACACCGCTCATCGGTTTTCAGTGCAAAAAAACCGAAGCTTCCTGATTGCTTGCTTGTCATCTCCATGAGACCGCAGCCCTTTCAATACGGCCGTTTCGCTGTATCACGCCGCCCGTCGACGCAGAGGAATGAGCGCACGATAGGCGCAGTCGACTTTGCACGGTGAGCCTCGACAGGCGCTGCGTGTTGACTGATGAGGAGAACGACAGATGACAAGTCTTGAAATGGAACTGAAAGCGTGGCGTCTGTTGCTGGAGGACGACGCCTATCGCCTGGATTTCCCCGAGGATTATCACCGCACCCTGATCCAGCGTGCCGACGAATTGCTGCTGCACGAATGGATCACCCGTGACGATTGGCAGTTGCTGATAAACGTGGCGGATGACGCGCGTGAATTTACCCTCGAGAGCCTTGCGCGTGAGCAGCGCGATTGTTTGAAAATCTCGTCGCTTCGACTACCGAAAGGCCACGAAGACGAACAGCCTCAGCGATCGCAAGGCGCCGCACGTGTAGCAACCAACGGGAGCGTCATCATGACTGATGAAAAGAAAGATCAACCGAACAACCCGCCGAACAATCAGCCGAACGACACCTTGCCTGCGCATTCCACCGAACAGGAGCGCGAGCGCTTTAAGGACTTCAACAAGGACGGCATCCCGCCGGGAAGCTGCTGATTGCCTCTCAAGCCCAGAGCACGCGGAGTATTTCACCATGCAAGTACAAGTAGACAGCAACCATATCGAAGGCAGCGCCGAACTGCAGGACTGGGTGGGCAGTACGGTGGTCGATGAACTGGACCGCTATACGTCTTTTCTGACCCGATTGGAAATTCACGTTGGCGACGTCAACGCACAGAAATCCGGTGCGCAAGACAAGCGCTGCCAGATCGAGGCGCATCCCAAGGGGCACACCTCGCTGTCGGCCAGCCATCATGCCGAAAGTCTGGAGCTGGCCGTCGCAGGAGCGGCAAAAAAGATTGCCCATGCGCTGGAGCACCTGGTGGGGCGCCTGTCGCCGCGCGTCGAATCGACCGGACGCCTGACGGCACCGCCGGTACGGGAGGATTCGCCAGCGGAAATCGACGCCATGCTCGAAGACGAGTTTCTCGCCAGACAAGTTGACCTGGAGAAAGAGTAAGGAGTGTCGTCATGGCCCGGATTCAAACCTTTACCCACGAAACGCTGAGCACACTGTTGGCCCTGAATGACCGTCTCAACCTCAGCCTGTACATGCCGGCGCATCGAACCTTTCCGGAACGCTCGCAAGACCCGATCCGTTTCAAGAATCTGGTCAGGCAACTCGAAAGTTTGCTCGAACAACATTCTCCCGAGTCGCCCAGGGACATCGTGCTCGCGCCATTTCATGAGCTGCTGGACGATCAGTCCTTCTGGAACACCTGCCCCGAGTCCATCGCAGTTTTCGGCGGCGAGGAGCATTTCATCGTGGTCGGCCTGCATCAGGCGGTTCGCGAAGCGGTCATCGTCAACAGCCATCCGTATCTCAAGCCGTTGCTGCGCCTGGCGCCGGTGATTGATCGTTGCCAAGTGCTGTGCCTGTCCCGTGACAGCGTGCAGATGTATCAAGGGACGGGGCAGCAGATGCAGGAGGTCGAGCTGCCCGAAGCGGTGCCCACCCGACTGGCGGATGCGCTCGGTAACGAGCTCACGCCACGCGATCAGCAGGGCCATCCCGATGGCTTCAGCGGTGGGGGGGAGCGTGGTGATCCGATGATCCACGAGTCGGGCGGTGGCGGTAAGCAGGATGAAATCAACCTCGATCGAGAGCGGTTTTTCCGCGCGGTCGATAAAGCTGTCACTGAGCATTGCTCGCGCCAGTCCAGCCTGCCGCTGGTGCTCGTTGCGCTGCCGGAGAACCAGGCGGTCTTCCGTACGGTGAGCCATAACCCGTTTCTGTTACCCGACGGCATCGAGCGGGATCCGGCAACGCTTCAGCCCGCGCAACTGGCGGCAGCCTGCGCGGTTGTGTTACGCAAGCGTCATGACGATGGGCTGAACAAAGCATTCGATCGCTATGGCGTGGCGCTCGGTCAGGGAGCGGTGGGGCAACATTTGTCGGAGATTGCCCAGGCAGCGGTAGAGGGCAGGGTAGCTTTGTTGCTGGTTGAGGCCGAGCGTGAAATTGCCGGGACCATTGCGGCCAATGCGCTGAACCGCGAGGCTGCTGATAGCCGCAAAATTCATTCGAAGGACGTACTCGACGAACTGATTCTGGCGGTGATCCGCCAGGGCGGTGAGGTGGTGGTTGTACCGCCGGAACGCTCGATGCCGACTGAGACGGGGGCGGCAGCGGTTTATCGGTATTGATCGATTAGCCGAGACGTTGCTCAGTTACTTACGTCGGTTCAGCGCTGTGACGGCTACCCTCATCTCTGGCAAGCCAGGCTCCACAGGTTGCGCGTTAAACCTCAATCGATGGTTCAACGCAAACCCTGTGGGAGCTGGCTTGCCAGCGATGGCGTCAGCTCGGGCAAACCGTCACTCCTTGACGCTCATATATTCCTTGGCCCAGAGGATGTATTCCTCGGGCTGGGTGTAGGTGTGGGTCAACTCGGTCGCGCTCAAATCGGCGGCCTGGGTGAAGATTTGCCGCTGTTCGCGCAGGCTGTCGTAGGTGGCCTTGATCGCGGCGAAGTAGGCGCCGTGGCCGTCGATGGTCACGCGTACTCCCAGTTCGGCCAGGCGTTTGTCGTCGCGCAGGGCCGGGTTGCCGTAGGTGACCAGCATCAACGGCACGGTCAGATGTTCGGCGATTTGTTCCAGTTGATCGAAGTCCTGCACGCCGACCATGCAGATACCGTCAGCGCCCGCCGCTTGATATTGGCGGGTGCGGCTGATGATTTCCTGGTTCGGCAGAATGCCGGCATTGGTGCGGGCGATGATGGCCATCTCGGTGTCAACCCGGGCTTCCAGCGCCGCGCGGATCTTGCCGACGCCTTCGGCCACGGTGATCAGGTCGGTGGATTTGCGCCCGAATTGCGCGGGCAGCAGGGTGTCTTCGATGGTCAGTGCAGCGACGCCGGCGCGTTCCAGTTCGACGATGGTGCGCATCACGTTGAGGGCATTGCCGTAGCCGTGGTCGGCGTCGGCGATCACTGGCAATTGGGCGACGCGACCGATGCGCGTGGCCTGTTCGGCGAATTCGCTGAGGGTGATCAGGGCGAAGTCCGGTGCGCCGAGCACCTGTAGCGAAGCCACGGAACCGCCGAGGATACCTACTTCAAAACCCAGGTCAGCGGCGATACGGGCCGACATCGGGTCGAACACCGAAGCCGTGTGGTAGCAGGTGTCGGAGGCCAGCAGCTGACGGAAATTGCGGCGCAAATCTTGATGGGAAAGCCTGGTCATACGAGTTCCACCAATACATAAGGAATGGAAAGGCTTGAGCAAAGGTGTCAACGCCGAAGAATGAAAAGGCTATCACGCGAATGGGTCAAGAATCATGACGAATTTGCGCGGCAGGACTGGCGGCTGAAAGGTTTAATCTCCCGTGCTGGAAAATCAGGCCGCCACGGCATGTTGCTGTTGATGGGGCAGGAGCACCGCACGCACCGAATTGCCCGGCTGCAATTGCAGGCGTTTGGCGGTGAGTCGGTCGACCACCAGGCTGTTGCCGACAAGTCGACCGTGGGCCGCGGTGATGCGGCAGTTTTCCAGCCGGCGGTTGTGAATCAGCCACAGTGGCGCCTGCTCGTCGGGGGTGCCGAGGCTCAGGGTCAGTTCGAGGCTGTCGCGTACCGTGCGGATGCTGCGGATTGGCGCCTCGATGACCGGGCCACCGTCGAAAATGTCGATATAGCCTTTGTGCGCGAAGCCTTCAGCTTGAAGAATTTTCAACGCCGGCTGGGTGTTCGGATGCGTCTGGCCGATCGCCGCCTGCGCCTGTTCGGTGAGCAGGCAGGTGTACAGCGGCTGGCGCGGCATCAGTTCGGCGATAAAGGCTTTGTTGCCCAGGCCCGACAAGTGATCGGCGTGGGTGAAATCCATCTGGAAGAAATGCCGGCCGAGGCTGTCCCAGAACGGCGAGCAACCGTTTTCATCGGCACTGCCGCGCAGTTCGGCGATCATCTTCTCGCCAAACAGGTGCGGAAATTCGGCGACGAACAACAGACGACCCAGCGACAACAGGCGGCCATTGCTGCCGTTGCGCTGGTCATGGCGCAGGAACAGCGAGCACAGCTCCGATTGGCCCGTCAGTTCGTTGTTCAGGAACAATGTCGGGATCTGCCGCTGAATGCCCAGATCCGGCGCCGAACTGACGGTCACCCCGAGCCGGTAGTTGTACCAGGGCTCGCGCAAGCCAACGGCGCCGGCCATCGCGCTGACACCGACCACGCGCTGCTCATCATCCTCAAGGACAAACAGGTAATCGGCATCGGCGCGCTCCACCTGTTCGGCGAATGCGCGCTGTGCCCAACGCACTCGGTGCGCCAAGCGGTCTTCGTTCGCCGGAAGGGTGGTGAAACCTGGCCCTGCCTGTTCAACGAGGGTCATCAAGGCAGGCAGGTCGCTGACTTTTACCGGACGGACAATCATGCTCCAACTCCTTTGGCGTACCGATTCAGGCGCGGATGGCTAACGCGGCTCACAGAGCGACCAGCCGTATCGAGCTGCCATCGCTGACCTTCAGCGCCGCGCAGATGGCGGGTGTCAGGGGCAGCGGCTGACCGGGGTGATAGTCGAGTTCGGTGACCATCGCGCGGTAGTCATGCAGGGCGTCGTTGCTCAGCAGGTAACGGCCACGGGCGTCGGTCGATGCTTGTTGGCGGACGATGGCCGTTTGGCTGTCGGCGATCGAGCGAATGTTCGCGGTGCGCGCATACAGGGTCGGGCCGGCGTCGAACAGGTCGATGTAGCTGTTGGTTTCGAAGCCTTCCCGCGCGAGGATGTCGAAGGCTTCCTGGCCGTCCGGATGCACGCGGCCGATGCAGTCCTGCGCTGCTGGCGGCAGCATCGGTACGTAGATCGGGTATTGCGGCATCAGTTCGGCGAGGAACGTGCGGCTCTGCAAACCGCACAGACGCTCGGCTTCCGCGTAGGGCAGATCGAAAAAGTGCTTGCCCAGCGCATCCCAGAATGGCGAATGACCCTGCTCGTCGCTATAGCCGACGATTTCGGTGATCACCGCCTCGGAGAACCGCTGTGCATGCGCAGCAACGAACAGCAGGCGCGCCCGCGACAACAGTTCGGAAAACGGCGTACGCACCAGCGCGGCGTCAATGTGGAAACCGCGTAGCAAGGTATGCCCGCTGAGGTCATGGCATAGCGACAACGCCGGTACGCCGTGCTCGATGTTCAATTCCCGCGAAGCACTGGTGAAATGGCGGTTGCGC
Organism: Pseudomonas iranensis; assembly: GCF_014268585.2. NCBI lineage: Bacteria > Pseudomonadati > Pseudomonadota > Gammaproteobacteria > Pseudomonadales > Pseudomonadaceae > Pseudomonas > Pseudomonas iranensis. The sequence goes on from NZ_CP077092.1 coordinate 2,518,656, forward strand.
AGGCTGTAGAACGGCTCCTTGAAGCCGGCGGTGGCGAGGATTTCCGAGCAGCCGACCAATTGCCGGCGTTCGAGATCTTCCAGCACGAAGAAGTAGTTCTCCGGCCCCTGCGCCTTGGCGGCGCTATCGAAGGACGCGCACGACGCGGCGATTTTTTCGCGCAGGTGCTCGCTGTCATCCGGCAGCGAGGTCACGCCGATCAGGCTCTCGCGGGCCAGGCGCTGTAGCTGGGGCAGATCATTCTGCTCGACTGGGCGTAAGACCAGCATGGATGTACTCCTGTATCAAAAGGTTTGGCCCATTCGCCGAACCTGACTATCACTGTCGGTTTCCACGCGTTGAATCGGCGGTCGCCTGATTTGTTGTCAGGCGCCGCTCTTTTTCTTGTCAGCCTTTGCTCGGATCGGGCAGCGCTGTGCTGGCGCCGAGCTTGTTGAGGAAGAACAGGTACACCAGGCCCAGGGCAATCCAGATCAGGCCGAGTTTCTGCGCATCGACGCCCATGTTGTACATGATAGCGGCGACGATGATGAAGCCGATCACCGGGCAGAGCAGATGGCGCACAAACTGCCCCGACTTCTGCCGACGCCAGTAGTGGTTGATCACCGTCAGGTGCAGCAGCATGAAACCGCTGAGGGCGCCGAAGTTGATCAGCGAGGTGAGAATGTCGACCGCGTCGATGAACAGGTAGCAGATCAGCAGTGACAATACCGCTACCAGATAAATGCTCAGGTACGGCGTGTTGTGTTTCGGGTGGACCTTGGCCAGCACCTTCGGCAGCTTGCCGTCGCGGGCCATGCCGAACAGCAGGCGCGAGACGGCGGCCTGCGAGGTGATCGCTACAGCAACGCCCCAGGCCAGCGCCGTGGCGACGGCGGTCAGGGTCGCCAGCCAGCTGCCAGCGGCGATTTCGGCAATTTCATAAAACGCGGTGTCGGCGGATTTGAAACCCATGCCTGCCGCCAGATCGGTGGCGATCCACGTTTGTACGACGAAAATCGTGCCCATCACTGCCAGAGTGATCAGCGCTGCCTTGCCGACACTGCGGCCCGGATCTTCCTTGATTTCTTCGGCGAGGGTGGAGATCGCGTCGAAGCCGAGGAACGACAGCACGGCGATCGACACCGCTTGCATCAGCAGAGCGAAGTTGAAGGTTTCCGGGTGATACAGCGGCGCCAGTGTCAGCTCACCGTTTCCGCCACCGTTGTGCAGGGCGTTCCAGGCGTAGAACAGGAAGATGCCCAGCACCACCAGTTGTGCCAGCAGGAACAGCATGTTCATCCGCGCGGTGAAGGTGATGCCGCGCAGGTTGACGAATGTTGCGCTGACCAGAAACGCCAGGATGAAGCCGACCTTGGGAATGTCCGGGTAAAAATGGTTGAGCGCCATCGCCGAATACAGGTACAGCAGCGGCGGAATCAGCAGGTAATCGAGCAGCATCAGCCAGCCAGCGATGAAACCGACGTGTTGATTAAGCCCGCGTTGCGCGTAGGAATATACGGAACCGGCAACCGGAAAGGCCTTGGCCATGCTGCCGTAACTCAGCGCGGTGAACAGCATCGCCACCATGCCGATGATGTACGCCAGCGGCACCATCCCCGGTGCTTCGGCGTTGACGTAGCCATACACACCGAACGGGGCGATGGGGATCATGAAGATCATCCCGTACACCACCAGATCGGTCAGCGTCAGGCTACGTTTCAACTCTTGCTTGTAGCCGAATTCTTCAATTTCCATGAAGCGCAACTCCTTGTCAGCTATCGGTCGGTTTATGTTTTATCGGTCCATCGTTTACAGCAAAGGTGCGAGGTAACCTGCCCAGCGCGAGACCGCTTCGGGGCTGCGCAGCAGATCATTGCGCACCTCGATCAGCACCGCCTCAAGGCCCCTTGCATCACCGTGCACGGGCACGGTCATGTCGCCCAAGGGATCAATTTTGTACGGCTGGTTGCCCGCGACTTTCAGCGGGTGCGCTTGCAGCCCGTCGAGCAGGCACTGAGCATAGTCCTGGGCCTGGCCGAACAACACGCCGACTTCCAGTGGTCGCGGCTGGCCGTAATACACCGGGGTGAAACTGTGAATACCGACTACACGCACCGGCAGACCTCTGGCAATGCGCTCGTCGATCAACATCTGCAAGCGCGCATGAAACGGTTTGAACAATGTCTGTCGCCGGTACTCGCGGGTCGCCTCATCCAGCTCGCGGTTGCCGGGTATCGGGTAGATCTCGCTCTGCAGCGGGATGCTGTCCGGGGCATGGCGCGGGCGGTTGAGGTCGATCAGCAGCCGTGAATAATTGGCGCTGAGCAACGTGGCGCCGAGCTGTTCCGATAACTGTTCGGCCAGTTGCAGCGCGCCGATGTCCCAGGCGATATGTTCGCGGGCGGCTGCCTCGTCCAGGCCCAGATTGTTCAGGGCGTCGGGGATGTAGCGACTGGCGTGTTCGCACACGAGGATCAACGGATTCGTCGAATCCTCGCGGCTCAGGTTGTAGACCGGGCGGGTGTACAACCCAAGCTCGGCGGATTCAGTACAGGCGTGCATAGTGCTCACACAGGTCAGCGGGCGAGAGCTGTTCCGTCAGCGCCAATTCCTCGGTTTTCAGGGCGTAATAAGTGTCGAGCAACGGCTTGGGCAGCCATTCGTTGAAGGCTGCACTGTCACGCAGGCAATCCAGCGCCTGGGCCAGCGAGGCGGGCAGGGCGACGATGCCCCGGGCCTTGCGTTGCTCGTCGTTGAGTGAATCGGGAATTTCATCGGTAACCGCGTTCAGCGCCAGACGCTGTTCGATGCCCAGCCGCCCGGCAATCAGCAGCGCAGCCATGGCCAGATGCGGCGAGGCAGTGGCGTCCATGGCGCGGAATTCCAGGTTGAACTGCTGCGCGGCGGACTTGCCGCCCAAGGTCACAGTCGGGCAGATGCGCAGCGCCGCTTCACGGTTCTGCTGCCCCAGACACGCATACGACGCGCTCCAGTGGTGCGGCTGCAACCGCTGGTACGACAGCGGCGTCGGCGCGGTGAACGCGCACAGCGCCGGCAAATAGTGCAGGACGCCGGCAGCCCAGTGCTGACCGATGCTCGACAGACCATTGCTGGTGCCGGCGTCGTAGAGCATCGGCTGACCGGCCAGATCGAGCAGGCTGACGTGCAGATGGACACCGTTGCACACCGCCTCGGCGGCGGTCTTCGGCGCAAAACTCAGCTCCAGGCCCATCTGCCGGGCGATTTCCCGGCTGATTTCCCGCACGTTGACCGCGCGATCCGCCGCCGCCACGCCAAGGGTCGGGCGGCAGGTGATTTCGTATTGATGCTTGCCGTATTCCGGCAGGAACATTTCCGGCTCGACCCCGCCGGCGCGCAGGGCGCTGAGCAGCCAGCCGCCGAATTCGGCGCCTTGGCGCTGCGCCTCGAGAGAGAACGCCGCGTGTTCGGCAATACCTGCGTGCAGGTTGAATTCATGTTCGAAGGCGGCGTTGACCTGCAACCCCAACTCATCGTGATAGCGCTCGATTTCATCACTCAGCAGCGTGCGCGGGCAGGCACCCCACGCCTGGCCATCGGTTTCGCGAATATCGGCGTGAATGAAATCCAGCACCGGTGCATTGGCGTCCGGGCCGCTGCCGACAGTGACGCGGCTGCTCAGATCCGGAATCAGCCGCAGGTCGCCGTACGCGCCCCACGGATTGCTCGAAGCGATGATGTCTTGCGGCGTCAACGCACTGTTGGCCGGTACCCAACCGCAACCCGCGGCCTGGTAGTGCTCCAGCTCATCGCTGGGAAACGAGCGGCCACGGGTGATGCCGATCAGGTCGGTTGTCACCAGTGTGGTCATCGGCAACGGCGTCAGGCGCGGGCTCATGGCTGCATCTCCTGTAAACGCCCGAGCACAGTGTCGGTGTCGGTGATCCAGCAATAACCCTTGATCGCGTTGAGGCAGGCGTGATGGCGTTCGGCGCTGTACGTGGCGCACGCGTCTTCAACCAGCGTCACCAGATAGCCCCGGTCAGCGGCATCGCGCACGGCCATGTCGACACATTGGTCGGTGACGATGCCGGCGATGATCAGATGGCGGGTTTGCAGGTTGCGCAGTACGTAATCGATGTTGGTCGAGTTGAACACTCCGGAGGAGGTCTTCGGCAGCACGATTTCGTTCTCGGTCGGGGTCAGCTCAGCGATGACCTGCGCTTGCACGCTGCCCTTGGGCAAGTGCATGTCAGACAGTTTGTGATCCAGCGAGCGGTCGCGACCGTCGGCGGTCAGGCTTTCGATGATCGTGTGCAGCACGTTCTGCTGCGCCCGGCGAAAGGCGCCAAGCAGACGTTGCTGATTGGGCACCACTTGCTTGCGCGTGCGCTGGAGAAAATACTCGGCATCCGGCTCGCTCAGGTGCGGGTCGAATTGCGGTTCGAGCCAGGCGCGCTGCATGTCCACCAGCAGCAAAGCGGTGTGGTCGGTCGCAAACGGCAGGTCCCGAGGCGAGCGGTGGGGAAGGCTGAACATCCTTATTTGTCCTCCAGCAGGTGAGTCGCAAAGTCGTTGCGCAGGGCATCGATGCCTTCCAGGCGATCGGCCGGGTCCGGCACGCGCAAGGTCAGGCAGGCGATCAACGCCTCGACCTGCGCCAGCGCCGGTACCATGGTGTCGAAAGGCGACGCCGATTCCACCGGCGCGCTGATGATCAGATCGGCCAACTCGCGCAGCGGCGAGGCGTAGACATCGGTGAACAGCACCACCCGCGCGTTGTTGTTCTTCGCCGCCTGCGCAACGCGCAAAGCTTGGGTCTGATAGCGCCGGTAGTCGAACACGAGCACCACGTCCTGACGTTGCAGATCGTATAAACGATCGGGCAGCAGGGCGTTGTCTTCCAGGGCGAAGCAGCCGGGACGCAGCAGGCGCAAGTGGTTGAGCAGGTAATTGGCCAGCAGAATGCTGAAGCGGCCACCGAAACAGTAGACCTGATGGCGGCTGTCGAGCAGCCATTCCACGAGGATGCGCACATCTTCAGGCTGGGTCAGGGCTTGGGTGTCGACCAGCAAACGGTGACTGTCGGCGAGGTAATGCGTCCAGGCATCGTCCTTGTTCTGCTGCGAGCGCGGCTGCAACAAGGTGCGCGGGGAACGCAGGCGATGGTCCATGTCGCTGAGCAGGGCTTCCTGGAATTCGGCATAACCGCCGAAACCGAGCTTTTTCACCAGACGCACGATGGTCGGATCGCTGACGCCGGCATGTTCGGCCAGTCGCGCCATAGGCCCGAGACCGTTGCGCGGATACTGATCGAGCAGGGCGCGAACGACTTTGCGCTCCGACGGCGTCAGGTCCAGGCCGGGATCGGTGATCAGGTCTCTGAGAGGGGGCATCCGGGCTCCTGCTGGATGGGGGTGTCGAATTCGTTTCACAATCCGTTAAACGAGTATTTATGTAATGGGCATTACATGTCTAGCGAATTTTTGTACAGGTTTTCCGAGCACCAAAAGTGTGCAAGGTGCCCGTGTAATAAGGGCTACGTCGAAGTAACGCGCTGTTGTAGTCCTTTGCCGATTGCTATGTCAGACATTGCCTATCCCAAGCTCAGCGACTGGCCGGTGATAACCCTGAACGCCGAGGTTTTACGGCACAATGCGACGCGTATCGGCTGTGTGCCATTGTTTGTTTTATCATTCGACCGAGAACCTGCTCGTGCCAAGTAGCCGTTTGACACTGATTTGCCATGCGCGAACCGTCGCACAGAAACTGGCGCGTTTTCCTACGGACGAGCCTGTTGAAAATCTGGCTGTTCCGTCCGACGCGTTCAGGGCGCGATTGGCGGTAACGCGGCGGCTGGTGTGTGCCCCGGAGTTGCGGACTCAGCAAACGGCGGTGTGGTTTGGCGCTGATGCAGAGATTGATCAAGCCCTGCGCGATTGCGATTGGGGACGCTGGCACGGCCAATCGATCAAGGATCTGCAAGCCAACGAAAACCAGGCTTTGCAAGCCTGGCTGGCCGATCCTGAAGCGGCACCCCATGGCGGCGAGTCAGTCAGGCAACTGACGCAGCGGGTGGCAAAGTGGCTGGACACAATCGCTGCAACGCCTGGGCATGTCGTGGCGGTGACTCATCCGTTCGTCATGCGCGCGGCGCTGATGCAGGTGCTGCAGGGCGCGGCGTTCCACGCAATCGACATCGAACCGCTGGCGATGATCGACTTGCGCTTCAATGGCATCTGGCGGCTACGCTTGCCGGGCATGGCCCTTGACGAGGAATTCTGATGAAGCAGCTGCTGGTCATCGGCATTGGCGCCGGCAATCCGGACTACATCACCATGCAGGCGGTGAAAGCGCTGAATCGGGTCGATGTGTTCTTTCTGCTGGATAAAGGCCAGAGCAAGCAGACGCTGATCGATCTGCGCCGGGAGGTCTGCGAGCGCTACATCACCGGCCACGCTTATCGCTTTGTCGAAGCCAGCAGCCCGGAGCGCGAGCGCGGCGATGTCGACTACACGGCGAGCGTCGATGCACTGAATCGCGCCAAGCAGCAGACGTTCGAACAGCTGATCAATGAAGAGTTGTCCGAAGGCCAGTGTGGCGGATTCCTGATCTGGGGCGATCCGGCGTTATACGACAGCACATTGCGGATTCTTCAGGCGATTCAGGCATCAGGCCGCTGTCAGTTTGAATACGAAGTGATACCCGGGATCACCAGCGTTCAGGCCCTGGCTGCGCAGCACAAAATACCTTTGAACACGATTGGTCGCTCAGTAGAAATCACCACAGGCCGGCGATTGGCGGCGGGGCAGGTGAGTGAAGCGGACAGTCTGGTGGTGATGCTCGATGCCGAGGATTCCTACCAGCGGGTGGCGGATCGGCAGACCGAGATTTTCTGGGGCGCTTACCTGGGCACGCCGGACGAGATACTGATCAGCGGCCGGCTGGCGGATGTCGCCGATGAGATCGAACGGGTGCGCAAAGCGGCGCGGGCCGAGCATGGGTGGATCATGGATACCTATCTGTTGCGCAAGCCTTGAGTTCTCAGTGGCTGTACCGGCCCTATCGCGAGCAGGCTCACTCCTACATTTGAAATGCGTCCCCCCTGCAGGAGTGAGCCTGCTCGCGATGACGGTGGTCCATTCGATACGAATTTCGGACAGGCAAAAAGAAACCCGATGCAACGCAGTCACCAGTTCCCCTCACCCCAGCCCTCTCCCGGGGGGAGAGGGAGCCGACCGAGGTGTCTTGCGTCAGACATCGACCTGAATGACCGAGTCGATTATGGATTCAACTCAGCTCGTTCAGGCCGACATCACTCCTGCGCATTCCCCGATCAGTTCCCTCTCCCTCTGGGAGAGGGCTAGGGTGAGGGGCTTTTGAGCAGGCTAACGCGGATGTCGTGGCTAAACGCGTTCCAGCGCCAGCGCCACACCCTGACCGCCGCCAATGCACAAGGTCGCCAGTCCTTTTTTCGCATCACGCTTGAGCATTTCATGCAGCAATGTCACCAGCACGCGGCAGCCCGATGCGCCGATCGGATGACCGAGGGCGATGGCGCCGCCGTTGACGTTGACTTTGTCCAGATCCCATTGCAGGTCTTTGGCCACGGCCAGCGATTGCGCGGCGAACGCTTCGTTGGCTTCGATCAGGTCGAGCTGGTCGATGTTCCAGCCGGCCTTTTCAAGGCAGCGACGGGTCGCCGATACCGGGCCGATGCCCATGATCGCCGGGTCGACGCCAGCGTTGGCGTACGCAGCGATTTTGGCCAGAACCGGCAGGCCCAGCGCTTTGGCTTTCTCGGCACTCATCAGAATCACAGCGGCGGCACCGTCGTTCAGCGACGAGGCATTGCCAGCGGTGACGCTGCCGTCCTTTTTGAACGCCGGACGCAGTTTTGCCAGGGATTCTGCGCTGGTATCGCCGCGTGGCTGCTCGTCGACCTTGAACGCGACAGGATCGCCTTTGCGCTGCGGGATCAGGATCGGCGTGATCTCATCAACGAAGCGCCCGGCCTCGATCGCAGCGGCAGCTTTCTGCTGAGACGCGGCAGCAAAGGCGTCCTGCTGTTCGCGGCTGATCTGGTATTTGTCGACCAGATTCTCGGCAGTGATGCCCATGTGGTAATCGTTGAACGCATCCCACAGGCCATCGCTGATCATGGTGTCGACGATTTGCGCGTGACCCATGCGCAAACCGGTGCGCGCGCCCGGCATGATGTAGTTGGACAGGCTCATGTTCTCCTGACCGCCGGCGATGATCACCTCGGCGTCGCCGCAACGGATCGCTTGCGCGCCCAGGTGCAGAGCCTTGAGGCCCGAACCGCAAACCTTGTTCAGGGTCATGGCCGGTACGGCATGGGGCAGGCCAGCCTTGATCGCGGCCTGACGTGCCGGGTTCTGCCCGGCGCCAGCGGTCAGCACCTGACCCATGATCACTTCATCGACCTGCGCAGCGTCGAGGCCGGTCTGCTCAAGCAACTGGCGGATCACCGCCGCGCCCAGATCTACGGCGGACACGCTGGTCAGGGAGCCCTGAAAACTGCCGATCGCGGTACGCGTGGCGGCAACAATGACGACGTCTTGCATTTTCGAATTCCTCACTCGGCAGCGAACTGCATTTCCGGTACGTGATCCGGGACGATCAGTTTACCAGCGGTTTTGGCGACGATTTCCTCGACGCTGACGCCAGGTGCGCGTTCCTTGAGGACAAAAGCGCCATTTTCGATTTCCAGATAGGCGAGGTCGGTCAGCACGCGCTTGATGCAGCCGGCACCGGTCAGCGGCAGGCTGCATTTGGCCAGCAGCTTGGACTCACCGTCCTTGGACGCGTGGGTCATGATGACAATGATGTTGTCGGCGCCGGCCACCAGATCCATCGCGCCGCCCATGCCCTTGACCAGTTTGCCGGGGATCATCCACGAAGCGATGTTGCCTTCAACATCCACTTCAAAGGCGCCAAGCACGGTCAGGTCGACATGGCCGCCACGGATCATCGCGAAGGATTCGGCGGAATTGAATATCGACGCGCCGATCCGTGCCGTCACCGTTTGTTTACCGGCGTTGATCATGTCGGCATCGATGGTTTCTTCGGTCGGGAACGGACCCATGCCGAGCAGGCCGTTTTCCGATTGCAGCATGACTTCCATGCCTTCGGGGATGTAGTTGGCGACCAGCGTCGGAATGCCGATGCCGAGGTTGACGTAGTAGCCGTCCTGCATTTCGCGGGCGACGCGCTGAGCCATTTGTTCGCGGGTAAGTGCCATGTTGTTGTTCTCCGTAGGCCTGAATTATTTGCGGATGGTGCGCTGTTCGATGCGTTTTTCGAACGTGCCGCAAATGACCCGGTCGACGTAGATGCCCGGGGTGTGGATCTGCGTCGGGTCGAGTTCGCCGGGCTCGACGATTTCTTCGACTTCGACCACGGTGATCTTGCCGGCGGTGGCGGCCAGCGGGTTGAAGTTCTGCGCGGTGTGGCGGTAAACGACGTTACCGAAATGGTCGGCCTTCCAGCCTTTGACGATAGCGAAGTCGCCGGTGATGGACTCTTCCATCAGGTACTTGCGACCCTTGAATTCACGCACTTCCTTGCCTTCGGCAACTGGAGTGCCGACGCCAGTGGCGGTGAAGAACGCCGGAATGCCAGCGCCGCCCGCGCGCATTTTCTCGGCGAGGGTGCCTTGCGGGGTGAGGATAACTTCAATCTCGCCCTTGAGCAGTTGCTCTTCGAACAGCTTGTTTTCGCCGACGTAAGAGGCGATGACCTTGCTGATCTGGCGGTCGGTGAGCAGCACGCCAAGGCCGAAACCATCAACGCCGCAGTTGTTGGAGACGACGGTGAGATCGCGGGTGCCCTTGCGCTTGATCTCGGCGATCAGGTTTTCCGGAATGCCGCACAGACCAAAGCCGCCGGCGATAACGGTCATACCGTCTTCCAGCCCGGCCATCGCTTCCTCGTAGGAATACACACGCTTGTCGAAACCTGCCATAGGCACCTCTTTTATTATTTGCGGGCGGCTGGCTAGCCGAATGACTGGAGTGTCTCTCTGTGGAATATATTTGTTAAGTTGATTTTTGCGGTTGATTGATTGATAAATCTCACTAATACGCGTTCGGCGATGATCGTTCCCACGCTCCGCGTGGGAATGCCTCCAGGGACGCTCCGCGTCCAGTGACGCGGAGCGTCACGGGCTGCATTCCCACGCAGGAGCGTGGGAACGATCAGGGCCATCGCATCACGGCTTGCAGCTTGACGCTTGCGGCTTAGAACTGGAGCAAAGCGACCATGACCATCAAACAGATCCGTGCCTTTCTCGCCGTGGCCCATAGCCTGAGCTTCGCCGTGGCCTGCGAGCGTCTGCACCTGTCGCAGTCAGCGCTCAGCCTGACCATCAAGGCGCTGGAGGAGGGTTTGGGCGGGCGTTTGTTCAGTCGCAACACGCGCAATGTCGCGCTGACCCCGGAAGGCGAATCCCTGCTGCCACTGGCGCGCCGCTTGATCGCCGATTGGGACAACGCCGAAGACGAGATGCGCCAGCGTTTCAGCCTCCAGCGCGGACGCGTGACGCTGGCGGCGATGCCGTCATTTGCCGGCAATCTGCTGCCGCCGATTCTCAAGAGCTTCCGCGCGCGTTATCCGAACGTCAACGTCACGGTCAACGACGTGATCAACGAGCAAGTGCTGGAAATGGTCCGCGATCGTCAGGTTGAACTCGGTGTGGCGTTCGCGCCGATGCAGAGCACTTCGATGACATTCACGCCTTTGTATGTCGATCGCTTTGTCGCCGTGGTGCCGGCCGATTCAGCACTGGCCGGTCGCGCCGACATCGATTGGCAGACCTTGCTGGAGCAACCGTTCATCACCCTGCAGCGGCCATCGACCGTGCGGGTCATGCTGGAAGAGCATTTGCAGGCGCGCGGAATGAAGTTGCCGGTGGAGTTCGAGAGCCATCAATTGGCGACCGTCGGGCGCATGGTTGCCAGCGGGCTTGGGGTCAGCGCGGTGCCGGCATTGTGCGCGGGGCAGATGCGCGAGCTCGGTGCGCATTGCCTGACCTTGAATGACTCTGTGGAGCGGGCGATTGGCGTGTTGACCGAGCCGGGCAATGAGCTGTCGGCGGCGGCGCAGGCGTTGTTCGAGATTCTCAAGGCTGAAGATTTGCAGCGCCAGTTCGATTTCCCCCTCACCCCGGGAGCGCGGAAACAGAGCGCCGAACGCTGATTCAGTGTGGGAGCGAGCCTGCTCGCGAAGAACGATAACGCGGTCTAAGCCTTGGCCACTCGCCACAGATACCAGGCCGCGACCGTCCGATAAGGCGTCCACGCCTGGCCAATCTCGATCATCTGTTTGCGCGTCGGCTGCACCTCCAGTCCCTTCAGGCGCCGATAACCCTCGCGCACGCCAAAATCATCCGCCGGCAGGATATCCATGCGTTCGAGGCTGTAGATCAACAGCATCTCCACGGTCCAGCGGCCGACACCGCGCAGGCTGGTCAGGCGTTCGATCAGGGTTTCATCGTCCATCGCCCGTGCAGTCGGGTAATCCGGCACCACGCCGTCCAGAGTCGCCTGGGCTATCCCTTGAATCGTCGCAATCTTGCTCGCCGAGAAACCACAAGCACGCAGGCGCTCGACCTCGGTAGCCAGAATCTGCTGCGGACGCGGAAACGCCTGGCCGGGGAATAACTCCACCAAACGCCCAAGGATCGCATCGCCGGCCTTGGCGTGCAGTTGCTGATAGGCAATCGCCCGGACCAGCGATTCATAGGGATCGCGCGCCGGATGTGGCTGATGCAGGCACGGGCCGACGGCGCTGACATGGCGCTGCCAGTCAGTGTCTATCGCGGCCAGAAAAGCGCTGGCCATCTCACACATGTCAGCCATGTTGCGGTGATTCGGACATACCCATCGAAATCCCTGTTTGCGCGTTGGATTGCATGGCTCAAAAAGCCAATTGTTGAGTCATTTGCAGCGCGGCGTTTTCCAGCCTGAGCAGGAACGCCTTGCGCGGTTGTCCGCCACCATAACCGGTCAGCGAGCCGTCTGCGCCGATCACTCGGTGACACGGGACCACGATCGACAGACGATTGTGCCCGTTGGCCAGGCCGACCGCGCGGCTGGCGCCGGGTTTGCCCAGGCCCGCCGCGATAGCGCCGTAAGTGCTGGTATGGCCGTAGGGGATTTGCCGCAGCGCCGCCCACACCTCTTGGGCGAATGCGCTGCCGGGCAGGTGCAACGCCACGCTGAACTCGGTGAGTTTGCCGGCGAAGTAATCCGCCAGTTGCACTTCGATTTGCTGCAAGTGCGCGTTATGCCCCGGCGCGACTGCGTAGCCATAACGGTTTTGCAGGGCTTCGACTTCGCGGGTCAGTGCCGGTCGATCGAGAAATTCCAGCAACACCAGCCCACGGCGCTCGGCCATGGCGATCATCGGCCCCAGCGGCGTGGTCAGGCGGGTGAACAGCAACGGTTCACTATTGGCCGCGCGGCCCGGGGTGATATGGAAGGACTTCTGAAACGCGTCGCGAAAACCACTGAGCGACTCGTAGCCGGAGTCGAACGCGGCGTGATCGATCGAAGTGCCTTGCCTGATCCCGCCCAGGGCCATGCCGAGGCGCCGTGTGCGCAGCCAGGCGTGGAAAGTCATACCGAAGTGCTGCTTGAACCAGCGTCGCAGTTTCAGCGGTTCGATGCCCTCGCCGAGCAATTGCGCATCGCTCCAGCGCCGTTCGGGATCGGCGTCCACCGCATTCAGCAGGCGCTGCACCCAGTCCGGGGCGATGGCCGCTGCGTCCAGCGGTTTGCAGCGCAGGCAGGCGCGGTAACCGGCGCACAGGCATTCGTCGGCGTGGGCGAAGAATTCGACGTTCTCCGGTTTCGGCTTGCGCGCCGTGCAACTGGGGCGGCAAAAGATCCCGGTGGTTTTCACGGCGGTGAAGAACACGCCTTCATAGGCAGTGTCGCGCTCGAGCATGGCGCGAACCATTTCGGCGTGGGGCGGCAGGACAGCGGCTGGTATGTTCATGGCCAGAGAGTAAATCCGCTTTGTCGATGGCTCCACCGAAAAATCGACAGTGAATTTTTTCCCTTGTGCAGCACAATGAGCGGGTTGCCGCTTTCCAGGAAGCCAAACCATGCAGCCGTTTTCCATTCAGCACATCGATCATATCGTCCTGCGCGTCGCCGACCTGCAACGCAGCATCGATTTCTACGCCAGGGTGTTCGGCGCCGAAGTGGTCAGGCATAACCAGCCGCTGGGGCTAGTGCACCTGCGGGCCGGCACGTCGATGATCGATCTGGTCGACTTGCACGGCGAACTCGGGCGCAAGGGCGGTGGCGCGGCGCAGGAGCAGCGACGCAATGTCGATCACTTCTGCCTGCGCATCGAGCCGTTCGACGAAGCGGCGCTGGTCGCTCACTTGCAATCCTTTGGCTTGAGCGTGGAAAAAGCCGCCAGGCGTTTCGGCGCCGAAGGTTACGGCCTGTCGCTGTACTGCTTCGACCCGGACGGCAATCAGATCGAACTCAAGGGCGCGTCCGAGACTGCTCAGCCAGACGTTTCCTGAAGCAACAGTTCGCTCACTTGCGCCAGCGCCGAGCGGCTGTTTTGCGGTTGTTCAGACGCTTGCCCGAACAGCGCCAACTGCCGGTCGGCGCTGGTGCCGCTGGCGATGATCGCCCGCGCACGTTCGAACAACTGCGGCGCGTCCAACGCATGCGCGGTATCGGCAAAGCGCTGCTCGGCCAGTTCCAGCCACTGCGCGATCGAACAGTCGCCGTCGATGCCTTCGACCAGAAAACGCGCATGAATCCCTAAACGTTTGGCGCGCCAGCGGTTCTCTTCCAGCATCGAACGTGCGGTCTGGTCATACAGCAAGCCCGGCCGCCGTTGTGCACTGGCGTGCGCGACCAATACGCGAAAAAACGCCGCCAGGGTCAGTGCATCGTCGACCCGAGGGCAGGCGTCGGTCATGCGCAATTCGAGAGTCGGGTAACGCGCTGCCGGACGCACGCCCCACCAACATTCGCCCGGCTGGCTGATCGCACCGATGCGGATGAGAAACGCCAGATGCTCGTCGTAATGGCGCTGATCGGCAAACAGCGGCGGGATGCCCATGCGTGGCCACTCGTCACACGCGGTCTGCCGATAGCTCATGAACCCGCTGGCGGCGCCATCCCAGATCGGCGACGAGCAGCTCAATGCCAGGAGTAACGGCGTCCACGGCAGCACTTCGTTCATCACCGCGACGCGATCCAGCGGCTCTGCCACCTCGACGTGCACGTGCAGGCCGGACAGCACGCTGCGCCGGGCAACATGGCCGTAGTGTTCGAACAGGTGATGGAAATGCTCTTCGTCAGTCGGGACTTGTTCGCGCCAGTCGGCCAGCGGGTGACTGCCGGCGCTGAGCACGCCCAGACCAAACGGCTCAAGGGCGGCGCGCAAGGCTTGACGGCTGCCGCGGAGGAAATCGCCGGCGTGCTCGAAGTCGCTGAACACCGGCGAAGCCACTTCGATCTGCCCCTGAAACATTTCCGTGGCAAACCGCGGACCCAGCCTCGCCCGGCACGCCTCGATGGCCTGCAGCGACGGGCTGCCGACCATGCATAGGGTCTGCAGGTCAGTGATGAAATATTCTTCCTCAATGCCGAATCGCGGGGCGCTCATGGCGGTGCTCAAAGACTGTTTCTCATGGGAACCGCGCGTGACAGCCGTGGTTCAAGCCAGGCGACCAGCGCCCGAATGCACCGTTGGTCTTTTCCATTGCACTTGAGCGATAACGGCGATTCCAAACAAGTCCGATCAACGTTTTCTGGAGGCAGAAATGACCCATCCATCCAGCAACGACAAAGCGCTCAACGAAGACATTAATCCCAACGACGACGGTTTCGTCATCGGCACCGCCGGGCGCGATGAAGACCCCAACGCCACCACCGACGGGCAGGTCCGTCGTGACAACGAAGATGTCATGACACCCGAAGATACTCGCGGTCTGCCCGGTTATCCCGGCGCGGAAAAGAACAACCCTTCGAAACCGGTTCCCGACAGCAGCGTACCGGCCAATGGTGATCCATCCGTGCAAAACGACAGCGCCGACTAAACTGGCGCTATCGCCGACAGAGCCCAAGGAGGCCCCATGAACAACCCGATGCGCCATTGGGCGCTGCTCGCCTTGACCCTTTCGGTCGGTATCAGCCAGGCCTATGCCGAACCCGCCAAACGCGTCGACGTGATGCTGGTCGGCGGCGGCATCATGAGTTCGACGCTGGCGGTCTGGCTCAGTGAACTGGAGCCGGGTTGGTCGATGGAAATGGTCGAGCGTCTGGACAAGGTCGCCGAGGAAAGCTCCAACGGCTGGAACAACGCCGGCACCGGCCACTCGGCGCTTGCCGAACTGAACTACACGCCGGAAAAGGACGGCAAGGTCGATATCACCAAGGCTGTCGAGATCAACGAGGCGTTCCAGATCACCCG
Source organism: Pseudomonas iranensis (assembly GCF_014268585.2). Taxonomy (NCBI): domain Bacteria; kingdom Pseudomonadati; phylum Pseudomonadota; class Gammaproteobacteria; order Pseudomonadales; family Pseudomonadaceae; genus Pseudomonas; species Pseudomonas iranensis. Next base: position 2,534,088 of record NZ_CP077092.1, read on the forward strand.
GCAGTTCCTCGCCTGGCAGGTGAAAACCGGCGTGCTGAAGAATCCGCGCTCGTTCATCAACTCCACGCCGCACATGAGTTTTGTCTGGGGCGACGACAACATTCGTTTCCTGAAGAAACGCTACGAGGCGCTGCAGGCCAGTCCGCTGTTCCGCCCGATGCAATATTCGGAAGACCCGCAGCAGATCAAACAATGGGTGCCGCTGATGATGGAAGGGCGCGACCCGACACAGAAAATCGCCGCCACCTGGACGCCGATCGGCACCGACGTCAATTTCGGCGAGATCACCCGCCAGTTCGTCAGCCATCTGCAAAGCCGCGACAACTTCAACCTCAAGCTGTCCACGGAAGTGCGCGACATCACGCGCAACGACGATGGCTCGTGGCACGTTGAGTACAAGAACCTCAAGGACGGCACCACGGCCGCCACCGACGCGAAATTCCTGTTTATCGGAGCGGGCGGGGCGGCGTTGCCGCTGCTGCAGAAGTCCGGTATTGAGGAAGCGAAAGACTACGCCGGGTTCCCGGTGGGTGGTTCTTTCCTGGTCACGGATAATCCCGAAGTCGCGCAACAGCACATGGCCAAGGCCTATGGGATCGCTTCGACCGGCGCGCCACCGATGTCGGTGCCGCACCTCGATACGCGAGTGCTCGATGGCAAACGGGTAATTCTGTTTGGGCCGTTCGCGACGTTCTCCACCAAGTTCTTGAAAGAGGGTTCGTATTTTGATCTGCCGGCCAGTACGACCCTGCACAATCTTTGGCCGATGGTTCGGGTCGGCGTGCGCGAGTTCGATCTGGTGCAATACCTCGCCGGCCAGTTGATGCAGTCCGATGACGACCGTTTCGAGGCGCTGCGCACCTACTTCCCCCATGCGAAGAAAGAGCAGTGGCGACTGTGGCAGGCCGGCCAGCGCGTGCAGATCATCAAGAAGGATGAGCAGCAGGGCGGGGTGCTCAAGCTCGGTACCGAAGTGGTCGCGTCGAAGGATGGCAGCATTGCCGGACTGCTCGGCGCGTCGCCCGGGGCCTCGACAGCCGCGCCGATCATGCTCGACCTGATGGGCAAAGTGTTCAAGGAAAAACTGGCCTCGGCGCCGTGGCAGGACAAGCTGCGCCAGATCGTGCCCAGCTATGGCACGCGCCTGAACGAGCACCCGGACAAGGTCATGGAGGAGTGGCGCTACACCAGCGAAGTGTTGCAACTCACGCCGCCACCGGGCATCGATCAGGCTCCGGCGCAAAACCCTCCGGGCAATATCGACGCTGTGCAGCAGAAGAATCTGGACAGCGATCCCGACCTCAAGCCCTGAGACTGGCAGATGTGGCGCGGGTCGAACTTTTTTGATCCGGCGCCACTCTGAACGTGTCGTAGGGTCGCGGTTCGACAGAAAAAACGCTTCGGCAGGCAGAAAAAGCTGCGTGGCGTGATAAATTCCCCCCACGTCGAGCCCACCCAGAATGGCCCCTGCCGGGTCCCACCAAGAGCGATCTACATGCAAGCAAAGGCCCGTGAGGTTTATGTGCCACCGGTGCTGCAGGATCTGCGGGCCGGCACAGCCGAACTGCACATCGCACTGGAAAAACGCCTTCCTTTTTTCTCCGACACCCTCGATACCCCCGCTTTCGAGCGCTTGATGCAGGCCTATTACGGGTTCTATCAGCCGCTCGAACAGGCGTTGCTCGCCAGTGGCGCGGTCCCGGACGATTTCAATCTGCTGCCTCGTCTGAAGGCTGACACCCTGCGCGCCGACCTGCGCGCACTGGGGGCAACCGCTGATGATTTGCCGCTGTGTGAAGATCTGCCAGTCATTGACTCCAGCGCCGCCAGTCTCGGCGTTTTGTACGTGCTCGAAGGCGCGACTCTCGGCGGGCAGATCCTGCGTCGGGAGATCGCCGCGCGGCTGAATCTGGACGCCGACAATGGCGCTGCCTTCCTCGATGTCTACGGCGCGGCCACCGGGCGGCGCTGGCGCGAGTTCATCGAATACCTGAGCAACCGGCCCATGGCGGCCAGCGAACGCGCGGCCGTGGTCAGCGCAGCACAAATCACATTCAGCTGTTTCGAGCAGTGGCTCGAGCGCCAGGAGGTACTGGCATGAACCCGCAAGACCCACAAGCCTTTGAAGAACTGCTGGCCAACTGTGCCGACGAGCCGATCCGCTTTCCCGGCGCGATCCAGCCCCATGGACTGCTGCTGACCCTGACCGAGCCTGCGCTGCAGATCATTCAGGTCAGCGCCAACGTCGCAACCCTGCTGGCCCGTGCGCCCGAATCCTTGATCGGCCAGCCGCTGCCCAGCCTGATCGGCGCCGAACACACCGCGCAAGTGCTGCAAGCCTTGCAACAGGAGACGTTCTCCGAGGCGGCGCCCCTGCGTTTCGAGCTCAACGGCACTGAATTCGAAGGTTTGCTGCACCGCCATCAGGGCGTGCTGATTCTCGAGCTTGAGATTCATGTAAAGAATTTCCAGCCGCGCAACGTCGCCGGGGTCAATACCCACTTGGGCCGCATGCTCCAGCGCCTGCAAGCGGCGACCACGCTGCAGGCCCTGTACGACATCAGCGTCAAGGAAATCCAGGCGATGACCGGTTACGACCGGGTGCTGATCTATCGCTTCGAGGAGGAGGGCCACGGTCAGGTCATCGCCGAAGCGTCCGATCCGTCGATGGAAGTGTTCAACGGCCTGTTTTTCCCGGCTTCGGACATTCCCGAGCAGGCGCGCGAGCTGTACCGCACCAATTGGCTGCGGATCATCCCCAACGCCGATTATCAGCCGGTGCCACTGGTGCCGAAGCTGCGCCCGGACACGCAGACGCCGCTGGACCTCAGTTTCGCCACGCTGCGCAGCGTCTCGCCGATTCACTGCCAGTACATGAAGAACATGGGCGTGCTGTCGTCGATGAGCATTTCCCTGCTCAAGGGCGACAAGCTCTGGGGCCTGATCAGCTGCGGCAATCGCCAGCCGCTGCACGTGCCGCATGAATTGCGCATGGCCTGCCAGACCATCGGCCAGGTCTTGTCGTTGCAGATCAGCGCCATGGAAACCCTTGAACTGACCCGCCAGCGTGAAGAGAAGGTCGAAGCGCTGGCGCGGCTCAATCAGGCGATGGTCGATTCGCCGCAAAACGTCTTCGACGGCCTCGCCCAGCAGCCAGCGACGCTGATGGCGCTGGTCAATGCCGGCGGCATTGCGATCATCGAAGACAAGCAGTTGCACCGTTACGGCAACTGCCCTGAACCGGAAGAAATTCGCGCGCTGCACAAATGGTTGCAGGCGCGCGGCGAGCCGGTGTTCGCCAGCCATCACCTGTCCAGCGTTTACCCGCCGGCGGCGCAGTATCAGTCGGTGGCCAGTGGTGTGCTCGCCATGAGCCTGCCCAAACCGGTGGACAACGGCGTGCTGTGGTTCCGTCCGGAAGTGAAGGAAAACATCAACTGGAGCGGCGACCCGCGCAAGCCGCTGGATCTGGAAAACTCCGACGCCGGCCTGCGCCTGCGTCCGCGTACCTCGTTCGAGATCTGGAAAATCGAGATGGCCGGGATCTCCACCAAGTGGAGCCACGGTGACCGGTTCGCCGCCAACGATCTGCGCCGCTCGGCGCTGGAAAACGATCTGGCCCGTCAGGTACGTCGCGAGCAGGAGGCCGTGCAGGCACGGGATGATCTGGTGGCGGTGGTTTCCCACGACCTGCGCAACCCGATGACGGTGATTTCCATGCTCTGCGGCATGATGCAGAAAGCCTTCAGTTCGGAAGGCGCGCACACCTCGCGGCGCATCTCCACGGCGATCGACACCATGCAACAGGCCACGGCGCGGATGAACACGTTGCTGGAAGACCTGCTCGATACCTCGAAAATCGACGCCGGGCGCTACTCCATCACCCCGCAGGCGCTGGAGGTCGGGCACATCTTTGAAGAGGCCCAAGCGTTGCTGTCGCCGCTGGCCCATGACAAGGACATCAGCATTTCCTTCCTGGCCGATCCTGACCTGCGCATCCACGCCGACCCTGAGCGGCTGTTTCAGGTGTTGTCGAACCTGGTGGGCAACGCCATCAAATTCACCCCGCGCATGGGCACCGTGGGCGTACACGCGAAATCGGTGGGCGATGAGATCGTGTTTATCGTGCGTGACAGTGGCGAAGGCATTCCCAAGGAGCACTTGCCGCATGTGTTCGATCGTTACTGGACGATGAAGGAAGGCAACCCGACCGGCACGGGCCTGGGTTTGTATATTACCCAAGGCATCGTCGAAGCCCATGGCGGCCAGATCGTCGCCGAGAGCGAGCCGGGGCAGGGCAGCGAATTCCGCTTCACCGTGCCGCGCCTGGCCTGAGTGCCCCCTGTAGGTTTCGATCGTTCCCACGCTCTGAATGGGACGCAGAGCGTCCCGGGCTGCATTCCCACGCAGAGCGTGGGAACGATCAGATTCGCATCCTCAGGGTCATTTTCTTCAATACCGCAAATCCCCCGCTCGCTACCGTAGCCACCTCGTTCCTCGTTTGAAGCAGGTGTGCAATGAGTCTGATTCTTTCCATGGCGGCCTTTGCCCTCGCCGCATCCATCACCCCCGGGCCGGTCAATATCGTCGCCTTGAGTTCAGGCGCGCAGTACGGTTTCCGCGCCAGCCAGCGGCATGTGGCCGGGGCGACGCTGGGGTTTGTGCTGTTGCTGGTGCTGATGGGGCTGGGCCTGCATGAAGTTCTGCAGTTGTGGCCATTCATGACCCGCGTGGTGCAATGGGCCGGGGTGGCGTTTCTGTTGTTCATGGCCTGGAAACTGGCCAGCGATGACGGCCAGCTGCACGCCAGCGAGTCCGGCCGCGCGCCGTCGATGCTCTATGGCGCGGTGATGCAATGGCTTAACCCCAAGGCCTGGCTGGCATGCGTGGCCGGCATGGGCGCATTTGTCGCTGATGGCGAGGCGCGGCTGGTCTGGCAGTTTGCGGCGGTGTATCTGGTGATCTGTTATCTGTCGGTGGGCTGCTGGGCATATGCCGGGACGTTCTTGCGCGGGTATCTGAGCAATGCGGCGGTGATGCGCTGGTTCAATCGGTTGATGGCGTTGTTGCTGGCGGTGAGTGCGCTTTATTTGCTGTTCACTTGATTCACAGGCTCACCACAACCCCCTGTGGGAGCGAGCCTGCTCGCGAATGCGGTGGATCAGTCAGTGAAGTGTTGAATGACACACCGCTTTCGCGAGCAGGCTCGCTCCCACAAGGGTTCAGTGTTCAACTTCGTGTATGAAGTCAGCCGCGATACTGCCCCGGCGTCGCCGCCAGATGCTGTTTGAACGCTCGCTGAAAATGCGCCTGATCGGCGAATCCAGCCTCTAGCGCTACATCGGCAATCAACCGCCCGCTGCGCAAGCGCTCGCGGGCGAACTGGATGCGCTGGTTGACCAGGAAGGCATGGGGCGTCATCCCGTAGCGCTGTTTGAACGCACGAATCAGGTATGACGGCGATAGTTGCGCCGCCGCGCAAATTGCCTCGAGGCTGAGCACTTCGGTGCAATGTTCACGAATGAAATCAGCGGCGCGTTCCAGCTTGAAATTCGGCTCGGCAACGGGCTCGTCCGCCGGATTCAGGCGCCCCTGCAAATCACTGAAAAACTCAACCGCCGCGCTGTGTTTCGCCAGCGCCTCCAACTGGTCGTCGAGCAGAACCTCATACAACCCCATCAATTTGCCAAACAGCTCGGCATCGGTCAGATGCGTGTCGGAGAACCGTCGAAATTCCAGCTCCGCCGCAAACCCCAGCTGATGCTGCAAATCCGTCAGCCACGGCGTTTCGACATACAGCATCACATACGACCAAGGCTGATCATCGATAGGATTGCAGGCATGCACATCACCGGGATTCATCAGCACCACGGTGCCGGCCGCCACCTCATACTGCGCCTGCTCATGCACATAGGTGCTGCGCCCAGCGGTGATCGCGCCGATGGAAAAGTGCGCATGGGAATGTCGCGCGTAACAGACTTCACGCCCATCCGCGATGGCCCGCGCCTCGATGAAGGGCAGGGCGTCGTCGCGCCAGAAACGCGGGGCTTTCTCGGGGTTTTTCGCTGTGGGGTGTTTCATCGTGATCGTCCCGGCAGGTCAGCGTCTGAGTGTATTAGCTCTGGCCAGCGAATGCCCGTTGCAGTGTCGTCACATCAAGCTTTTTCATCTGAAACATCGCCTGCATTGCAGCGCCGACTGTTATAGGCTCTGGGGAGCGTCACACCACGGGCGCGATGGAGCTAAACCATGACTGCATTTACCGGCGGATGCCTGTGCGGCGATGTGCGTTTTCAAGCCACTGGCGAGCCTTACCGGGTTGGACTGTGCCATTGCCTGGACTGTCGCAAGATCCACGGTGCGCTGTTTCATGCTTCGGCGATTTTTCCTGAGGACGCGGTGACCCTCAGCGGTGAAACCCATGAGTATCAAGGGCGGCACTTTTGCCCGCGCTGTGGCTCGTCGGTGTTCAACCGCAGTGGTGATGAGGTTGAGGTGAACCTCGGCGCGCTGGATGCGCCGAATCAGTTGAAGCCGACCTATGAGAGCTGGATTGTGCGGCGTGAATCGTGGTTGCCGGATTTTCCGCTGGCCAGGCATTACCGTGGTGATAGGGACGGCACGGGGCGGCGAGAGGAATAGGATTTATTGCATTCCTGAGCCCACCGAGGCCCCCTGTAGGAGTGAGCCTGCTCGCGAAGGCTTTTTATGGGGCGGTGGGGTATTTTTTGAGTGAGTACATATCCGTTGCTGCGGTAACGGCTGCTTATGGTTCCGCCCTTACGGCGGGTCACCTTTTTCAAACGCCAAAAAGGTAACCCAAAAGGCTTGCTCCTACGTTCGGCCCTCGCAGGCTCGGGTTCCTTCGCTGCGGGATCGATCCGGGCGCAGCGGCTCCGGTTTGCTTCGCTGCACCTCCTTCCGCTGTGTCTGGCTGCGCCAGACGGTCGCTGCGCTCCCACGCCCGTATCAATCCCTCCACTCAGCCTTCCGACGTCGCCGGTGGATCAAGATCAAAAGCGGTACTCGAGCTAACGCTCATCGTGTAGGAGCTGCCGAAGGCTGCGATCTTTTGATCTTGATCTTGATCTTGATCTTGATCTTGATCTTGATCTTGATCTTGATCTTGATCTTGATCTTGATCTGGTAGGAGTGAGCCTGCTCGCGATTGCTATCTCAAGGTACGAAAGAACAGCGGATCTACCCTGATCCCTGTGGGAGCTGGCTTGCCAGCGATGGCGGCCTTATAGCCGACCAGTCCCTGGCGGATATATACCCAATATCAACTGTGGGAGCGAGCCTGCTCGCGAAGGCGTTGGGTCAGTCAACATGCAAGTGGCTGAACGAACGCTTTCGCGAGCAGGCTCGCTCCCACAATTTGTTTTGTGGTGTCCGCTGCTATGGGTACATCCTCAGCTCCGTCACCCGCGAATAAACGCCAACAAATCCGCATTGATCGTTTCCGCTTGCGTCGTCGGCATGCCATGCGGGAAGCCGGGATACGACTTCAGTGTGCCGTTGGGCAGCAGTTTCGCCGATAACGGTGCGGAGTTGGCGTAGGGCACGATCTGGTCATCCTCGCCGTGCATGACCAGCACCGGCACGGTGACTTTTTTCAGGTCTTCGGTGAAGTCGGTCTGCGAGAACGCGACGATGCCGTCGTAGTGCGCCTTGGCGCCGCCGATCATGCCCTGGCGCCACCAGTTGGCGATGATCCCTTCCGCCGGCTCGGCGCCCGGGCGGTTGTAGCCGTAGAAAGGTCCGCTCGGCACATCGCGATAGAACTGCGCGCGATTCGCCGCCAACTGCGCTTGAAAGCCATCGAACACCGATTTCGGCAAACCGCCGGGGTTGCTTTCGGTCTGCACCATCAGCGGTGGCACGGCGCTGATCAATACCGCTTTGCTGACCTTGTCCTGACCATGCCGGGCGATGTAATGGATCACTTCGCCGCCGCCGGTGGAATGGCCGACGTGCACCACGTTGCTCGTACCCAGATGATTGACCACGGCCAGCACATCGTCGGCGTAGTGGTCCATGTCGTGGCCGTCCCAGACCTGGCTGGAGCGCCCGTGCCCGCGTCGATCATGGGCAATCACCCGAAAGCCCTGTGCCAGGAAAAACAGCATCTGCGCGTCCCAGTCATCCGAACTGAGGGGCCAGCCGTGGTGGAAGTGGATCACCGGCGCGTCGCGCGGGCCCCAGTCCTTATAGAAGATATCGACGCCGTCTCGAGTGGTGACAAAGCCCATATTCGTTACTCCTGACCTGTGATGGACAACCGCGATGTACGCGGACCGTTTGCGCAGAGGTACGACGACTCACTGCGAGCCGCTATCAACTGTAGGAGCAATGCCGGGGTCTGCATGACCGCTGGTCACAACGTCTGGCTTCAAGCGCAAATTAGGCTTTGCTGAAAGGGATAAGCGCGGGCGTCCGTAGGTTTTTGCGATCACAGCGACGCCCCTTTGCAATACGTGAGTCTGAGGAAATCACCCGATGCTGACCCTGAATATCAATGGCAAGGATCAGGAGCTCGATGTCCCCGCCGACATGCCGCTGCTCTGGGTTCTGCGCGATGTCGCGCACCTGACCGGGACCAAGTTCGGTTGCGGCATGGCCCAGTGCGGCGCCTGCACCGTACATGTCGACGGCGCGCCATTACGTTCCTGTATCACTCCGGCCACTGCGGTCGCCCACGGGCAGAAAATCCTCACCATCGAGGGCCTTTCCACCGATGGCTCGCACCCGGTGCAGCAGGCCTGGGCCGAGCTGGACGTGGTGCAGTGCGGTTATTGCCAGTCCGGGCAGATCATGTCCGCCGCCGCGTTGCTGGCGAAAATCCCCAAACCCACCGACAGCGATATCGATCAGGCGCTCTCCGGCAATATCTGCCGCTGCGGCACCTATCCGCGCATTCGCGCAGCGGTCAAACGCGCCGCCGAAATCGGCTGAGTCATTCTCTGGGAGAGGAACGATGGACAGTCCCGTATCGCGTCGCGGGTTTCTCAAGGGCAGCGCACTGTTAAGCGGCGGCTTGATGGTGGCGTTCGTGGTGCCGGGGGCCAATCGCTTTGCCCGGGCGGCAGAAAATCAGAACAAGACCTTCGCGCCCAACGCGTTCCTGCGCATCGCGGCGGACAACAGCGTCACCGTGCTGCTCGGCCATTCAGAAATGGGCCAGGGCATCTGGACCGGCCTGACCATGCTGATCGCCGAAGAACTGGACGCCGACTGGTCGAAAATCCGCGTTGAGCACTCGCCAGCCTCGGCGGCCGATTACGGCTTGCCGGCGTTTGGCGGCATGCAGATCACCGGCGGCTCGACGTCGACCTGGATGGAATTCGACCGCTACCGACTGGCCGGGGCGACGGCGCGGCAGATGCTCGTGGAAGCCGCAGCGAAACGCTTCGACGTCGCGCCATCGACGATTCGCACGGAGTCCGGCGTGGTCATCGCCGGGGACCAACGCGCGACCTACGGCGAACTGGCCGATGCCGCCGGGCAACTGCCGGTGCCGGATCCGAAAACCATTACCTTCAAGGAAGCCAAGGACTGGAAAGTCATCGGCAAACCGACCAAGCGCCTCGACACCCCGGAAAAGATCACCGGCCGCGCCAGGTTCGGCATGGACGTGCAGTTCGAAGGCCTGATGACCGCGATGGTCGCCCGCGCCCCGGTGTTCGGTGCCACGGTGAAATCCTTCGAAGGCGCCGCAGCGCTGGCGATTCCCGGCGTGCACAAGGTGGTGCAGGTGCCCAGCGGAGTAGCGGTGGTGGCCGAGCATTTCTGGGCGGCGAAGCTGGGCCGTGATGCGCTCAAGGTTGACTGGGATCTCGGGGCGCTGGCCGACATGAGCAGTGAAAAACTGCTGGAGAGTTTCCGCAAACTGGCGGCGACGCCGGGCACTTCCGCCACTCAGGCGGGGGACGCCAAGGCCAATTTTGGCAAAGCCGCGAAGAAAATCGAGGTCGAATACAGCGTGCCGTATCTGGCCCACGCGCCGATGGAACCGCTCAATTGCACGGTGAAAATCAGCGCCGGCAAATGCGAGATCTGGACTGGTACGCAATTTCAGACGCTGGACCAAATGGTCGCCAGCAAGATCACCGGGCTCAAGCCCGAACAGGTCGAGATACACACCGAATTCCTCGGCGGTGGTTTCGGTCGCCGCGCCAATCCGACTTCGGATTTCGTCGCCGAAGCCGTGCAGGTGGCGAAAGCGGCGGGCCTGCCGGTGAAAACCGTGTGGGCGCGCGAAGATGACATTCGCGGCGGCTACTACCGCTCGATGTACCTGCACAAAGCGCAGGTCGGGCTGGGCGCCGATGGTTTGCCGATGAGCTGGCAGCATGTGCTGGTGGGGCAGTCGATCATGGCCGGGACGATGCTTGAGGCGACGATGGTCAAGAACGGCATTGATGCCACCTCGGTAGAGGGCGTGGCCGACAGTCCGTATATCAAGGATCTGCCTCACCATCAGGTCGACCTGCATTCGCCGCAGACCGGCATCAATGTGTTGTGGCTGCGTTCGGTCGGCCATACCCACACGGGTTTCGTCATGGAATCGCTGATCGATGAACTGGCGACGGCGGCGGGCAAGGATCCGGTGGAGTACCGGCGAACGCTGCTCAAGGCGCACCCGCGCCACCTCGGCGTGCTCAATCTGGCGGTGGAGAAGGCCAATTGGGGCGCACCGTTGCCGGACGGGCATGCTCTGGGCGTGGCGGTGCACGAGTCATTCGGCAGCTATGTGGCGCAGGTCGCCGAGGTGTCGCAGGACAATTTGGCGATCCGCGTGCATCGGGTGGTCTGCGCGGTGGACTGCGGCATTGCAGTGAATCCGCAGAGCATCGCCGCGCAGATGGAATCGTGCATCACCTTCGGTCTCGGCATGGCCTTGCACAGCAAACTCACCGTCAAGGACGGCGGCGTCGTGCAGTCCAACTATCACGATTATCAGGTGTTGCGGCTCAACGAAATGCCGGTGGTGGAAGTGCATATCGTCGCCAGCAGCGAGAAACCCGGCGGCATCGGTGAGCCCGGTGTGCCACCGACCGCGCCGGCCGTGGCCAACGCCGTGTTCGCCTTGACCGGGCAACGCCTGCGCGAACTGCCACTGCAACTGTCGGGGGTGTGAGATGAAACGACATCTTGTGCTGGGCACCGTCGTTTTGCTTGGTCTCGGTAGCTACGCCTCGGACCTGTTTGCCGAAGATCAGGAAGCTCTGAAAGCCTTTGGCACGGTGCAGAAAGTCTTTCAGAGCCCGCGCTGCCAGAATTGCCACATTCCCGGCGATTCGCCGTTGCAGTTCGACGCCGGCATCCCCCACGCGATGAATGTGGTGCGCGGCATGGACGGCAAGGGCGCTGCCGGTTTGCCCTGCGCGACCTGCCACGCCGAAAGCAACCCGCCGGCCAGTTACGGCCCTCATGCGCCCCCGGGTGCGCCGCACTGGAGCCTGCCACCGGCGGCGCACAAAATGGCCTGGATCGGCCTGCCCTCGGACAAGCTCTGCGCGATGATCAAGGATCGTGCGAGCAACGGCGACCGGGATTTCGCCGCACTGTTAAAACACGTCAGCGAAGACAAACTGGTGCTCTGGGGCTGGAATCCCGGGGCAGGGCGCGCACCGGTGCCGGTGCCGCACGATATTTTCGTCGCGCAGTTCAAACTCTGGGCCGATGCCGGCGGGCCGTGTCCGGTGGCGCAGATGTGATGCCCCGTCGATTAAGCGCTACGCTGAACGCATGACTGTCTACGGAGTGTGCGCATGCTGGTGCCCGGAAAACCTGCCAATGAAGCTGCACGAATCGACGCGCTGCATGGCCTCAACCTCGACTCGGCGCCGGAGGAGCGTTTCGATCGTCTGACGCGCCTGGCCAAGCGCTTGTTCAACGTGCCGATCGCCCTGGTCACGCTGGTCGACACGGATCGCCAGTGGTTCAAATCCTGTGTGGGTCTGGATGTCAGCGAGACATCGCGCGACGTCTCTTTCTGCGGCCATGCGATTTTGCAGAACGAGCTGATGCTGGTCCCCGATGCGCTGGAAGATCTGCGCTTTCATGACAACCCGTTGGTCACCGGCGCGCCGAATATTCGCTTTTACGCCGGTTATCCATTGACGGTGCCGAACGGTAACAAAATGGGCACCCTGTGCCTGATTGATACCAAACCTCGCCATCTCGATGACGAAGAGCGCGCGCTGCTGCGTGACCTCGCGGAGATGGCCGAGCAAGAGTTGATGGCGGTGCAGATGGCAAGCATGGATGAGTTGACGTTGTTGTCCAATCGTCGCGGGTTCAAGCAATTGGCCCAGCATGCACTGGACGCCTGCGCACGTTTGAACCGACCGGCGACGCTGTTGTTTTTCGATCTCAACGACTTCAAGCAGATCAACGATCTGTACGGGCATGCCGAAGGCGACAGCGCGCTGAAGACCTTCGCCGATGTGTTGCGCATTGCCTTTCGCGAAAGCGATGTGGTCGGACGCCTGGGCGGCGATGAGTTCGTCGCATTGCTGACTGGCTCCAGCCACGTTGAAACCACGCGGATCATGGCTCGGCTCAAGGAAATCCTCGAAGAGCGCAACGCCACGCTGCACCGCGGTTACGCGATTCGCTTCAGCGTCGGCCAGATCGAATACGACCCCACGCGCCACGAAACCGTTGATCGGCTGCTGGCCGATGCGGATGGCGCGATGTATGCGCACAAACAGGCGTTGAAAGGCTGCTAGCACCGGCACCATCGCTGGCGAGCCAGCTCCCACACACTCCCCGTGGCAGCTGGCTCGCGATGGCGGTGGGTAAGGCAATTTGATGCTGGCTGATCGAATGTCTTCGCGAGCAGGCTCGCTCCCACAGATATGGTGCTGAACTGAAAATCCTCCGCGCCATCGAAACCTGTGGGAACGAGCCTGCTCGCAAAGGGCGTCAGCCGATTCATCCCCGGATTCGCCAGTGCTCAGCGCTTGGGCGGGCTCAGCTTCTGGTAAAACGCCAGCCATTTCTCATGACTGGCCGCGGCATCCTCGAGTTCGGGCGCGACCAGTGCCTCTTGCAGGGCTTTCGCTTCGAAGGCGTCGAACAGATGTCGGACAGCGGTGCTGGCGATGGCGTTGACCTTGTTTGATGCAAAGGTGTCGGGCACGGCGGTGCGTTCCTGTTGCGCCAGGGGCGCGCCGTGAATGTCCAGACGCGTGATGAACGCCTTGCATGTGGCATTGGCAGCGGGAACGGTTCCGCGCCGATATGCCTCGGCGTCGAGTGGCAGTGACTTCGCCACTTCCTTCGCGGCAGAGGCTTTGAGTGAGGCGATGTCGATATCACGCCGCAAGACCACTTCCGATCGGCGGGTGAACACCTCGAACACTCTGGCCGGCGTTCCATGCAGCAGCGCCAGAATGCCAAAGGGCGCCGCGTCATTGGCCATCTGCTTGTTCGCCGCAGCCGAGACTGGCTGCACGGCGAGCAATTCCAGACTGTGGCCTTCAATATCCTGCCGTTGCGCCAGTGGCAAACGGCAGAGCGCTTCCTTGATCAAGGCAATATGCGCGTCCTTCATCTGTTTGAGTCGCGCGCCAAGTGCCGCATGGAAAAGGCTTGTCACCTTGCCGAGCTGGGCAAACGAGGTGCGCAGGGATGCCAGCGGTACTGGTTCGCTGCTCGATTGCCAGCCCTGCATATCGCCTGCCAGCTTGCCGGCCAGATGCAAGTCACTCAGCGAATAAAGCGCCGCTGGAGTGTCGCCGCTCGATGCAGGAATGGACAGAACCTTGTCTTCGAGATGCGTATTGTCGACAAACACTTTGCGCAGATCCCCTTGAGCGACGCTGGTCGGCGTTGCAAATTCTCTGAGAAAAGCATGGTAGTAAAACCCCCGCATCAGCCGATTGTGTTTGCGAAAGGCACTGTCGGCCTTCTTCATCGTAGCGGTGTCGTACAGCGTGACCGGGCATTCGGCATCGCGCTGGACCAAACCTCTGGCAACGGCCCAGTCGACAACGATCGAAGCACAGGCATCCCCGCGCAGGAATTTGTAGAAATCTGCAGGTGCAGGGCCTTTGGTCAGGCTGGCCAGGTGTTCGAATGACATCAGGCGCGTCACGCCCGGAAGACGGCTTTCGATATACAGGACCACCTGTTTCAACCTGACCCAGCGCTGGCTGTTCATATAAGAGAGGGACGCAGGAATGTCGCGGATCAGGAATTCCGGTGCGATGCCGGACAACAGAAGATGGGTTGCCAGTGTCTTGTTCTTGAACGCTGCCAGATTGAACTGATGATCGATGAACCGCCGTACTTCGTCATAGGTTTCGCCCCAGAAATAGCTGTCTTCCAGACGTTGGCTGATGATCCTGTGCACATCCTCACCGGCGCTTGGTTCCAGGCTGAGAATCAATGCGGCGAGCAGCAGGCGTTCGCGATTGCTGGCCATGATGTGTCTGTCCTGAGCCGGTGGCGCGAGTTTTTTCACCAACTGGTTGCCCAGCGTCCGGGCGCGTGGTGTGCTCAGGATGCGGCTGATCAGGTAGTCGGCCTTGGCCTTGAGGGTGGTCAGCGGCAGATCGGTGTCGACCCCTTCGCTCAGATAGTCGATCAACGGTGCTGAGTCCTTGGGCAGGAACGCCTGGGTGGTGTCGATGACGAGCTGGCGTTGCGCTGCGGTAAAAGCCTGGGTTTGTCTGCCAGGCTGGCCCAACAGATGCCAATGGTTCATGTGCCCGGGCGGCATGTGCAGATTGACCTTGTTCCACTGCGCGAGCGCGAGGGCCTGCTGGACTGTTTTTGGTAATGGCAACTGGTAGAAACGCAGCATCTGCCCCAGCGTGACCTGGCCACTGGAGCGCAAGGCCCCGCCCGCCTTGCGCGCCTTGGTTTTGAGCAGATCACGGTAAAGTTTCAGATCAGGATGCTTTTCCACTTGCGGCGTCAATGTCACCCAGCCGTGCGCGCTGGCCGTGCCGACATGTCCGGATTCAGTCAACAGCAACGGACTGTCCCTGGGTAGATCGTGCTGTTGCACGATGGCCTGAAAATCCGCATTTTCCCTGAGCGTCTGCAACCCTCGCTGGCCGGATTCAATCCTCTTCGCCAATGCGGAATCCGGATGGGGTTCGCTGAACTCCTCATAATCCATGCGGGCTGTGGGTTCCTTGTTCCAGCTCAGGGCTTTGAGGCGCCGAACAATATGCCGATCGTCTTCAAGGTTGGCGAAGCTTTCCCGATAGCGGCGAATAGGGTCGGCGGTCTGCACGTAGTCACTGACGTAAGGCAGTTCAGGCCAGCTGTTTTTTCGCAGGCGTAGAGAAAGTGCTTTGGCCGCCGTGGCGTCTTCCGGCAATGGCAATTCGTAGCGGCTGAGCAATTGACCGAGCTTGAAGCGCGGGCCGCCACGGGTGGCGGACACGGACGAAGAATCGAGCGTGACCGGCGTGGCGAGAAAGCCGCGCTGCTCGAAGGGATCGCTGACCAGCAATACCTCATCGATTCGGTCGGCGATTGCCTTGAAATCCGCCAGCTGCCCGTCGCGCTCCTTGACCACAGCCGAAGTGGTTTGGCCGTTCTCATCGATGGCGGCAAGGCCGGTGGTTTTCAGCTCGGCGACGATGATTCTGGCCTGAGCGGTGTTTTGCGGTTCCGGATAACCATAGAACGCCAATACCACTTGGCGTGGAAAGCGATACAGCGGATTGGCCGACTTGCCGCCGATGTACGGCAAACCCAAGCCGGCAGGATCAATCCGTTGTGAGATCGACAACAGCATCGGCGCCATCTGCCACCAGCCGGAGTCATCTTCCAGAGTGAAAGTGCGAACGGCACTGGAACCGTTCGAGGGTGTCTGCGCCTGCAGGGTGTCGCCCTTGATCCTCAGGGTGTCCAGATCGATGTAAAAGCGACTCGCCCAGTCGAGAAATTCAGGGCGTTCGAGGGCGGTCCAGTAAAGCTCCATCCATTCGCGCAGCAGGCATGGCCGAGGAACTTCAAGCATGCGAGGCGGCTCGGCGGCAGTGACCACCGGTACGGCGGTCAATTCCGCGATGAGATTATGGATCAGTGTCTGTTGATGTACCGGTGTGTCGTTCATCTGCGCCTCCCTGGCGGCTGATAAGCATCGAGCGGCGAGTATCAAAGGCAGGGCAGGGTCGGTGGCGGTACATATGTAGTGCGGCAACCGTTCTGCAGGCATAAAAAAACCCACCGGATTCGGCGGGTTTTTCTATTGGCTACAGGAAGATCACTCTTCGATGTTGCCCATCGCGGTGGTGTTGAAGCCGCCGTCGACGTACATGATTTCTCCGCTGATGCCCGACGCCAGGTCGGAGCACAGGAAGGCGCCGGCGTTGCCGACTTCTTCGATGGTGACGTTGCGGCGCAGCGGAGTCTGCGCTTCGTTGGCGGCCAGCATCTTGCGGAAGTTCTTGATGCCGGAAGCAGCCAGGGTGCGGATCGGGCCAGCCGAGACGCAGTTGACGCGGGTGCCGTCCGGACCGAGGGATCCGGCCAGGTAACGCACGCCGGCTTCCAGCGAAGCCTTGGCCATGCCCATCACGTTGTAGTTCGGCATGGTGCGCTCGGCGCCCAGGTACGACAGGGTCAGCAGGCTGCCGTTGCGGCCTTTCATCATTTCGCGACCGGCTTTGGCCAGGGCCACGAAGCTGTAGGCGCTGATGTCGTGAGCGATGCGGAAACCTTCACGGGTGGTGGCTTCGGTGAAGTCGCCGTCCAGTTGGTCGCCCGGGGCGAAGCCGACAGAGTGCACGATGCAGTCCAGGCCGTCCCACTTTTTGCTCAGTTGTTCGAAGACCTTGGCGATTTCTTCATCGCTGGCCACGTCGCACGGGAAGCACAGCTCAGGGCTCGAACCCCAGCCCTGTGCGAACTCTTCGACGCGACCCTTGAGTTTGTCGTTCTGATAAGTGAAGGCAAGCTCAGCGCCCTCGCGATGCATGGCGGCAGCGATGCCGGATGCGATGGACAGCTTGCTGGCGACACCGACGATCAGTACGCGCTTACCGGCGAGAAAACCCATGTGTTGCTCCTCTTTCAGGTTATTGCGCAGTGGCTGGTGCCAGAAAAGCGGCTTCCAGCAACTGCTGTGTATACGGATGTTGGGGGGCGGCAAAAATACTCTGCGCGTCTCCCTGTTCGACCACTTGGCCATGCTTGACCACCATCAGTTGGTGGCTCAGCGCTTTGACGACAGCCAGGTCATGGCTGATGAACAAATACGTCAGGTTGTACTTGGCTTGCAGTGAACGCAACAGCTCCACTACTTGCCGCTGCACCGTGCGGTCGAGCGCCGAAGTCGGCTCGTCCAGCAGGATCAGCGCCGGTTTCAGCACCAAGGCCCGGGCAATGGCGATTCGCTGCCGTTGCCCTCCGGAAAATTCGTGGGGGTAGCGGTGCCGGGTTTCCGGATCCAGACCTACCTCCTTCAATGCCGCAATGATCGCCGCTTCCTGTTCGGTCGCGGTGCCCATCTTGTGTATCCGCAGGCCTTCGCCAACGATGTCATTGACGCACATGCGCGGGCTCAGGCTGCCAAACGGGTCCTGAAACACCACCTGCATCTCCCGCCGCAGCGGGCGAACCTCACTCTGCGTCAGGCAGTCTAGCTGCTTGCCTTCAAAGCGGATCGCGCCTTTGCTGCCGATCAGCCGCAAAATCGCCAGACCGAGGGTGGATTTACCGGAACCGCTTTCGCCGACGATCCCCAGGGTCTGACCCTGCGGCAGGCTGAAATTGATGCCGTCCACTGCCTTGACGTAATCCACCGTGCGCTTGAGCAGGCCTTTCTTGATCGGGAACCAGACTTTGAGGTCCTCGACTTCGAGCAGCGGCGCGCCGATTTCATTGCTCGTCGGGCCGCCGCTGGGCTCCGCGCCGAGCAATTCCCGAGTGTACGGATGCTGCGGCGAACGGAACAGCTCTGCGCACGATGCCTGTTCGACGATGCAACCGCGCTGCATGACACATACGCGATGCGCAATTCTTCGCACCAGGTTCAAATCGTGACTGATCAGTAGCAGCGACATGCCCAATCGAGCTTGGAGATCCTTGAGCAAATCGAGGATTTTCAGCTGAACGGTCACGTCCAGCGCGGTGGTCGGTTCGTCGGCAATCAGCAATTCCGGCTCGTTGGCCAGGGCCATGGCAATCATCACCCGCTGGCGCTGGCCGCCGGACAATTCATGGGGCAGGGCCTTGAGACGCTTGTGCGGCTCGGGAATGCCGACCATCTCCAGCAGCTCCAAAGTGCGCCTGGTCGCGACTTTGCCGCTCAGGCCCTTGTGGATGCCGAGCACTTCGTTGATCTGCTTCTCGATCGAATGCAGCGGATTGAGCGAGGTCATCGGCTCCTGAAAGATCATCGCGATGCGGTTGCCACGGATATGACGGATGGTCTTCTCGCTCAAATCCAGCAGGTTCTGCCCGGCGTAATTGATGCTGCCGGCCGGATGCCGCGCCATGGGGTAGGGCAACAGGCGCAGGATCGAATGCGCCGTGACCGATTTGCCCGAGCCCGATTCACCAACCAGCGCCAGGGTCTCGCCGCGCTTGATGTCGAAGCTCACGCCCTCGACCACGCGGTGGACGCGCTCGCCGAAACCGAATTCGACGGCGAGGTCACGCACTTCGATCAGATTGTCCTGATTCATTTCACTTCCTCGGGTCGAAGGCATCGCGAGCGGACTCGCCGATAAACACCAGCAGACTCAACATCAGCGCCAGCACGGCAAACGCACTCATGCCCAGCCACGGCGCCTGCAGGTTGGATTTGCCTTGCGCGACCAGTTCGCCCAGCGACGGACTGCCGGCCGGCAGGCCGAAGCCGAGGAAGTCCAGCGCGGTCAGGGTGCCGATGGCGCCGGTGAGGATGAACGGCATGAAGGTCATGGTCGAGACCATGGCGTTGGGCAGGATGTGGCGGAACATGATCGCGCCGTTCTGCATGCCCAGCGCGCGGGCGGCGCGCACGTATTCCAGATTGCGCCCGCGCAGGAACTCGGCGCGCACCACATCGACCAGACTCATCCACGAGAACAGCAGCATGATCCCCAGCAGCCACCAGAAATTCGGCTGGACGAAACTGGCGAGGATGATCAACAGATACAGCACCGGCAGCCCCGACCAGATCTCCAGAAAACGTTGCCCGGCGAGATCGACCCAGCCGCCATAAAAGCCCTGGAGGGCACCGGCAATCACGCCGATGATCGAGCTCAGCACGGTCAGCGTCAGCGCAAACAGCACGGAAATGCGGAAACCGTAGATCACCCGCGCCAACACGTCGCGGCCCTGATCGTCGGTGCCCAGCAGGTTGTCCGCCGAGGGCGGCGCCGGGGCCGGGACTTTCAGGTCGTAGTTGATGCTCTGGTAGCTGTAGGGGATCGGCGCCCACAGAATCCACGCGTCCTTGGCCTTGAGCAGCTCACGGATGTACGGACTCTTGTAGTTGGCTTCCAGCGGGAATTCGCCGCCGAACGCGGTTTCCGGGTAGCGCTTGATCGCCGGGAAATACCAGTTGTTGTCGTAATGCACGACCAGTGGCTTGTCGTTGGCAATCAGCTCGGCGCCCAGGCTCAGGCCGAACAGAATCAGAAACAGCCACAGCGACCACCAGCCACGCTTGTTGGCCTTGAACAGTTCGAAGCGCCGGCGGTTGAGAGGGGACAGGTTCATCTCAATGCTCTCTGCTTGCGAAGTCGATACGCGGATCGACAAAGGTGTAGGTCAGGTCGCCGATCAGTTTCACCACCAGCCCGAGCAGGGTGAAGATGAACAGCGTGCCGAACACCACCGGGTAATCGCGGTTGATAGCCGCTTCGAAACTCATCAGGCCGAGGCCATCGAGGGAGAAAATCACTTCCACCAGCAGGGAACCGGTGAAGAAGATACCGATGAATGCCGACGGAAAACCGGCAATCACCAGCAGCATGGCATTGCGGAACACGTGGCTGTAGAGCACGCGATGGCGGGTCAGGCCTTTAGCCTTGGCGGTGACCACATACTGCTTGTTGATCTCGTCGAGAAAGCTGTTCTTGGTCAACAGGGTCATGGTCGCGAAGTTGCCGATCACCAGCGCCGTGACTGGCAGTGCCAAGTGCCAGAAGTAATCGAGGATCTTGCCGCCCAGGCTCAGCTCATCGAAGTTGTTCGAAGTCAGCCCGCGCAGGGGAAACCAGTCCAGATAACTGCCGCCGGCAAACACCACGATCAGCAGGATCGCAAACAGAAACGCCGGGATCGCATAGCCGACGATGATCGCCGAACTGGTCCAGACATCGAAGTGGCTGCCGTGCCGCGTGGCCTTGGCGATGCCCAGCGGGATCGACACCAGATACATGATCAGCGTGCTCCACAGCCCCAGCGAGATCGACACCGGCATCTTTTCCTTGATCAGGTCGATGACCTTGGCGTCGCGGAAGAAACTGTCGCCGAAATCCAGCTGCGCGTAGTTCTTGACCATGATCCACAGGCGTTCCGGGGCCGATTTGTCGAACCCGTACATGTGCTCGATTTCCTTGATCAGCGCCGGGTCCAGCCCCTGCGCACCACGGTAGGACGAACCGGCCACCGCGACCTCGGCACCGCCGCCGGCAATCCGGCTGGTGGCGCCTTCGAAACCTTCGAGCTTGGCGATCATCTGCTCGACCGGCCCGCCGGGCGCGGCCTGGATGATCACGAAGTTGATCAACAGGATGCCGAACAGGGTCGGGATGATCAGCAGCAGTCGCCGAAAGATATACGCCAGCATCTGATTACTCCGTGCCCGCAGGGTCGGCTTGCAGTTGGGTTTCGACTTCTACGGCAGGCTTGGCGTCAGGCTTGACCCACCAGGTGTTGATGCCGATGTCGTACTTGGGCGAGGTTTTCGGGTGGCCGATGTGGTTCCAGTAGGCCACGCGCCAGCTCTTGATGTGCCAGTTCGGCACCACGTAGTAGCCCCATTGCAGTACGCGGTCCAAGGCCCGAGCGTGGGCTACCAGGCTTTTGCGCGAGTCGGCGTTGATCAGGCTTTCCACCAGTTGGTCAACGGTCGGATCCTTCAGACCCATGCTGTTGCGGCTGCTCGGCTTGTCGGCGGCGGCGCTCATCCAGTATTCGCGCTGCTCGTTGCCCGGCGAGTTGGACTGCGGAAAGCTGCCGACCATCATGTCGAAGTCCCGCGAGCGCACGCGGTTGATGTACTGCGAGACGTCGACGCGGCGGATCACCAGATCGATGCCGAGGTCGCTGAGGTTGCGCTTGAACGGCAGCAGCACCCGTTCGAATTCGGTCTGGGCAAGAAGAAATTCGATCACCACTGGTTTGCCGGTGGCGTCGACCATTTTGTCGTCGACAATCTTCCAGCCAGCCTCTTGCAGCAGTTGATAGGCCTCGCGCTGCTGCGTGCGGATCATGCCGCTGGCGTCGGTCTTGGGATTTTCGAAGGCTTCGCTGAACACCTGGGCCGGTAGTTTGCTGCGGAACGGTTCGAGGATCTTCCGTTGCTCGGCGTCGGGCAGGCCGGTGGCGGCCATTTCAGAGTTTTCGAAGTAGCTGCGAGTGCGCACGTAGGCGCCGTTGAATAATTGCTTGTTGGTCCATTCGAAATCGAACAGCAGCCCGAGAGCCTGACGCACGCGCACATCCTGGAACACCGGTCGGCGCAGGTTGAACACGAAGCCTTGCATGCCGGTCGGGTTGCTGTTGGGGATCAGTTCCTTGATCAAACGCCCCTCGGTGACCGCCGGAACGTTATAGGCGCTGGCCCAGTTCTTCGCGGTCATCTCCAGCCAATAATCGAACTGCCCGGCCTTCAGCGCTTCGAGGGCGACGGTGTTGTCGCGGTAGTAGTCGGTGGTCATCGTGTCGAAGTTGTAGAAACCACGGTTGACCGGCAAGTCCTTGCCCCAGTAATCCTTGACCCGCTCGTAACGTACCGAACGGCCGGCCTTCACTTGGGTGACCTTGTACGGGCCGCTGCCCAATGGGATTTCCAGATTGCCCTTGTTGAAGTCGCGGCTGGCCCACCAGTGTTTCGGCAGGACCGGCAACTGGCCGAGGATCAGCGGCAGCTCGCGGTTGTTGCTGTGCTTGAACTTGAACAAGACCTTCAGCGGGTCTTCGGCGATGGCTTCGGCAACGTCGTTGTAGTAGCCGCGAAACATCGGCGAGCCTTCCTTGGTCAGCGTCTCGAAGCTGAACACTACATCTTCGGCGCGCACCGGGTGGCCGTCGTGAAAGCGTGCTTCCGGGCGCAGGTAGAAACGCACCCAACTGTTGTCATCGGCTTTTTCTATCTTGCTGGCAATCAGGCCGTACTCGGTGAACGGCTCGTCGAGGCTGTGTTTGGTCAGGGTGTCGTAGATCTGGCCGATGTCATCGGCGGGCACGCCTTTGTTGATGAACGGGTTGAGGCTGTCGAAGCCGCCGAACCCGGCCTGACGAAACACGCCGCCCTTGGGCGCATCGGGATTCACATAGTCAAAATGCTTGAAATCGGCCGGGTATTTCGGCGGCTCGTTGTACAGGGTCACGGCGTGTTGCGGGGCGGCCCAGGCCAGCCCGGCGAACAGCAAGCCGCTGGCCTGCACGAGCAGGGTGCGAACAGCGTTCATCGATCTTTCTCCGAAGACTTCAGCCACCACGCGCTCAAGCCCAGGGTGTAGGGCGGCGTGGTGACAAAGGCCAACCGGTTGCGGTAGGCCAGACGGTGATAATTGAGGTACCAGTTGGGAATGCTGTAGTGCTGCCAGAGCAGCACGCGGTCGAGCGCCTTGCCGGCGGCGACCTGCTCGTCGCGGGTGCGCGCGGCGAGCAATTGTTCGAGCAGGTGATCGACCACCGGATTGGCGATGCCCGCGTAATTCTTGCTGCCCTTGACCTTCACCTGGCTGGAGTGGAAGTACTGCCACTGCTCAAGGCCCGGGCTCAGGGTCTGGCCGAGGGTCATCGAGATCATGTCGAAATCGAATTGGTCGAGGCGCTGTTTGTACTGGGCGCGATCGACGGTACGCAGGCGCGCCTCGATGCCGATGCTGTTGAGATTCTCGATGTACGGCTGATAAAGCCGCTCCAGGCTCGGGTTGACCAGCAGCAGTTCGAAACGCAGCGGTCGGCCGTCTTTGTCTTGCAGGCGCTGGCCGTGGAGCTTCCAACCGGCCTCGGCGAGCAGGGCGAGGGCTTTACGCATGGTCTCGCGCGGGATGCCACGGCCGTCGGTTTTCGGCAGGGTGAACGGCTCGGTGAACAGCCGGGCTGGCAACTGCTCCTTGTAAGGCTTGAGCATCAGCCATTCATGCCCGATTGGCAAACCAGACGCGGTGAATTCGCTGTTGGGGTAGTAGCTGGTGGTGCGTTTATAGGCATCGCTGAACAGTGCGCGGTTGGTCCATTCGAAGTCGAACATCAGGCCCAGCGCTTCGCGCGTTCTGACATCGGCGAAGGTCGCGCGGCGGCTGTTCATGAACAGGCCCTGAGTCTGCGTCGGGATCTGATGCGGGATCTGCACCTTGATCACTTCGCCACGACGTACAGCAGGGAAGTTGTAACCGTTGACCCAGTTCTTTGCCTGATGCTCGATGTAGATGTCGAACTCACCGGCCTTGAAAGCTTCGAAGGCGACATCGCTGTCGCGGTAGAACTCGACTTCCATGCGATCGAAATTGTACTTGCCGCGATTGACCGGCAGATCCTTGCCCCAATAATCCTTGACCCGCTCGAAAATCAGCTGCCGACCCGGCGTGACCGAGGTGATGCGGTACGGCCCGCTGCCCAGCGGCGGTTCGAAGGTGGTGGCTTTGAAGTCGCGGTCTTTCCAGTAATGCTGCGGCAGTACCGGCAATTCACCCAGGCGCAGGATCAGCAGCGGATTGCCCGAGCGCTTGAACACGAAACGAATGCGCTGCTTGTTGAGGATGTCGACCCGCAGCACTTCCTGCAGGGCCGTGCGATACAGCGGATGACCGTCCTTGAGCAGCGTTCGATAGGAGAATGCCACGTCGTAGGCGGTGATCGGCGCGCCGTCGTGAAAGCGCGCTTCGGGGCGCAAATTGAATACGACCCAGCTGCGATCTTCGCTGTACTCCACCGATTGTGCGATCAAACCGTAGCTGGAGGCGGGTTCGTCGCCGGACGGCGAATACTGCCCGGTGCCAACCATCAGCGGCTCGTTGAGCTCGTTGATGCCGTACTGGAGAAAATTGGCGGTGGTGACCGGGCTGGTGCCCTTGAAGGTATACGGATTGACCGTATCGAAGGTGCCGAACGCCATCACCCGCAACGTACCGCCTTTGGGCGCTTGCGGGTTGACCCAGTCGAAGTGGGTAAATCTGGCCGGGTACTTGAGCGTGCCGAACTGCGCATAACCGTGACTTTCGGTAATCGTCGCGCTTGCGGGTGAGCTCAAGGCCAGGCTGATCAGGAGCAGGGAGAGGGCACGCTTCAAGTCAGATCCGATCCAGCGGCTTGGGCTTTGTGGGCCGTACAGTAACAGCTTGTCTGGACAGGAAAAAGATGCGGGTTAATGCCGGGTTAATCGTTTGCGCGAAGAGCCCCTCACCCTGACCCTCTCCCAGAGGGAAAGGGGACTGATTGCGGTGATTGGAAGAGTTGCAGCGACTTGCAGTCTTGAATCGAACTCGAGTTTGAAAAGCATGGAGATCGGCTCCCTTTCCCCCTCGCCTGCGGAGAGGAGTGGGCTGGGGGGACCTGGCGAAAGATCAAACGCCCCTCACCCTAACCCTCTCCCGGAGGGAGAGGGGACTGATTGCGGTGATTGGAAGAGTTGCAGCGACTTGCAGTATTGAATCGAACTCGAGTTTGAAAAGCATGGAGATCGGCTCCCTTTCCCCCTCGCCCCCCTTGGGGGAGAGGGCTGGGGTGAGGGGGATGGATCCAAAGCACACCACAAAAACTTCATCCAAAAAAAAGCCCCTGAATTCTCAGAGGCTTTTTCAATCAATGCGGCTGATAAACCGTAAGCATCTGCCCCGGCTTCAACGCTTTACCCGCACCCGGGTTCCAGCGCTTGAGATGTTGCATCTCGACGTTGAAGCGCTTGGCCACCACATACAGGGTGTCGCCACGCTTGACCTTGTACTGGGTCTGCTGCTTGCTCTCGTTCTTGCCTTTGGTCGTGGTATTCGCCGCGACCACGGTGTTGACCCGGCCGGACTTGCGCGCCGGTGCACGCTTGGTGTTGTCCTGCATGACCAGGGTCTGGCCGACCTTGAGGTTCTTGCCGGTCAGCTTGTTCCAGCGCTGCAGATCCTTGACTTCGACCTTGTTGGCCTTGGCGATGGAGCCGAGGTTGTCGCCACGCTTGACCCGATAAGCACGTTTGAGCTGCGCCACTTCCGACGGATCGGCGCCTTCGAACACCGGTTTCAGCGAGCGCGGGCTGATCAGTTCGTCCGGGCGCATGGTCTGCAGACTGGCGGTCAGCAGTTGCGCCTTGGACGTTGGCACCAGCAAATGCTGCGGACCGTCGATGGTGGTGCGCTGTTTGAACGCTGGATTGAGCTGGAACAGTTCGTCTTCATCGATGTTCGCCACCGCAGCGACCTTGGACAGGTCCATGCGCTGGTTGATTTCGACGACCTGGAAGTACGGCTCGTTGGCGATCGGGTTGAGGTTGACGCCGTAGGCTTCAGGCGCCAGTACCACTTGCGACAGTGCCAGCAACTTCGGCACATAGGCCTGGGTTTCCGCCGGCAGCGGCAGGTTCCAGTAGTCGGTGGGCAGGCCGAGCTTCTCGTTGCGCTCGATCGCCCGGCTGACGGTGCCTTCACCGGCGTTGTAGGCCGCCAGAGCCAGCAGCCAGTCGCCGTTGAACATGTCGTGCAGGCGGGTCAGGTAATCCATCGCTGCAGTGGTCGAAGCGGTGATGTCGCGACGACCGTCGTAGAAACGCGTCTGGCGCAGGTTGAAGTAGCGCCCGGTGGACGGAATGAATTGCCACAGGCCCACCGCATCGGCGCGGGAGTAGGCCATCGGGTTGTACGCGCTCTCGATCACCGGCAGCAGGGCCAGTTCCAGCGGCATGTTGCGCTCTTCGAGGCGTTCGACAATGTAATGAATGTAGAGGCTGCCGCGTTCGCCGGCATTCTCGAGAAAAGAGGGATTACTGGCGAACCACAGGCGCTGTTGCTCGATGCGCGGATTGACGCCAAGGCCTTCCTGCAACTGGAAGCCCTGGCGCATGCGTTCCCAGATGTCCTGGGGCGCCACGGGAGTGGGCTTCTCGGTCAGCCAGATCGGCTTCTGCTTGGCTCGCGCAGCAATGTTCGGCGTGTGCGTCGCTTCAGTCTGCGGAGCGTGGCTGGAGCAACCCGCCAGCGTGGCGGACACAGCCACCGCGATGGCTTGCGCCAAGCGGGTCAAAGCATCTGAATTGACGGACTTACGTATGGATGACGACATTGGCTGGAAGTAAGTTCCGGGCAAAAATGTCGGGCGATTCTAGAAAGCGCACCCCCTGCGGTCAACCATTGAGAATTTTTGTCCCGGCCGGTGCGCTTGTCAGAACTTGTCCTTCCATGCCCGCAGAGCCGCAAATACCTCGCTCGGCTCCCGGTTTTGAGCGCCTTCCCGTTCGTCCACTTTTTGTGTAACCAATGTTTCAGAAGTGCGTAAAAACGGATTGGTAAGCTTTTCCAGGGCCAAAGTCGACGGCAATGTCATCACGCCGTTCTGCCGTTGCTGCGTGACCTTTTCCAGACGGGCGGCGACTTCCGGATTGCCCGGCTCGACGGCGGCGGCAAATTTCAGATTGCTCAAGGTGTATTCGTGGGTGCAGTAAACCAGCGTATCTTCCGGCAGGGCCGCGAGACGGCTGAGCGAGTGGTACATCTGCTCGGGCGTGCCTTCGAACAACCGGCCGCAACCGGCGGCGAACAGGGTGTCGCCGCAGAACAGCAGGCCATGGTGGTAATAGGCGATGTGCCCCAGGGTGTGGCCGGGCACCGCATAGACGTCGAAGTCCCAGCCGAGCACGCTGACGCTGTCGTTGTCCTTGAGCGCTATGTCACGCGCCGGAATGCTTTCGCTGGCCGGGCCGTAGACCTTGGCACCGGTCGCGGCTTTCAGGCGCTCGACGCCGCCGACATGGTCATGGTGATGGTGAGTGATCAGAATATCGCTGAGCACCCAGCCCGGATGCGCATCGAGCCACGCCTGCACCGGGGCGGCGTCGCCCGGATCGACCACCGCACAGCGCTGGGTCTGATGATCCTGTAACAACCAGATGTAGTTGTCGGTGAACGCGGGCAGGGCACTGATCTGTATCATCGTCGGAATTCGCCAAGCGGAAAACATTGGCGCATCTTAGTAGTTCCTGGCGCGTTGGAGAATGACATGACCGATAAAGCGTTCGCTCAGGCCGATCCCGACTGGCTGGCATTGATCAGCGCCGCCCGCGAATGGCTGTCGGGGCCGCTCGGGCAATTTCTGCTGGATGAAGAGCGGCGCATGCTCGACGACGAGCTCGGCCGGTTCTTCGGCGGTTATCTGGTGCATTACGGCCCGTCCGCCGAAACCCCGCCGGCCGCGCCGCAAGTGCAGCGTAACGTGCGTCTTGGCGCGCCGTTGCCCGGGGTCGAGATCGTCTGCGAAGAGCAGGCCTGGCCGTTGAGCGAGCACGCCGCCGACGTGGTGGTGATGCAGCATGGCCTGGATTTCTGCCTGTCGCCCCACGGTTTGCTGCGTGAAGCGGCGAGCAGCGTGCGCCCCGGCGGGCATCTGCTGATCATCGGCATCAACCCCTGGAGCACCTGGGGGCTGCGGCATTTCTTCGCCAATGATGCCCTGCGCAAGGCGCGCTGCATCTCGCCGTCGCGGGTCGCCGACTGGCTCAATCTGCTGGGCTTTGCGCTGGAGAAACGCCGCTTCGGGTGCTATCGTCCGCCGCTCGCGTCGCCCAAGTGGCAGAACCGTCTGGCCGGCTGGGAACGCAAGGCTGGTGACTGGCAGCTGTCCGGCGGTGGCTTCTATCTGCTGGTGGCGCGCAAGATCGTGGTGGGGCTGCGGCCGTTGCGCCAGGAGCGCCGCGAGCCGATGGGCAAGCTGATTCCGCTGCCGATGGCCAAGGTCAACCGCCGCCGCATCGAACCGTAAATCTTCTTTTATTTGTGGCCGGGCTTGTCCCGGCCGCGGTCATTGTCGATCCGTGATTGGCAGGACAGGCATTTTTCTGGAAAGACTGGCATGAGCGAAAGCGTGGAAAGCGTCGACACCGTAGAACTGTTCACCGACGGTGCCTGCAAGGGCAACCCCGGCCCCGGCGGCTGGGGCGCGCTGCTGGTGTGCAAGGGCGTCGAAAAGGAACTGTGGGGCGGCGAGGCCAACACCACCAACAACCGCATGGAGCTGCTCGGCGCGATTCGTGGTCTCGAAGCACTCAAGCGTCCCTGCGAAGTGCTGCTGGTCACCGACTCGCAATACGTGATGAAAGGCATCAATGAGTGGATGGCCAATTGGAAGAAGCGCGGCTGGAAAACGGCTGCGAAAGAGCCGGTGAAGAATGCCGACCTGTGGAAAGAGCTGGACGAGCAGGTTAATCGCCACAAAGTCACCTGGAAGTGGGTGCGCGGGCACATTGGCCATCACGGTAACGAGCGGGCTGACCAGTTGGCTAACCGTGGCGTGGATGAAGTTCGCGGTTACAAGCAGAGCTGATTTCGCTTCTAACCGTGGCGTAGCCGTTCGCGAGCAGGCTCGCTCCCACATTGGAATGCATTCCAGGCCTTGAATTGCAATGCATTCCAATGTGAGAGCGAGCCTGCTCGCGAAGAGCTCGCCACGGTCTGACTGAAACACCCCGCCGAGCGTGTTAACATCCGCGCCTTTGCCCGATTGACCCGTTGAGAGCTGAGCACTGATGGCCACCAGATCCGTTGTACTCGATACCGAAACCACAGGCATGCCGGTGACCGATGGTCACCGGATCATTGAAATCGGTTGCGTCGAACTGATCGGTCGGCGCCTGACGGGCCGGCATTTCCACGTTTATCTGCAACCGGATCGCGAAAGCGACGAAGGTGCGATCGGTGTGCACGGCATCACCAACGAATTCCTCGTCGGCAAACCGCGCTTTGCCGAGGTCGCCGATGAGTTCTTCGAATTCATCAAAGGCGCGCAGCTGATCATCCATAACGCGGCGTTCGACGTTGGCTTCATCAACAACGAATTCGCT
This sequence comes from Pseudomonas iranensis, assembly GCF_014268585.2. Classification (NCBI taxonomy): domain Bacteria; kingdom Pseudomonadati; phylum Pseudomonadota; class Gammaproteobacteria; order Pseudomonadales; family Pseudomonadaceae; genus Pseudomonas; species Pseudomonas iranensis. Next base: position 2,563,267 of record NZ_CP077092.1, read on the forward strand.
TTGATGGGCCAGCACGATCGCGCCGACATCACCCAGCACTGCACGATCCTCGACACCCTGATGATGGCTCGGGAACGTCACCCGGGGCAGCGCAACAGCCTCGACGCGTTGTGCAAACGTTACGGCGTCGACAACTCCGGCCGTGAACTGCACGGCGCCTTGCTCGACTCGGAGATTCTCGCCGACGTCTACCTGACCATGACCGGCGGCCAGACCAGCCTGTCGCTGGCCGGCAACGCCTCCGATGGCAATGGCACGGGCGAGGGTGCCGACAACTCGGCTACGGAAATCCGCCGCCTGCCGGTCGATCGTCAGCCAGCACGCATCATCCGGGCGACTGAAGAAGAACTGGCGGCGCATCTGGTGCGGCTGGAAATCATCGCCAAATCGGCGGGGGCGCCGGCGTTGTGGACGCAGATTGCCGAGGCTGATGCGCAGGCCTGAAAAACCTGAAGATCAAAAGATCGCAGCCTCCGGCAGCTCTTACCGTGATTGCATTCCATAGTAGGGACCAGGCAGGCAGCGATTTTTTGCGTTTGGCGACATGGAGCCAAGTTGCCACTCTCGCCACATTCGCTGCAACCCACTACCCTGAGTGCACTGGTCAGGTGCAAACCTGCCGCCTCAGGACACTGAGCCTCATGTATAAAGAGTTGAAATTCACGCTGGCGATCATCCATCGCGACAACAAGGTCGACACCGTCGGCTGCGTCAAGGAATGAGGACTTTTCCCAGTATGCAACCGGTCATGAATCCGAAATACCCAGGGTTGTCGGTGCGCGTCGCCGACGAAGGTTTCGCGCCATATATCTGGGGCAGTGACTTCAGTTTCGAAGTCGCTGCCTATGGCGCTGCCGTGATCGGCAAGCCGGTCGAGCAGTGGCCGGTGACGCCGATCGTGCCGTACCGCAAGTGCTACGGTATTGATCCCGAAGAATTCAGCGCCTTTCACAACGCTCCCGATAGCGCGATTTTCATGGCGTATCTGGACGATGAGCCGGTCGGTCATCTGGTGATCAGCACCAACTGGAACGGTTTTGCCCACATTGATGAACTGGCGGTGCATGCCCCGGCCCGCCGCCATGGCGTGGCCAAGGCGTTGCTTGATGTAGCGCAGTTCTGGAGTCGCAAGAAAAAGCTGCCGGGCATCATGCTCGAAACCCAGAACAACAACCTCGGCGCCTGTCGTCTGTATGAGCGTTGCGGTTATGTGATCGGCGGCATCGACCAGTTGCGCTATCGCGGCATCGATCCGCACACCGCCGAAGTCGCCTTGTTCTGGTATCGCCTGTTCGATAATCCGCTGGAAAAACCACTCAGCTCGACAACATCGCCTCGGCTTGTTCCGTGACGATGGTCAGCAGTGTCTGAATCGCCGCCGACGGCGTGGCATGTTTGAAGGTCAGGGCGTAGAGACTGATCGGCACTGCCGGTGACAGCGGGCAGACGTCAAGCCCACCGGCGCGGGCGCCCAGCGCGGTGAAGGGGTCGACGATCGCCAGGCCTTCGCCGGCCTCGACCATGCTGCGCATCATCTGATGGGTCTGCACGCGGGTCTGAATGCTTGGCGCCGGGCGCAGGGCCTGGAGTTTGTTTTCCAGTGCCGGGCTCAGCGGATCCTGACCTTCGGGACCGACCATGGCCTGACCGGCCAGATCTGCCAGGGATATGTATTTCTGCTTGGGTTGCAGCCAGCCGTGCGGAGCGAGCAATTGCAGCTTGCCCTGGGCCAGCGGCTGGCAGTGGATATCGGGATGTTCGGGATCGTGCAGGCTCAGGCCCAGATCGCTTTCGCGCAGTAACAGGCTGCGGACGATGTCGCGAGTCGGCGCGCTGAGCAGGCTGCACGGTGCGTCGGGCAGGCGACGACGCAGGGTCGCAAGGCTTTGTGGCAGTAATTGTTGAGCCAGCGGCGGGGTGCCGATGATGCGCAAGGGCGGGGCGAGGTATTGCTTGAGGCTGCTGGCCAGGCGCTGCACCGGCTCCAGCGCCTCATAGATATGCGCGATTTCCACTTGCAGGGCGCGCGCTTCGGGGGTCGATTGCAAACGCCCGCGAACGCTGGCAAACAGCATGAACCCCAGCTGACTCTCGGCTTCGCGCAAACGCTCTTCGACTTCGGTCACCGGCAGTTGCAGCCATTCGGCGGCGGTGCCCAGGTGACCGGTCTGCAAGAGCGCCTGAATCACTTCGATGTGGCGTAAACGCATGCGTGAAGTCCATGTTCAGCAGGTGGGGTCAGACGCTGAATCCTACCCCAAGTCCGCTCGCATGACTTCTGCTCATAACGCTGGGTTATTGAGCGACGGTTGGCTCAGGTTCGCGAATCAGGGTAATGCCTGATTGAACCAGGAGAAACTCGCTGTCACTGACTTTATTGACCCGATCGCCAATAGCCAGTCTGTAAATGGGCTCCGAGCCAGTGGATCCGTCTGCAGACGGGTTCGATTCCTGGAATTCATGCACGGAATAAACGCGGCCTTCCGCATCTCTTGCATGAAACTGACCGACGAGTACTGCTGCCATCTGCTTAGAACCTCTGGAGATAAAACGCTTGATTTGCGGCTTTGTAGACCGTCACCAAGCTCGGTAAGTTTTCCTACAGGAAAAAAATATTCGCCGCGCAGGAAAAACCAATGACCACTGGTGAAAGCGCCACTGGATCATCTATAACTAGCGACTCTTCCCACGGACCATCGAGAGTCATCCATGAGCAATGTCTACAACGTCGCTGTAGTGGTCGGTAGCCTGCGCAAAGCATCGATCAATCGCAAAGTCGCACTGGCCCTCGCCGAACTGGCGCCGGCCAATCTCAAGCTCGAGATTGTCGAAATCGGTGAGCTGCCGCTGTACAACGAAGACATCGACGGCGCTTCTCCGCCGGCAGCCTACAGCACTTTCCGTCAGAAAGTGGCGTCATCCGACGCGGTGCTGTTTGTCACCCCCGAGTACAACCGCTCGATTCCGGCACCGTTGAAGAACGCCATCGACGTCGGTTCGCGTCCTTATGGCCAGAGCGCCTGGAGCGGCAAACCCGGTGCGGTGATCAGCGTATCGCCAGGCGCCATCGGTGGCTTCGGCGCTAATCAGCACCTGCGTCAGACGTTTGTTTTTCTCGATATTCACTGCCTGCAACAGCCGGAAGCGTATCTGGGCGGTGCGGGCGCCGCGTTTGATGAAGCGGGCAAGCTGAGCGACTCGGTGAAACCGTTCCTGCAAAAATTCATCGATGCGTACGGCCAGTTCGTCGAGCAACACAAGAAATAAGCTCACCGAAACTCACTGTGGGAGCGAGCCTGCTCGCGAAGGCGGACTGTCAGATAACAATTTCTCGTCTGACACTCCGCCTTCGCGAGCAGGCTCGCTCCCACATTTGTTTGATTTCCACCCGTTTCGCTATTTGAAGGCTTCTGCGAATGCTCGCTCCGTCACTGATTTTCCTGCTGACCATCACCCTCGTCATCTGGCAACCCAAAGGCCTCGGCGTCGGCTGGAGTGCAACGCTGGGCGCCGTGCTGGCGTTGATTTTCGGCGTCGTTCACCTCACGGATATCCCGCTGGTCTGGCAGATCATCTGGAACGCGACCGGCACCTTCGTGGCGCTGATCATCATCAGCCTGTTGCTCGACGAGGCTGGCTTTTTCAATTGGGCGGCGCTGCACGTAGCGCGTTGGGGGCGGGGCAGTGGGCGCAAATTGTTTGCCTTCATGGTGCTGCTCGGCGCGCTGGTCTCTGCGCTGTTCGCCAATGACGGTGCGGCGCTGATTCTCACGCCGATCGTGATTTCGATGCTGTTGGCGTTGCGCTTTTCACCGGCGGCGACGCTGGCCTTCGTCATGGGCGCCGGGTTCATTGCCGACACGGCGAGCCTGCCGCTGGTGGTATCGAACCTGGTCAACATCGTTTCGGCGGACTTCTTCCACATCGGCTTCAACCGCTATGCAGCGGTGATGGTGCCGGTCAACTTCGTCAGCGTGGCGGCGACGCTGGGCATGTTGCTGTGGTTTTTTCGCCGCGACATCCCGGCGGCGTACGATCCTGCACAACTGGAAAACCCGCATACCGCGATCCACGACAAAGCGACCTTCTATGCCGGTTGGGCGGTGCTGGTGATCCTGTTGATTGGCTGCTTCGCTCTGGAACCGCTGGGCATTCCAATCAGCGCTATTTCGGCGGTGTGTGCCGCGCTGCTGCTGGGTATCGCTGCGCGCGGTCACAAAATCTCCACGCGCAAGGTTATGAAAGAAGCGCCGTGGCAGATCGTGATTTTCTCGCTGGGCATGTACCTGGTGGTGTACGGCCTGCGCAACGCCGGGCTCACCAGTTACCTCGCCGGTTGGCTGGACGTGTTCGCTGAGCACGGTGTATGGGGTGCGGCCATGGGCACCGGGGTGCTGACGGCGCTGCTGTCGTCGATCATGAACAACTTGCCGACGGTGTTGATCGGCTTGCTGTCGATCGACGCCAGTCAGGCCAGCGGCGTGATCAAAGAAGCGATGATCTACGCCAACGTGATCGGCAGCGACCTGGGGCCGAAGATCACTCCGATCGGCAGTCTGGCGACCTTGTTGTGGTTGCATGTGCTGGAGCGCAAGGGCATTCACATTGGCTGGGGCTATTACTTCCGCGTCGGGATTGTGCTGACGGTGCCGGTGTTGCTGGTGACGTTGGCGGCGCTGGCGGTGCGGTTGTCCCTATAGACCGAGTTGCTCTTTTCGCGAGCAGGCTCGCTCCCACAGGGATCGCATTCCACATTTGAAATGCATTCTCTGTGGCAGCGAGCCTGCTCGCGAATTGGGTCAGACACCACAAATCTCAGGTTTGCCCCGGCACATTCGGCCAAAGATCCGCCACCAGAAACAACCGCTCGGCCTCTTCCCATTCGCCCAGGGTATTCTCGGTCAGGCGCACCATCAACTGCGCCGGGGCCAGTGCTGGCAGGTCTTCCAGCCACAAGCGCAGGTGCTCATCTGTCCAGACCTGATCCGCCGGGTAATGCGCCGGCGCCAGCCAGGCGTGGCGGGGCAGGGGTTGCCAGCGGCCCGGCGGGCGTTGGGCGACAAACGCCGGCCAGTCCTTCTGATGCAGCCAGCTGCCACGCAAATGTTGCGGATGCGCGCCGTGCGGTGAGTCGGCCTGCCCGGGCCACGGATACAGCAGATAACCGCCCAGCCACAGCTGCGCGCTGAAGGTTTCGATATCCAGCGCCGCGAGCACTTCGCGGCTTTCCGGGCGCGCCGAGATCGGCAATTGATGCTCGGCCAGATGCGCCAGTTTGCGATCCAGCCGATCATGACAACCCGGCCCCAACCACTGCGCCGGATCGCGGCCATCGCCATCCTGCGGGCCAAGGTAGAGCTTGATCGCGAGTTCCAGATGGTGCACGCCGTCGCGGTCACGCAGCAGCATGTCCAGCTCGCCGAGGGTGTGCCCGGCGCGGCGGATTGGCAGGTTGGCGGCGATCAGTTCGATGCCCGGCGCATGCGAGACGGCGAACTGCCAAAGACGCTCGTAATACAGACCCAGACGCCGGGTGCGCGCCTGCGCCAGCCATTGCAGCAGGGCGTAACTGTCGTGGTCGAGCTGGCGCAGCCAGTGTTCGAGGTGCTGTGGGTCGTGCACCCAGTCGCTGCCGGCGAGCGGATGGCGCTGCGGCCACGGCGTAGCGGCGAGCATCGGCGGCGCGAGGATCACCCACGCCAGGTCCCGCACTTCGGGATGGCGTAATCGATGGGGCAATTGCAACAAGTCGGGAAACAGGATCATCTTGCGAGCATAGCCTTAAACCTGAGCGCACCCTTGAGGCTGAAAGGATTTTGTCTATCTGGCGCTTTCGCCCATAATCGGGTTTTCGCGTTTTCGATTGTCCGCAGAGGTCCCATGGAGCAATTTCGTAATATCGGCATCATCGGTCGCCTGGGCAGTTCCCAGGTGCTGGATACCGTCCGCCGACTGAAACGCTTTCTGCTCGACCGTCACCTGCATGTGATCCTCGAAGACACCATCGCTGAAGTCCTGCCCGGCCACGGCCTGCAAACCTCGTCGCGCAAGATGCTCGGCGAAGTCTGCGACATGGTCATCGTCGTCGGCGGTGACGGCAGCCTGCTCGGCGCTGCGCGTGCGCTGGCCAGGCACAATATTCCGGTGCTCGGCATCAACCGTGGCAGCCTCGGCTTCCTTACCGATATTCGCCCGGACGAGCTGGAAATCAAGGTCGCCGAAGTGCTCGATGGCCACTATCTGGTGGAAAACCGCTTCCTGCTGCAAGCCGAAGTGCGTCGCCATGGCGAGGCCATCGGCCAGGGCGATGCGCTCAACGACGTGGTGCTGCACCCGGGCAAATCGACGCGGATGATCGAATTCGAGCTGTACATCGACGGCCAGTTCGTCTGCAGCCAGAAGGCCGACGGCCTGATCGTCGCCACGCCCACCGGCTCCACTGCCTACGCCTTGTCCGCCGGCGGGCCGATCATGCATCCCAAGCTCGACGCTATTGTGATTGTGCCGATGTATCCCCATACCTTGTCGGGACGGCCGATCGTGGTCGATGGCAACAGTGAGCTGAAAATCGTCGTGTCCAAAGATATGCAGATCTACCCGCAGGTCTCCTGCGACGGCCAGAACCACTTCACCTGCGCACCGGGCGACGCCATTACCGTGAGCAAGAAAGCGCAGAAGCTGCGCCTGATTCATCCGCTCGATCACAATTACTACGAGGTGTGCCGCACCAAGCTTGGCTGGGGCAGCAAGCTGGGGGGCGGAGGCGACTGATGCTCGATCCCGCGCGCAGTTACGACCTGATCGGTGACGTGCACGGATGCGCCATGACCCTCGAACACTTGCTGGACCGTCTCGGTTATCACAAGCAGGGCGGGGTCTGGCGGCATCCGTCACGCATGGCGGTGTTCGTCGGCGACATCATCGACCGTGGCCCGCGCATTCGCGAGGCGCTGCACATCGTCCACGACATGGTCGAAGCAGGGCAGGCGCTGTGCATCATGGGCAACCACGAATTCAACGCGCTCGGCTGGGTCACCCCGGCGCCACCGGGCAGCGGCAAGCAGTTCGTGCGCGAACACACCAAGCGCCATGCGCGGCTGTTGCAGGAAACCCTGACTCAATTTGAAGACCATCCCGGCGACTGGCATGACTTCCAGCAGTGGTTCTACGAGCTGCCGCTGTTCGTCGATGCCGGGCGCTTCCGCGTCGTCCATGCGTGCTGGGACGCCGGTCTGATTGAGCCGCTGCGGGCGTTGTTCCCCAATGGCTGCGTCGATGAGCATTTCCTCCAGGCCTCGGCGGTGCCCGGCAGCTTCGCCTGCACCGTGTTCGATCGCCTGCTGCGCGGCACCGACATGCGCCTGCCCGGTGGCCTGACCATGACCAGCGGCGACGGTCTGGTGCGTTCGTTCTTCCGCACCAAGTTCTGGGAAGACGACCCGAAAACCTACGGCGACATCGTCTTCCAGCCCGATGCACTGCCCGAACCTGTCGCGCAGACGCCGCTGACTTCCACCGAAAAGAATTCCTTGCTGCGCTACGGCGTCGACGAGCCGTTGCTGTTCGTCGGCCACTACTGGCGCAGCGGCAAACCGGCGCCGATCCGCCCGAACCTCGCGTGTCTGGATTACAGCGCGGTGCTCTACGGCAAATTGGTGGCCTATCGTCTGGACCAGGAAACGCGCCTGGATCCGCAAAAATTCGTCTGGGTCGATGTCGAGCGGCCGGAGGTGCTGCAATGAGTGCGGTAGCGGTATTGCGCCTGCCGTTGGCGGTGGATTTGAGCGGTTTTGTCAAACTGCTGCAACGCATGCAAGTGCCCCATCGGGTCAGCGAAGAGGCGGGCGAGCAGGTGCTGTGGGCGCCGGAGGAAATCAGCGAGGACGTGCGTTCGTTGTACGAGCGCTTCCCGGCCGGCGACCCGGATCAGCAACTGGACATTCCCGTGGGCCAGACCTTTAAACGGCCGGGTTTTGCCGAACAGTTGAAACACGCCAGGGCGACCGGGTTGATTCTGTTGTTGAGCCTGATCGTTGGCGGTCTGACTTTCCTCGGCGAAAACCTTGAGACCCTGCGCTGGCTGACCTTCCTCGATTTTCGCGTGATCGGCGAGTACATCCACTTCACGCCGCTGGCCGACAGCCTCGCGGCAGGGCAGTGGTGGCGGCTGGTCACGCCGATGCTGATCCATTTCGGCATCCTCCATCTGGCCATGAACGGCATGTGGTACTGGGAGCTGGGGCGGCGTATCGAGTCGCGCCAGGGCAGCATCAACCTGATCGGCCTGACGCTGCTGTTCAGTCTGGTGTCCAACTACGCGCAGTTCGTCTGGAGCGGCCCGAGCCTGTTTGGTGGGTTGTCCGGCGTGCTTTATGGCTTGCTCGGGCATTGCTGGATTTTCCAGCTGCTGGCGCCGAACCCGGCCTATCGCCTGCCGCGCGGCGTGCTGGTGATGATGCTGGTGTGGCTGGTGGTGTGCATGTCCGGGCTGATCTCGCTGATCGGTTTCGGCCAGATCGCCAACGCCGCGCACCTGAGCGGGTTACTCATCGGATGCTTCACCGGTTTGTTGGGCGGTATGTATAACCGCCGTAAACTGGCCGTCTAACATTTTTTGTTTCAGCAAAGAGCACGGAGACCCTGATGTCCTCTTTCAACGACATGATCAGCAACATCACCCCGGACATCTACGAAAGCCTGAAACTGGCCGTGGAAATCGGCAAATGGTCCGACGGCAACAAACTCACTGCCGAACAGCGCGAGCTGTCGTTGCAGGCGATGATTGCCTGGGAAATCCAGAACCTGCCTGAAGACCAGCGCACCGGTTACATGGGCCCGCAAGAATGTGCGTCGAAGTCGATCGAAGTGCCGAACATCCTGTTCAAGTCGGATGCCATCCATTGATCGAGATTGGCCGCGGTGCAATCAGCAAAATGTCGGCGCGCCTGGACGGGTCGAACGTGCAATACGCGTTTCGTCTGGATGACGTCGAGGTGCCGGTCAATCCGTTGATCGGCAGCACGTTGCGTCTGGAATTTTTGGGGGCGATCCACTGCACCCATTGCGGGCGCAAGACCAAAACCAGTTTCAGTCAGGGTTATTGCTACCCGTGCATGACCAAACTGGCGCAGTGCGACCTGTGCATCATGAGTCCGGAGCGTTGCCACTTCGACGCCGGCACCTGCCGCGATCCGGAGTGGGGCGAGAAATTCTGCATGACTGACCATGTGGTTTACCTGGCCAATTCGTCAGGCATCAAGGTTGGCATCACCCGTGCTACGCAGTTGCCGACCCGCTGGCTCGACCAGGGCGCGAGTCAAGCCTTGCCAATCATGCGTGTGTCGACACGCCAGCAATCGGGCTTTGTCGAGGACCTGTTCCGCAGCCAGGTGGCGGACAAAACCAACTGGCGCGCCCTGCTCAAAGGTGATGCGGCGGCGGTGGATCTGGCGCAGGTGCGCGATCAGTTGTTCGAAAGCTGCGCCGAAGGCCTGCAAGGGTTGCAGGAGCGATTCGGCCTACAGGCGATTCAGACGATTGCCGATGTCGAACCGCTGGAAATCCGCTATCCCGTCGAGCAATACCCGGCGAAAATCGTCAGCTTCAACCTGGACAAGAACCCGATTGCCGAAGGCACGCTGCTGGGGATCAAGGGTCAGTACCTGATCTTCGACACCGGCGTGATCAACATTCGTAAATACACGGCGTACCAGCTCGCCGTGCATCAATAAGGATTCCCGCATGCGCACCGAACAACCGAAGATGATCTATCTCAAGGACTATCAGGCGCCCGAGTACCTGATTGACGAAACCCACCTGACCTTCGAGTTGTTCGAGGACCACAGCCTGGTTCACGCGCAACTGGTGATGCGCCGCAACCCGGAGCGCGGCGCCGGCCTGCCGCCGCTGGTGCTCGACGGCCAGCAACTCGAGCTGCTGTCGGTGACGCTGGCGGACCAGGAGCTGAGCGCCGCTGACTATCAAGTCTCCGACAGCCACCTGACTCTGCAGCCAACCAGTGAAACCTTCACCCTCGACACCAGCGTGCGCATCCACCCGGAAACCAATACCGCGCTGGAAGGCCTGTACAAGTCCGGCACGATGTTCTGCACCCAGTGCGAGGCCGAAGGCTTTCGCAAGATCACCTATTACCTCGACCGCCCGGATGTGATGAGCAAGTTCACCACCACCGTCGTGGCCGAACAGCACAGCTACCCGGTGTTGCTCTCCAACGGTAACCCGATCGCTTCCGGCCCCGGCGAAGACGGCCGGCACTGGGCGACTTGGGAAGACCCGTTCAAGAAACCGGCGTACCTGTTTGCGCTGGTCGCCGGTGATCTGTGGTGCGTCGAAGACACCTTCACCACCATGAGCCAGCGCAATGTCGCGCTGCGCATTTATGTCGAGCCGGAAAACATCGACAAGTGCCAGCACGCGATGAACAGCCTGAAGAAGTCCATGCGCTGGGACGAAGAGGTCTACGGTCGCGAGTACGATCTGGACATCTTCATGATCGTCGCGGTCAACGATTTCAACATGGGCGCGATGGAGAACAAGGGCCTCAACATCTTCAACTCCAGCGCCGTGCTGGCCCGTGCCGAAACCGCCACCGACGCCGCGCACCAGCGGGTCGAGGCGATCGTCGCCCACGAATACTTCCACAACTGGTCGGGCAACCGCGTGACCTGCCGCGACTGGTTCCAGCTGTCGCTCAAGGAAGGTTTCACGGTATTCCGCGATGCCGGTTTCTCCTCGGACATGAACTCGGCGACGGTCAAGCGCATTCAGGACGTGGCGTACCTGCGTACCCACCAGTTCGCCGAAGATGCAGGTCCCATGGCCCACGCCGTGCGCCCGGACAGCTTCATCGAGATTTCCAACTTCTACACCTTGACCGTGTACGAAAAGGGCTCGGAAGTGGTCGGCATGATCCACACCTTGCTGGGCGCCGAAGGCTTCCGCAAGGGCAGCGATCTGTACTTCCAACGCCACGACGGCCAGGCCGTGACCTGCGACGACTTCGTCAAGGCCATGGAAGATGCCAATGGCGTTGATCTCAGCCAGTTCAAACGCTGGTACAGCCAGGCCGGCACACCGCGTCTGGCCGTCAGCGAGTCCTACGACGCTGCGGCGAAAACCTACAACCTGACCTTCCGCCAGAGCTGCCCGCCGACCCCGGACAAGGTAGAAAAACTGCCGTTCGTGATTCCGGTCGAGCTCGGGCTGCTTGATAGCCAGGGCAACGAAATCGCCCTGCGTCTGGCCGGCGAAGCTTCAGCACAAGGCACCACTCGGGTGATCTCGGTGACCGAAGCCGAGCAGACCTTCACTTTCGTCGACATCAACGCACAGCCGTTGCCGTCGCTGCTGCGCGGCTTCTCGGCGCCAGTGAAATTGAGCTTCCCGTACAACCGCGATCAACTGATGTTCCTGATGCAGCACGACAGCGACGGCTTCAACCGCTGGGATGCCGGTCAGCAACTTTCGGTGCAAGTGCTTCAAGAGTTGATCGGCCAACATCAGAAAGGCGAGAGCCTGAAGCTCGATCCGCGTTTGGTGTCGGCGCTGCGCACGGTGCTGTCCGACGAGTCGCTGGATCAGGCGATGGTTGCCGAAATGCTCTCGCTGCCGGGTGAGGCCTATCTCACCGAGATCAGCGAAGTGGCTAACGTCGAGGCGATTCATGTCGCTCGCGAGTTCGCCCGCAAGCAACTCGCCGAAGGCTTGTTCGAAGCGCTGTGGCTGCGTTATCAGGCCAACCGCGATCTGTCGAAAAAGACTCCGTACGTGGCCGAGGCAGAGCACTTCGCTCGTCGCGCCTTGCAGAACATTGCCCTGTCGTACCTGATGCTCAGCGGCAAGCCGGAAGTGCTGGCGGCGGCGCTGGAGCAGTTCGAGACCGCCGACAACATGACCGAGCGCTTGACTGCGCTGGCGGTGCTGGTCAACTCGCCGTTCGAAGAACAGAAGGCTTTGGCTTTGGCCAGCTTCGCCGAGCACTTCAAGGACAATCCGCTGGTCATGGATCAGTGGTTCAGCGTGCAGGCCGGCAGCACCTTGCCGGGCGGTTTGGAGCGGGTGAAGGCGTTGATGCAGCACCCGGCGTTCAACATCAAGAACCCGAACAAGGTGCGGGCGCTGATCGGCGCGTTCGCCGGGCAGAACCTGATCAACTTCCACGCGGCGGACGGTTCCGGTTATCGCTTCCTTGCCGATCTGGTGATCGAACTGAACGGCTTCAACCCACAGATCGCCTCGCGCCAACTGGCCCCGCTGACCCGCTGGCGCAAATACGACAGCGCGCGTCAGGCGTTGATGAAGGCTGAGCTGGAGCGGATTCTGGCGTCGGGGTCGCTGTCCAGTGATGTGTATGAAGTGGTAAGCAAAAGCCTCGCGTAACCCGATCCTGTAGGAGCTGTCGAGTGGAACGAGGCTGCGATCTTTTGATTTTGATGATCATAAAGGTCCGTATTCCAGCTTCCGACCGCCCCTCACCCTAACCCTCTCCCAGAGGGAGAGGGGACTGACCGAGGTGAATATTCGAGTTACACCGACCTGAAATTCTGGCATCGAACTAAGGTCTTGAAACCAACAGAAATCGGCTCCCTTTCCGCCTCTCCCATTGGGAGAGGGCTGGGGTGAGGGGCTGGTTATCTCCAGCACCACATAATCCCAAGTAAAAAAAATGCCGCTCAACGAGCGGCATTTTCATTTGCACAAGAAACAATTATTTACGCAGGTCAAACCGATCCAGATTCATCACCTTCGTCCATGCCTTGACGAAATCATTGACGAACTGCGCCTTCGCGTCGGAACTGGCATAGACCTCGGCCAATGCGCGCAGTTGCGCATTGGAGCCGAACACCAGATCCACTCGAGTCGCCGTCCACTTTGGCGCCCCGGTCTTGCGGTCACGGCCTTCAAACTCATCGGCATCCCGCGAGGTCGGCGTCCACTCCACACCCATGTCCAGCAGGTGGGTGAAAAAGTCATTGCTCAGCGTTTCGGTTTTGTCGGTGAACACGCCATGCCGCGTCTGGCCGACATTGGTGTTCAATACCCGCAAACCACCCAGCAGCACGGTCATTTCCGGTGCCGTGAGCGTCAGCAACTGCGCCTTGTCGATCAGCAGGGTTTCTGCCGCAACCGTGTATTTGCCTTTGCTGTAATTGCGGAAACCATCGGCGATCGGTTCGAGGAAGCCGAACGATTCGACATCAGTCTGCTCCTGCGAAGCATCGACGCGGCCCGGTGAAAACGGCACCGACACCGAATGCCCGGCGTTTTGCGCAGCTTTTTCCACCCCGGCGTTACCGGCCAGGACGATCAGGTCAGCCAACGAGATCTTCTTGCCATTGGCAGCAGAACCGTTGAACTCGTTCTGAATGCCTTCCAGTGTGCTTAGCACCTTGTCCAATTGCTCGGGCTGGTTGGCCTGCCAGAACTTCTGCGGGGCCAGACGCAAGCGTCCGCCGTTGGCGCCACCGCGCTTGTCCGAACCGCGGAAGGTCGATGCCGCCGCCCACGCGGTCGAAACCAGTTGCGACACTGACAACCCTGAAGCCAGCACCTTGTTTTTCAGCGCAGTGGCGTCGCTGTCATCGATCAGCGGGTGCGTCACGTCGGGCAGCGGGTCTTGCCAGAGCAATTCCTCTTGTGGCAATTCCGGGCCGAGGTAGCGAGAGAGCGGACCCATGTCGCGATGGATCAGCTTGTACCAGGCGCGGGCGAACGCGTCGGCGAGCTGATCGGGATTGGCCAGAAAGCGCCGCGAGATTTGTTCGTAGGCAGGATCGAAGCGCAACGCCAGATCCGAGGTGAGCATGGTCGGCGAGAGCTTCTTGTTAGGATCGTGAGCGTGGGGAACGGTGCCTGCACCGGCGCCGTTTTTCGGTTGCCACTGATTGGCGCCCGCCGGGCTTTTGGTCAGCTCCCACTCGAAGCCGAACAGGTTTTCCAGATAGTTGTTGCTCCACTGCGTTGGTGTGGTGGTCCAGGTCACTTCCAGACCACTGGTGATGGTGTCGGCGCCTTTACCGGTGCCGAAGGCGTTTTTCCAGCCCAGACCCTGTTGCTCCAGACCGGCCGCTTCCGGCTCTGGGCCGACATTGTCGGCCGGGCCGGCGCCGTGGGTCTTGCCGAACGCGTGGCCGCCTGCGATCAGCGCCACGGTTTCTTCGTCGTTCATGGCCATGCGGCCGAAGGTTTCGCGAATATCCTTGGCCGAGGCCACCGGGTCCGGGTTGCCTTCAGGGCCTTCCGGGTTGACGTAGATCAGGCCCATCTGCACGGCGGCGAGGGGATTTTCCAGATTGCGTTCACCCTGATCGGTGCGGCTTTCTTCACGGCCATGCAGATCGGGCTCAGCCACCAGCGTGCCGTCGCCGGGCTCCTGCACCGGGCCATTGCTCTTGCCGTAACGGTTGTCGCCGCCCAGCCACTCGGTTTCCGAACCCCAGTACACGTCTTCATCCGGTTCCCAGACATCGGCGCGGCCCCCGGAAAAACCGAAGGTCTTGAAGCCCATGGATTCCAGCGCGACGTTGCCGGTAAGCACGATCAGGTCGGCCCAGGAGATGTTGCGTCCGTATTTCTGCTTGATCGGCCACAGCAAGCGACGGGCCTTATCGAGGCTGACGTTGTCCGGCCAACTGTTGAGCGGGGCGAAGCGTTGCTGTCCGGAGCCGGCGCCACCACGGCCATCGGCAGTGCGATAGGTCCCGGCGCTGTGCCAGGCCATGCGCACGAACAGCGGGCCGTAATGGCCGAAGTCGGCCGGCCACCAGTCCTGGGAGTCAGTCATCAGCGCTCTGATGTCTTGTTTCAACGCCTGAAAATCGAGGCTTTTGAAGGCTTTGGCGTAGTCGAAGTCCTGGCCCAGCGGATCGGACTTGGGAGAATGCTGGCTGAGGATTTTCAGATTGAGTTGATTCGGCCACCAGTCACGGTTCGTCGTACCGCCGCCGGCGGCGTGGTTGAACGGGCATTTCGATTCGTTTGCCATGTTCGTATCCCTATCAGGTCTGCGGCCGGCTCGTGCCGACTTCGGACTGGTAAGGCTAGACCCGAGTTGGCAAGTCGGCTAATAGGCGCGGTATTGGTCGGTGATAGCCAGACTCTTTTACTGCCTCCGCTGTCGCTATGAATAACAGCGCTTTTACTTCGAATGGGTCTTAAAGACTGTCAGTTCTGACAGTGGTCAGTGTTGAGCGATGACAATAAATTGCAGTCAATGCGAAGCGGTCTTAATCACCTATAAGGGAATAGCGACATGTCTCAGAAAACAGCAAGTGATTATCTGAAAAAACCAAATGCGTCCGGTAACTTTGTCGCGTCTGAAAATGGGAAAGAATTTCTCCGTGGTAATTCATTTGTTTTCCATGATGCAAATACGGAATTTGTAATTATCGGAAACGACGGTAACAAGCACTGGGTCGCTTTTTCTGTTCCGACCTCTCTCGAAGGCGATGGGCCCCACACCGTTCCGTACCCATCAGGACAACTGACGTGGGACGTCGTTATCAGTGGCGAGTCCAAACCCATTCAATCCGGTTCGGTCACTGTAACTTTTGCCGACCATCGAAAATCTGTAAAAGGCACGGTCAGTTTGCTGTTGAAAAAAGAGGGGAGCGAAGTGACAGGCAATTTCAAACTTGATAGATGAAACATCAGTAGGTTGGAGCTGCCAGAAGTCGGGTAGCTGACGGCTCCAACCATTTCTCCTTCGACAAGTAAGACTTCAACTCGATTGCGCGGTATCGTCCTCGGGCACTTCATCAAGTATTTCATCCTGCCCCGGCAGTTCAGTGATCACGCTGAAGTCCGAGACCTCAACCGCGCCATTGCCATACCCCAGCAAATGAAACGAGAACGCTTTGCGCGGCTGCGGGTTTTCAAAGCTGAAATCCATCTCCAGCGGCTGGTCCGCCGTGGCGATCATTTCTGCTGGCAGGCCCAGTTGCACGTCCTGTTCAAATTCCTTGGCCTTGAGCTGAATGTACGCCGCCTGCTGCGGATCGACCGAGCGCACGGTCAGGCGCACGCGGGTGTGCGAGCCTTTGGGCATTTCCAGGTATTGCGCGCCGATCAGGTTGTCGGCCCAGTCATCCTTGATCTGCGCTTGCAGAGGGATGATGTTGTTGCTGCCGAACTGGTAGCGATGATTGAGTGGTGTGCGCAGCAGGGACAGGTCCAGCGCATCGGCGCGCGCGGCGATCTGCCGGGCCGGATGGCCGCTGTAGGTGCCTTTGTAGGTGGCGCTTTCGGCGATGAAGCCGGTGCTTTGGTAGTAGCGGCAGCGGCGCGGCAGGTCGCATTCGGAGAAGATGCCCTGGCCGTCGTGGTAGCGCAGCTTGCCGTTGGTGAACGACATGATTTCTCGCCCGGAATCGTAGTCGCGAAACAGCGAGCGGCCGCTCAGCGCAGTCGGCACCGGCAGGTCGAAATAGTCGAGGATCGAGGTGCTCAGATCGACGTGGCCGTAGACCCCGGCATTCAGACGCGGCAGTTGCGCCTGCTCCGGTGCCAGCGTCAGGTTGAAACCCCACGAGGAGGCCAGTCGCACACCGTCGATGCCGTGGGATTCATCCGAGGTGATCACTACCAGCGTGTCCTTGAGAACGCCCTGGCGCTCAAGTCCGGCAAGAAACTGATCCAGCGCATCGTCGAGATAACCGACGGCAGCCTGCTTGGGCGTCTCATAACGCTGCAGATAATCCTCCGGTGCCGAGTAGGGCTGATGGGTGCCGACCGTCAGCAGCGTGAGCATCCACGGCTGTTTTTGCTTCTTCAGTTGGCCGACGTAATCCAGCGCACCTTCGAAAAACGCCTTGTCGTCCTTGCCCCAGGGGAATTCCAAATAGTTGCTGTTGCTGAACCATTCCAGACCATGGGTCGCATCGAAACCGATGTGCGGCATGATCTTGTCTTTGGCCATGAAGCGCAGGCCGGCGCCCTGCAAATAATGAGTGCTGAAGCCGTGCTCGCGTAGTTGCGCCGGCAGGCAGGCCTGATTGCGCTCGTTGAGGGTGAGCATTTCCACGCCTTTGGGCGTGCCGTTGTTGAGCTTGTCGTAGTCACCGCAGAGCATGGCATACAGACCGCGAATGGTCTGATGGGTGTGCAGCACGTAGTCCGGGGTGTTCATGCCGCGCTCGGCCCAGCGGCTGAGGTTGGGCATCAGGTCTTCCTGATAATGACTGCCGATCGCCTCACGGTTGGCGCGGATGTAGGCGCCGGGGATGCCTTCGAGCGCGATGATCAATACATTGCGCGCCTGGCCCGGCGCGGCGAGCAGCTTCTGGCCATTGAGGTCGACGTCGGTGAGCCCGGCCATCGCCGGTGCGGGTTCCTCAAGGTCACCGTCGAGCCATTCCTCGGCCTGGATCTGCAGGTCGGCGACTTCACTGGCAAGCAACTGATGCGGCAGGTTGTACAGGCGCCAGGCGTCGCCGTCATTCGGCCACAGGTTTAGCGCGCCCCATTGCGCGGCGAACAAAGCGATCGGCGCGGCCCACGCAGCGCGCGGCAACGCCGGACGAGCCAGACCGCGCCCCATAAATTGGGCCAGCAGCCAGAAAACCAAAGCACCCAGCAAAGCCATGGCCAGGGCAGGGTGCGCAAGTCCGCCGCCAGTGGAGTTTTCGACGAATTGCGGGTCGATCAGATAGTGAATATCCGAAGGCGTCGGCAGGCGGCCGACGGCGCTGACCAATTCTGCCGTGGCGATCGCCAGCAGCGCCCAGAACATCAGCACCGGCAAGGCCAGCCACCATGCGCGGCGATGCAGCGTTACCACCAGCAAACTGCCCACGGCCAGATCCGACAAAAAGCCCAGCGGTGTCGACCAGCCCAACGCTGCACGCAGGCACACCGGCACGACCAATACCAGAACGATGAGAGAAAAAAGACGGGCATTCGGCCGCCGCAGCCAATTGAAAAGAGCGCTCACAAAAAGGCCTGCTTGTCATCAAAGGGTCAAAAGAGTGTGGGTGATGATACCAAGGGCAGGAAGGCTGATCGGCTTTTTAAACCTGTGGTTTGCGATCATTGGAAAAGTGTGCGCACCAGCGCTCGCGCGCCTTCTGGCCGATGTGTGGCTTTTCAGCCAAGACAGTTTTTTGTTTCAGACTGTTGTAGGTACTCCGCTGCTCAAGAATTTACTCGGCAGGCATCAAACCGCACAGTGCTATCGATATGCAATAAAGGTATTTAATATCTATTTTTTATAGCTATAAAGTCAGGCCTTTCAGCCCACCCATGCTGCGAGGTTGTCATGGCCACACCGTTCAAACGTTCTGCGCTGACTCTGTTGGCCGCAACTCTGGCAGCGGGCGCGCTGTTCAGCAGCGGCGCCCGGGCCGAGGGCAAAATCAGCATCGCCCAGCAATTCGGCATCGGTTACCTGATTCTCGACGTCGTGCGCGATCAACAACTGATCGAGAAACACGGCAAGGCCCAGGGCCTGGAGATCAAGGTCGACTGGAACAGCATTTCCGGCGCCACGGCGATGAACGAGGCGCTGCTCACCGGTGCGCTGGACGTCGTCTCGGCCGGCGTGCCGCCGATGCTCACCGTGTGGGATCGCACCAAGGGCAAGCAGAACGTCAAAGCCATCGCCGCGCTGGGCTCGATGCCCAATTACCTGCTCACCAACAACCCGAACATCAAAACCCTCAAGGACTTCAGCGACAAGGATCGCATCGCCGTGCCAGCCGCAGGCGTAGGCTTCCAGTCTCGTACCCTGCAAATTGAAACCGCCAGGGAATTCGGTAATGACCAGTTCAAGAAGTTCGACAACATTTCGGTCAGTCTGCCGCACCCGGACGCCACCGCCGCGCTGATCGCCGGTGGCTCGGAAATCAACGCGCACTTCTCCAGCCCGCCGTTCCAGTACCAGGCACTGCAAAACCCCAACGTGCATAAAGTGCTCAGTTCCTACGACATCCTCGGCGGCCCGGCGACGTTCAACGTGCTCTACACCACTGAAAAATTCCACGACGAAAACCCGAAAACCTACAAGGCGTTCTACGACGCACTGGCGGAAGCGGAGAACATCATCAAAGCCGACAAACCCGCCGCCGCCCAGGCCTACATCCGTGTAGAGCAATCGAAACTGCCGCTGGCACTGGTCGAGCAAATCGTCAAAGACCCGGAAATCGACTTCACCGTCGTACCGCAACGCACATTCATCTACGCCGAGAAATTGCAGGAACTGGGCGTGCTGAAAAACAAGGCGGGGAGCTGGAAGGATTACTTCTTTGAAGAAGCGCATGGTGGTGCGGGGAGTTGATCGAACAGGGGCAACGTGTGTTGCCCCTTTTGCCATTCAAGATTCGCCATCATCAAAAATGCTCTCAATCGGCAGCTCAAACGCCCGGGCAATCTGAAACGCCAATGGCAGGCTCGGATCGTAGCGTTCGTTTTCGATGGCGTTGATCGTCTGGCGCGACACGTTCAGGCGTTCGGCCAGATCGACCTGCGACCACTTGCGCTCGGCGCGCAATTCCTTGAGACGGTTTTTCATTGGTAGCGGTGTCGCGCAATGTGCAGGCCGACAATCCACATCAGCCCCATTACCGGCCACACACACGTCCACGGGATATGCGGGGCGCCGACGTTCTCCAGAAAACCGTAGCTGAAGGTCACCAATGCCGAGGCGGCAAAGGCGAACCCCAAGGCTTCGAACTGGATGCGCAGATGCATTTCGTCCATGCGTCGCATGTTCCGCACGATGGCCCAGCACATCAGGGCCGCCGGAATGATCGGCGTCAGTGCGACGGCCGAGCGCAGCAGGAGGTGCGCATCCATCAGGTATTGCGAGGCAATCAATGATGCGGTCAGCACCAGCATGTAGAGGAATAATGCTGCGCCCAATTCGAGGTGGTACCGGTTCATTCTTCACTTCCTATGTAAAAGACCCTTTACATGGTTGCTGATGTTGATTCAGATGTAAAGCACGCTTTCCATCAGGCTGGTTACTCCGAACACGCTCGAGCCGGATAACTTGCAGCCGGGTTCACGCTTCTGGACAGCGTAGTAGCCACTCAGTAGCATTTGCCTCCAACGGATTTTCCCTTCGCACGTCGTCCGACGTGGAACGCTCAAGGAATCGACATGCGCGACACTCCCGCTGACTCACAACGAACGGTCGTGACCCTGGTCAACGGCGAGATTCGCTGTGACACCCAGATCAGTTTCAGCTCCGTCTCGCTCGTCGATGGCGAAATTCGCGTGCATCGTGCTGAAGGCAATCAGATCGAGGTGCCTGTGCCCGGGGCGGACTTCGCGCTGCGCTTTGATCTGCAGGGGATGCACAAAGTACCGGAGGCGCCACAGACGCCGGTCGAACCGGTGCCTGCCGACGACAGTTTGAAGTTGTTCAACTCGAAAACCGTGTGGGTCACACTGGCGCTGTGGTTCTTCGTGAGTTCGGTGTTCGGTTGGTTGGGGATCGTGGTAGCAGTCGGATATTTCGCTTACCACTGGCGTCAGGTAACGAAGCGCAAGGAACAGTTGGCCAAGGGGACCGTCGTTGAACCCATGACCCGTTCCAGCGCAGGGATGTCACCGGAAAGCGTGCGCAACGCATTGGCCCGCAAGCGTTAATTCTGCACACATCAAAAAAACGGGGCGGCCTGATCATCGATCAAGCCGCCCCGTTTTTCTGTCAGGCGAACAGTCTTTCAGTCAGCGATCAATGCATCTTGCTGTGATCGTGGCCGCCCATGTTGGTCAGCGCGCGAATCGGTGCTTTGACTTCGATGGTTTCTTTCTCGCCCTTGGCGTTTTCCACGGTCAGGGTCAGCGGCACGTTTTCGCCTTCCTTCAACTGACCGGTCAGGCCCATCAGCATGACGTGGTAGCCGTTCGGATCGAAGCTCACGGCTTTGCCGGCAGGCAACTCAACCGACTTCACCGGGCCCATGGTCATCACATCGTTCTTCATGCTCATTTCATGAATCTGAACGTCCTTGGCCACTGGCGAGGCAACGCTGAGCAGCTTGCTGTCGCTGTCGGCAGTGACGGTCATGAACGCGCCGCTGGCGGACTGGGTCGGCACGGTGGCACGGACCCAGGCATCGTTGACTTTGGTCTGCGCCGACACCTGGAAGGCCAGGCCGAGCAGGGACAGTGCACATACGGTGCGTTTGAGGTGATTCAGAACGGGATGCATCAGCAGACCTCCATAACAGTAAGCAAATCTTCCGTGCACTCTTGGGCTGTCAGCGAAGTGGACAGGCCCAGGCGCAACTCACCACGCGAATCGTAGACGTAGCTGGTGGACGTGTGGGAGATGGTGTAGGTGTCGCCGGCCGGGACTTTCTCGTAGAACACGTCGAATTCCTTGGCGGTGGCCTTGGTTTCCTCAAGCGTGCCGTACAGCGCGACGAAGCTCGGGTCGAAGGCTTTGACGTAGGCGTCGAGGATCTGCGGCGTGTCGCGCTCAGGGTCGAGGGTGATGAACACCACTTGCAAACGGTCGCCGTCGCGGCCCATCAGTTTTTTTATCTGTGCGGCGCGGGCCAGGGTGGTGGGGCAAACGGCCGGGCACTGGGTGAAACCGAAAAAGATCATCGGCATCATCCCGCGAAAGCTCGACAGAGACATGGTTTCGCCTTCGGGATTCTTCAGCTTGAAGGTGCGTCCGAGGATCTTGTCGCTCAGATCCTTGCCGTACTTGTACGACAGTTGGCCACGGGTATCGCAACCGGCGAGTAGGCCGAGCCCGAGCACGCCCATTCCCGCAAGTACCTTGCGGCGAGTCAACAAAGCCGTCATCTAATACCGCCTTTTGCAGCCCGCCAGTCGGCAGGACTGGCGAGGGGTTAACCGTAAAAGCGCCGCATGATAGCAAACTGAGGCTGATCGCCGGCTGCCGATCGCCGCGCGGTGCGGGATCGGACGACAAAAGGTGTAAGAAGAAATGACGAATAAGCCATGCGTTCGCCGCGACCAAACTCGATTTAAATAGTATGACGATTGGAGACGGGTGCAGAAACACGTATTCTTGCCGCTGCGCTGCAAAGACCAAAACAACAACAGGAGTCTGTAATGCAACCGATTCGTCTCGGCCTGGTGGGCTACGGCAAGATCGCCCAGGATCAACACGTTCCCGCCATCCTCGCCAACCCGGCGTTCCAGTTGGTGGCGGTCGCTACCCAAGGCAAACCTTGCGCCGGGGTGGAGAACTTCCAGTCGCTGGGCGAACTGCTCGAGAACGGCCCGAGCGTCGATGCGATTGCTTTCTGCACGCCGCCACAAGGGCGCTTCGCGCTGGTGCAACAGGCATTGGCGGCCGGCAAGCACGTGCTGGTGGAAAAGCCTCCCTGTGCGACATTGGGCGAAGCCATGGCCCTGGTCGATCAAGTCGCCGTACAAGGCGTCAGCGCTTTGTTCGCCTGGCACTCGCGCTACGCACCGGGCATCGCCGCCGCCCGCGACTGGCTTGCCGGCCGCACCCTGCAAAGCGTGCAGATCGACTGGAAGGAGGACGTGCGCAAGTGGCATCCGGGTCAGGCATGGATCTGGCAGCCGGGCGGTCTCGGCGTCTTCGACCCGGGCATCAACGCCTTGTCGATCGTCACCCACCTGCTGGCGCTGCCGCTGTTTGTCGAAGCCGCCGAACTGCGCGTGCCGAGCAACTGCCAGTCGCCGATTGCCGCCTCGATCAAAATGTCTGATGCGCATCAGCTCGACGTGCGCGCCGAGTTCGATTTCGACCATGGCCATGACGAACTGTGGAACATCGAAATCCGTTGCACCGAGGGCGTTCTGCGCCTGGACAATGGCGGCGCGGTGCTGAGCATCGACGGCGTGCGCCAAAGCGTCTCGGAGGAGGGCGAGTACGCAGCGGTCTACCGCCACTTCCAGCAATTGATAAGCGACAAGGCCAGCGACGTGGATCTGCAACCGTTGCGCCTGGTGGCGGACAGTTTCTTTGTCGGTAGTCGGGCGTTGGTTGAGCCGTTCTACGATTGAGTGAATTTCAGCTTGAGTCGTCAGGGCGCGTAAGCAGGTCTGCGTCGCGCAGGCCGCCAGACAAATAAAGCCTGCTTTTAACAGCAGGCTTCGTGGTCACTTTATTGGCTGCGTTCTGTAGGTTTCATACAGTTGCTGAATGTCGGGATTGTCCAGATTCGCGTAGACGATTCCTTCCTTGTCCAAACCGTCCAACCCTTTGATACCGCCAATCACTTCGGGCCATTCCTCACGGCTTGAGATGTCTACGACGTTGGGCTTCAGATAGTCGTCCAGGTAGCCTCTGGAAGGATCGCGGATCTCGTCGCTGAGCGCCCGTAAATACGCATCTTTGTTGGTCTTCGACCAATCGATGGCGAACTTGGCTCGATAGCACAGTTCCATGTGAACGAGCAGGATGGTCCGCCCATTACCATCCAGAAACGGATGAGCGAAAGCCAATTGGCCCATCACCTCGCCGGGGCGCTCGCGGAAGCGTTTTTTGTTTGTAGCGAGCTCCAGCGCATATTCGACGGATCTTTTGATCAGCTCAGGTCGCTCGAAAGGTGTGTGATGCGGATCTTCTTTTGATCCTTTGAAAACCGCGAGGTGGGGAACAAGCTCATTCCTGTCTTTGCCTGACCATGGGTAGAAACCGGCAAACAGGATTTCATGAGTTTTGAGTATCGCTTGATAGTCGATGGATCTCTTTTTTGCCAGATGAGCAAGGGCGTCTTCGATACTGGCTTCGAAAGAGAGATGTTCCGATTCCTTTACTTCAACCGGGTCTTTCAGCTTGAGCGAGTTGCGAAGGTAGCCTTCAGTTTCGAAATCGCCGAAGGGGTCGAATGTCATGCGCTGAGCTGCTTTTTCGAACGCCTTTTTTCCTGAAGGTAACGTCCTTGCAAGGCCATGATTTCTGCCTTGTTCAACACACCCTTTCGCTTCAGATTAACCAGCAACTGCTCAACATTATCCAGCTCGACGGCATCACCAGCCAGTTGCGTTATCGTTGCCGCCATGCGGCTCAGGCCGTCACGCTCGGCGCCAATGCGGTGTTTTTCTGCAAGCTTGCATACTTCGCTCGCGACGCTGTCAGTGGCTGATTCGCTCATTGTTAACCCCTCGTTTTCTCTGTCGGAGCATAGCATGGCGCCGTTCCGCCGGATTAGCCGCCTAGCATTTCGACTCGTGGCATTGTCCTCTTTGAGTTGACGGTGAAACGCTTTTCAGCCGATTTATCCCTTTGCTGTGCGTCAGTAATCTGTACCCAACTTGAACGCAACAACAAACTTCAAACTTGAAAAGGGACGCACACCATGACCACTCCAACCTACAACCGCCTGAACAAAGACGACGCTATCGTGCTGCTGGTTGACCACCAGACCGGTCTGATTTCGCTGGTGCAGGACTTCTCGCCGAACGAGTTCAAGAACAACGTGCTGGCGCTGGCGGATCTGGCCAAGTTCTTCGACCTGCCAACCATCCTCACCACCAGCTTCGAACAAGGCCCGAACGGTCCGCTGGTGCCGGAGCTGAAAGAGATGTTCCCGGACGCGCCGTACATCGCTCGCCCAGGTCAGATCAACGCCTGGGACAACGAGGACTTCGTCAAGGCAATCAAGGCCACCGGGCGCAAGCAGATCATCATTGCCGGTGTCGTAACGGATGTCTGTGTAGCGTTCCCGACCCTGTCGGCACTGGCGGAAGGTTTTGATGTGTTCGTGGTGACTGATGCGTCCGGCACTTTCAACACCACTGTTCAGCAAGCCGCGTGGAGCCGCATGACTCAGGCTGGCGCGCAGATGATGAACTGGTTCTCTGTAGCATGTGAGCTGCACCGCGACTGGCGCAACGACATTGAAGGCCTGGGCAATCTGTTGTCGCAGCGCATTCCCAACTACCGCAACCTGATGAACAGCTACTCGGCGCTGACGCAGCAGAAGTAAGCCTTCAATCCAAAGCGAAAGCCTGCCTCGATAGCAGGCTTTTGCGTTCTCTACAGAACGCCGTTCGTCCATTGCCGGGCACTTGTCATGCAAGGGCATTTCACACGTTCAGGTACCTATCGCTGAATAACATCGGAGACCGACATGGGCATTGATGAAAACGCACCGGGCAACCAGTCGCAACAAGCCGTGACGCGCCCCACCGACAACGAGACCGGGCACGATCCCAAGCGCGAAAACCCCGAGGTGCCTTTGCCGCCGGACGATGAGGCGCCTGTAGAAGAAGACATGTCGGATGTGGAAGCGGCCAATTCGGTTTCGACGGAGCATCCGCCGTCACGCTGATCGTGTGGTTTCAAGGGGAATGCTCCCTGTGATGGTCAACCCGGACAGTTCCCTCTCCTCGGGGAGAGGGTTAGGGTGAGGGGCTTTCTCTGGCACCCTGATGCAGTTCAGTCACCGACATCGTGAAAACCAGTTTCGAGCGCCCATGGTTGGCATATCCATGCGCCACATCCGTCCGCGCTACCGCCGAACACCCAGGCCCGACAATCAGCTCGGCATCGCCAACTTTCAGATGCAACGTGCCTTTCTCAACATGAAACAACTCGGTGGTGCCATTCGGATGACCGGCTGAAGCAAATGACTCGCCGGGAAACAGCTCCCAGCGCCACAACTCGAGCATGTTCGGGCCGCTGGTGCCGGCTAGCAGGCGCGCTGATCCACCCAGCTCACCGGTCCACAGCGTGGGGATGTCCTCACTGTCGATCAGATGCGCCGCCGGGGTGGCGGCGACGTTGACGAAGTCTGCGACGGACAAGCCCAGCGCCGCGGCGATTTTGCACAATGTCGCGATGCTCGGGTTGGCCGAGCCTTTCTCGATCTCGACCACCATGCCTTTGCTCACGCCGGAGCGCCGGGACAATTCGTCCAGCGTGATGCCCTGTTGTTTGCGCGCCTGTTTGAGCGTGCGGGAAACCGCTGCGCTGACGGTCTCGACGTCGGCGCCGGCCTCGGTCGGTATATTGACTTTCTTGGTCATTGATCGCTAGCATCGTTTGAAATTCGGGTATGAGGGGGATTCTGGGATGCTGTCTGTCGTGCCGTCAATCGATCCGGCTGTTGCGCAACTGGCGCCGGGCTTCAGAGCGCTGAGTATTGTCGTCCAAGCGGCGCCGATTACTCAGGCATGCGTGGCCGGTGAAGCACTGGCCAAAGCCTGCCAGATCGTCGCCAACGGTGGTCCGGCATGGGCGCCCGCGCACTTGCAGGCCTGGGCGGAAGTGTTTCGCCAGTTCGGCGCCAAGCCGCAGCGCACGCCGTGCTCGGCCGAGGCTCTGCGCAAACGGGTGTTGCGCGACGGCGAGTTGCCGAGCATCGATCCGGTGGTTGATCTGTACAACGCCATCAGTCTGGAATACGCGATTCCCGTGGGGGGCGAGAATGCCGAGGCCTACGTCGGCTCACCGCGTCTGGTCGTCGCCGATGGCAGCGAACCGTTCGACACGATAAAAGAAGGCCAGCCCGCGCATGAATTCCCGGACGCCGGCGAAGTGGTCTGGCGCGATGACCAAGGCGTGACCTGCCGGCGCTGGAACTGGCGCCAAGGCGTGCGAACCCGCCTCGATGCGCAGGCGCAGCACATGTGGTTCATCCTCGAAAGCCTGCCGGCCATGCCGCTGGAAGCGCTGACCGAGGCCGGCGACAAGCTCATCGAAGGCCTGCAGCAAATGATGCCCGGCGCCGAGATCGAAAGCATGTTGATCGGGCCGGGGGCGCGTTAGGTTGGATATGAGCGCCAGCCCGTTTCGTCAGCGGCACCGCGATTCCCTGTGGGAGCGAGCCTGCTCGCGAAGGCGGCGGCACATTCAACATCATGTTCGCCTGACTCACCGCTTTCGCGAGCAGGCTCGCTCCCACAATGTTCCGTGTTGACCATTGATTTGGTGGCGCCACAGATCCTCAGTGGGAGCGGGCTTGCCCGCGAATGCGGCAGCACATTCAGCATCTTGCCGGCTGATCCAGCGCTTTCGCGAGCAGGCTCGCTGCCACAGATTGACTTCTGGTCTCAGTAAGGGCTCGCCGTCGGGCGGACGATCAGTTCGCTGACGTCGACATCCGCCGGTTGTTCAACGGCGTAGGCAATCGCGCGGGCGATGGCTTCGGCGGGGATGGCGATCTTGCGGAATGACTTCATCTCTTCGCGGCCGCCTTCATCGGAAATGCTCTCGGCCAGTTCCGATTCGGTCACGCCCGGTGCGATGACGGTGACGCGGATATCGCCGCCCACCTCCTGACGCAAGCCTTCGGAAATCGCCCGTACGGCGTATTTGGTCGCGCAGTACACCGCCGCAGTAGGGCTGACTGCGTAGGCGCCGATTGAGGCGATGTTGATGATCTGCCCGGCGCGCTGGCGCTGCATCAACGGCAGACTGGCGGCGATGCCGTGGAGTACGCCACGGATGTTGACGTCGATCATGCGGTTCCACTCATCGACCTTCAGCGCGTCCAGCCGCGACAACGGCATGACCCCGGCGTTATTGACCAGCACATCGACGCGGCCGTAATGCTCCACGGCAAAATCGACGAAGCGCTGCACATCCTGCTGATCGGTGACGTCCAGTGCGCGGAACTGCGCGTGGCCACCGGCGCCGTTGATCTCTTCGGCAATCACGGCCAGACGCTCGGTGCGCCGTGCGCCCAACACCACTTTGGCGCCACGTTCGGCGAGCAGGCGTGCGGTGGCTTCGCCGATGCCGCTGCTGGCGCCGGTAATCACGATCACTTTGTCTTGAATGTTCAGCATGATGTCGTCCTCTTCTATGTGCCCGTGAGTGGGCTTGGAAGAAGATTAAGTGCGGCGGCTCATGGGCTATTAATCGATTCCTCCACGGGATTTGCCCAATTCTGCTGCGTCGCTTTTCGAACGATCTTCAGGCCCCGCGTGGCGCGTCGCGATAGGCGCTCGGGGTGACGCCGATTTCGCGGCGGAATACCTGGGAAAAGTGGCTGGGGCTGGAGTAGCCAACCTCCAGGCCAATGTCGATCACGCTGCGTGCGGTCTCCAGCAACAGATGACGCGCGCGGCTCATGCGCAGGCGGATGAAGTATTGCGAGGGCGACAAACCGGTGGCTCGCTTGAAGGTGCGGCTGAAGTGGTAGTCGCTCAGCCCGGCGATGGCGGCCAGATGACTGAGGCTGAAATCCTCCGCCAGATTCGCATTCATGGCTTCAAGCACCCGGTGCAGTTTGTAGGCGGGCAGGGCGTTGTCGCGGCGCGGGTTGCTGTCGGGGTCGAGGTAATGACGCAGCAGATGGATCGCCAACGCCTGAGCCAGGCTGTGCACCAGCAGTGCGCTGGGCTGGCGCTGTTGTGTGAGTTCGATGCGCAGTTGCTCAAGGATGAAGCTGACCTGCTCGTCACGCGCACCGGACACATCGACAAACGTCACTGCACCGGCCTGTTCGCCGAACGCTTCGCGCGCCGCTTGTTCGATCAGGCCCAGGCCGAGGTAGAGGTGCATGACTTCGAAGACCTCGCAACCTTCGGTTTGCCAGCGCATTTCATAAGGTTCGCGGGTGTTGGTCAGGAAGAAGTCGCCCGCCGTGACCTGGCTCGCCTGCCATTCTCCACCCAACGAACGTTCCTCGACCCGGGCAGTGCCGGCCAGTACCAGCACCAGCAGCGGTTCGGCCACGCATGGCACGCGGATCGGCTCAAGCAGGGTTTGATGGCGGAACAGCTGCACCACTGCATCCTTGATCTGCGGCCGCGGCGTGGTCGTTTCCGCAACACCGGGCAGATGCTCCGGCATGGCTTCGGCAGCGATGCGCGCGGGCTGGCTGATTGTCGGCGTAGCAGGGCTGGCAGGGGGCACAGAACGCTCCATCAAAAGCTTTGGCTGCGAATGATTTTGCAGGTTAGGGCGGGCGAATGAGAAATTCCAGCGCAAAACTCCGACAGTCCCGGCAATCGCCCGAAAGCCCGGTGGGGGACAGTGCGCGACAGTGAAGCCGTGTTTACGAGCGCGCCATCAGGCGCAACACCGATTCGCTATCGAGGAGTTAAAACCATGACTGATTTCAACCACACCCTGCCCCAAGAAGTCGCCGGTAAAGTTGCACTGGTCACTGGCGCGGCCAGTGGCATCGGCAAGGCGATTGCGCTGATGCTGCACGCTCGCGGCGCCAAGGTGATTGCCGAAGACCTCAACCCGGCTGTCGAAGAACTGGCTCGTCCCGATCTGGTGCCGCTGGTGGCGGACATCATCGAGGACGGCGCCGCCGAACGTGCAGTAGGCCTTGCCGTCGAGCAGTTCGGGCGCCTGGATATTCTGGTCAACAACGCCGGGATCATTATCAACAAAGCAGTGATCGACATGAGCCGCGACGACTGGGAAAAGATCCAGGCAGTGAATGCCACGGCCGCCTTCCTGCACTGCCGCGAAGCGGTCAAGGCGATGATCCCGAACAAGTCCGGTGCGATCGTCAATATCGCTTCCTATGCGTCGTACTTTGCCTTTCCGACCATTGCCGCCTACACCGCTTCCAAAGGTGCGCTGGCACAATTGACCCGCACGCTGGCCCTGGAAGTCATCGAGCACGGCATTCGCGTCAATGCCATCGGCGTCGGCGATGTGGTGACCAATATTCTCAACGATGTGGTCGAGGACGGCCCGGGCTTCCTCGCGCAGCACGGCGAAGCAGCACCGATCGGTCGGGCGGCGCAGCCGGAAGAAATCGCCGAAATCGTCACCTTCCTCGCCTCCGACCGCGCCAGTTTCATGGTCGGCTCGGTGGTCATGGCCGATGGCGGCATGACGGTAACGGCGGGTTGATCGTGGCGTGAGAAGCCATGGGCGCGTGTGATAACGCGCCCATGGCTTTGCCAGTAAGACGAGCACGCAGAATCAGGCAAATCTGCAGCATCTTTGATCTAGTCGCCGCTGGATAAAACTGGCTAATCTTCCTCCGCAGTTGACCCACCTTCGTCTGCTTTCGAGGCCCTTTGCATGGATAACCACGACGCTTCCATTCTCCACGACACGGCGGTGTATCGCGCCGAACTGGTGCGCTTGCTGACTCAACGCTTCGACGCGCCAGGCACCTACGAAACCGCGATTGCGCCGCTGCACGTGATCCGTCTCGATGGCCCGTCCGAGCTGATTCACGTTGTGCACCGGCCGGCGCTGTGCCTGATCGTGCAGGGGCGCAAGGAAGTCGGGCTGGGCGACGAACGTTTCCTCTACGACCCGCTGAATTATCTGGTGGTGTCGGTGACATTGCCGGTGTCGGGACGGGTGATCGAAGCCTCGCCCGAGGCGCCGTATTTTTGCGTACGGCTGGATTTCGATCCGGCGCAACTGACGCAACTGATAGCCGAATCGCCGCTGACCGGCATGCCACAGGACGCCGGTCGCGGCATGTTTCTCGACAAGATCGACGTGACATTGCTCGATACCATGCTGCGTCTGGTGCGCCTGCTGGATAATCCACGCGACATCGGCATGCTCGCGCCGATGGCGTTGCGCGAGCTGTATTACCGCCTGCTGCGCGGCCAGCACGGGCATCTGCTGTATGAAATCGCCGTCAGCGATTCGCAGACCCACCGGGTCACGCGCGCTATCGACTGGCTGAACAAGAATTTCACCGAGCCGCTGCGTATCGACGCGCTGGCGCAGGTGGCCAACCTGAGCAACTCGGCGCTGCATCACCGCTTCAAAGCCGTCACCGCCATGAGCCCGCTGCAATATCAAAAACAGCTGCGCCTGCAAGAGGCGCGGCGGCTGATCATCAATGAAGGGCTGGACGTGTCCAGCGCCTGCTACCGCGTCGGCTACGAAAGCGCTTCGCAGTTCAGCCGCGAATACAACCGCCAGTTCGGCTGCCCGCCGTCCAAGGAACTCAGCCGCCTGCGTCAGACCGGTTGATTACCGCGCGGGTCCTGCCCATTGCTCACGAAACCCCAGCAGAAAATCCACAAACGCCCGCACCCGTTGCGGCACATAGCGGCCATGCGGGTAGAGCAGGGTGTAGGGGCGCGAACGTCCGGTATACGGTTGCAGCACTTCAATCAGGCGGCCATCGGCGAGTTCCTGCTCGACGATGAAACGGTAAGTCTGAAACAGCCCGGCGCCGTGTTTGGCCAGTGTCACACCGCCGAGTACATCGTCGGAACAGGAATAGCCACCGTCGGAAATCACTTCCAGGTCCCGGCCGTTTTCCTGAAACAGCCAGGAAATCCGCCGCCCGCTGCTGGGCAATTCGAACTGGATGCACTCATGCGCGATGAGATCGTCCAGCGTCTGCGGCGTGCCGGCTCTATGCAGATATTCGGGGGCGGCGACCACCACCAGGGCGGCGTCTTCCAGCAGGCGCGCGATCAGGGTCGAGTCCGGTTGTGCGCGCACGCGTATCGCCAGGTCGTAGCCCTCTTCAACGAAGTCGATATTGCGATTGCCCAAGTGCACGTCGACCGTGACCTCGGGGTACAACGCGCGAAATTTCGGCAGCAGCGGCAGGATGCGGTGATGCCCGTAGGTGGTCGGCAGGCTGATGCGCAGTCGACCCGATGGCGAAGTCTGCGCGCCCATGACTTCCTGCTGCGCTTCGACCAGTTGCGTCAGCGCCTGGCTGCATTGTTCGAAGAAGCTGCGGCCGGCGTCGGTGAGACGGATGCTGCGCGTGGTGCGCGCGAACAGTCGCGAACCCAGGCGTTGCTCCAGACGCAGAATCGATCGGCTCACTGCGGCCGGCGTGACCCCGGCCAGTTGCGCGGCGGCGGTGAAGCTGCCGGCTTCGGCGGCCAGGCAGAACAGTTCGATACTGCCTAACTGCAAATCTTCAAAATGGCGTTTCATTGTGGCTCGCACCGAGGATCGACGGACGTTCATCCTCTGTGTACCACAACCAACGACGCCGCCGGTATCCACCGGCGGCGTTGCAGGGTTTCGATCAATGGCCGGCGCTCTGGCCACCGTCGACATGCAGGATCTCGCCAGTGACGAAATTTGCCCCGTCGAGGTAGAGGATCGCTTGCACGATGTCGTCGATTTCCCCCATGTGGCCGACCGGGTGCAGGCTGCCCAATGCCTGATGGGTTTCCTCGGCGTGCATCGGCGTCTTGATGATGCCCGGCGACACGGCGTTGACCCGGATGCCGCGCTTGGCGTACTCGATCGCCAGGGATTTGGTCGCGGCGTTGATGCCACCCTTGGTCAGCGACGCCAAAACCGAAGGGACGCCGTCGATTGCATGATCGACCAGGCTGGTGGTCACGCTGACGACGTGGCCGCTGCCGTGTTTTTCCATCTCGGCGATGGCCAGTTGCGAGATGTAGAAAAAGCCGCTCATGTTGGTCGCCACGACCTGGGCATAGTCCGCCTGGCTGTAAGCGGTGAACGGCTTGGCCAGAAAGATCCCGGCATTGTTGACCAGCGTATCGACGCGACCGAAGCGGGCAACAGCGGCGCGAATCACGCGCTCGGCGGTTTGCGGATCGGCAATGTCACCGGCGACGGTCAGAACATCCGGGTCGCTCGACTCTTTGATCGAGCGCGAGGTAGCGACCACTTGATGGCCAAGGGCGCGAAAGCCTTCGACCAGACCTGCACCAATGCCTTGCGAAGCGCCGGTGATGACAACTACTTTTTTCGATGTGCTCATGATGATTTCCTCTGTCGCTGGCCCGTCAGGATGGCGGGTGGCTGTTGGAGAGGACTTTAGGAAGTTGCGAGGAGTTGATAAATGGGGGCTGAGGTACATCATTTGTACTGTGGTGTATTTAATCAGAGCGGGCCTCGAATGATTGTCCCGTTTGAGTGGACGGTGAAACGCTTTTCAGCCGATTTATCCCTTTGCTGTGCGTCAGTAATCTGTACCCAACTTGAACGCAACAACAAAACTCCAAACTTGAAAAGGGACGCACACCATGACCACTCCAACCTACAACCGCCTGAACAAAGACGACGCTATCGTGCTGCTGGTTGACCACCAGACCGGTCTGATCTCGCTGGTGCAGGACTTCTCGCCGAACGAGTTCAAGAATAACGTGCTGGCGCTGGCGGATCTGGCCAAGTTCTTCGACCTGCCAACCATCCTCACCACCAGCTTCGAACAAGGCCCGAACGGCCCGCTGGTACCGGAGTTGAAAGAAATGTTCCCGGACGCGCCATACATCGCTCGCCCAGGTCAGATCAACGCCTGGGACAACGAAGACTTCGTCAAGGCGATCAAGGCCACCGGGCGCAAGCAGATCATAATTGCCGGTGTGGTAACGGATGTGTGTGTAGCGTTCCCGACGCTGTCGGCGCTGGCAGAAGGGTTTGATGTGTTTGTGGTCACCGATGCCTCCGGCACCTTCAACACCACCGTGCAGCAAGCCGCATGGAGCCGCATGACTCAAGCCGGCGCGCAGATGATGAACTGGTTCTCGGTGGCCTGTGAGCTGCACCGCGACTGGCGCAACGACATTGAAGGTCTGGGTAACCTGCTGTCGCAGCGCATTCCCAACTACCGCAACCTGATGAACAGCTACTCGGCGCTGACGCAGCAGAAGTAAGTTCACCGCCCACGAAAAAGCCTGCTTTCAACAGCAGGCTTTTTGTTTCCTACGGCTGCGGCCATTTGGTTGTTGTGTAGCTTGCCACACCGCTTTCGCGAGCAGGCTCGCTCCCACAGTTGACTGTGTTTGCTCAGGAGAATGCAATTTCCTGTGGGAGCGAGCCTGCTCGCGAATAAGGCGGCACAGTCACCCGAGCAATTCACTGATCCACTGCATCTCTTGCTTCAGCGCAAGAATTTTGTCCTCCGGCAACGTCTGTTGCGCTCGCGTAAACTGCCCCAATGTCTTCTGCCGCTGCTTCAGCCTGCGTTGCCATTTGTGCAGAAATGCCGGGCAGCGTGCCTGCAGATGCAGCGGTCCGAAAAACAGTTCCCTGGCATCGTAAGTCACCGGATCAGAGGCCCGCTCGGCAACGATAATTTCGTAGTCGAAGCGGTTCTCATGCAGCACCTCTTCACAGACGATGCGGTAGCCGTTATCCATCAACCACTGGCGCAGCGCTTGCTCGCCGCCGTTGGGTTGCAGGATCAGCCGTTCGTGGCCATTGAGGTGAGCTTTGCCGTTCTGGAAAATATCGCGAATAGTTTCGCCGCCCATGCCGCACAGGGTGATGGCGCTGATGCCGTCGTCAGGCCTGATCGCCGCCAGACCATCGGCCAGACGCACGCTGATCTGCCCCTGCAGATCGTTGTCATTGACGGTGCGTTGCGCCGCGTGAAATGGCGTGCGCGCGACCTCGCCAGCCACCGCCGCTGTAATCAGGCCTCGGCGCATCAGGGCAACCGGCAAATAGGCGTGATCCGAGCCGATATCCGCCAGCCGCGCGCCGACCGGCACGTGGGCAGCGACGCGCTCCAGGCGCATGGACAATGTCTGTTGGTTCAATGGCGACCCCGTTCACCCAGCGGTGGAAAAAGGGGTGCGACTCTGGCGAGCAACGCTGACGCTGTCAATTAAGGGATGGAATTACTCGAACCATCGGCAGCACGGCGCTGCCGATGGACGCTTGCGCTTAGCCGGCGAGCGTTGCGTTGTCGATGACGAAGCGGTATTTCACGTCGCCCTTGAGCATGCGCTCGTAGGACTCGTTGATCTGGTCGGCGCGGATCAACTCGATGTCGGAAACGATGCCGTGCTCGGCGCAGAAATCCAGCATTTCCTGAGTCTCGGGAATGCCGCCGATCATTGAACCGGCGATGGTGCGCCGCTTGGTGATCAGGTTGAATACGTTCGGCGACGGATGCGGCGATGCGGGCGCTCCGACAAGGGTCAACGCGCCATCGCGCTTGAGCAGCACGAGGAACGCGTCGAGATCGTGCGGCGCTGCGACGGTATTGAGGATGAAGTCGAAGCTCTTGGTGTGTGCCGCCATTTCCTCGGCATTGCGTGACACCACCACTTCGTCCGCGCCCAGTGCCTTGGCCGCTTCACGCTTGGATTCGGAAGTGGTGAATGCGACGACATGGGCGCCCATGGCGTGGGCCAGTTTGATGCCCATGTGACCCAAGCCACCGATGCCGACCACGCCGACTTTCTTGCCGGGGCCGGCGTTCCATTGGCGCAGCGGCGAATAAGTGGTGATGCCGGCGCAGAGCAGCGGCGCGACGGCGGCCAGTTGCGCCTCGGGATGACGGATGCGCAACACATAGCGCTCGTGCACGACGATGTTTTGCGAATAGCCGCCGAGGGTCCAGCCCGGTGCGTCCGGGGTCGGGAAATTGTAGGTGCCGATCATGCCGTCGCAGTAATTTTCCAGACCGGATTCGCAGTCATCGCAGTGCTGGCAGCTGTCGACGATGCAGCCGACACCGACCAGATCGCCGACCTTGTAGTTTTTGACGTGATCGCCGACCGCCGAGACGCGGCCGACGATTTCATGGCCGGGCACGCAGGGGAATTGCGTGCCAGCCCATTCGGCGCGCACCTGATGCAAGTCGGAATGGCAGATGCCGCAGAAGGCGATATCGATCTGCACGTCGTGCGCCGCCGGGGCGCGGCGGTTGATCTGCATGGGCTCAAGGGGTTTGTCGCCAGCGTGGGCGCCGTAGGCTTGTACGAGCATGTGAGCATCCTCCATGGGGTTGTCGGACGCCCATTGTTGCGCCTGGGTCGGAGCGCGAGGTAGTGCATTTCTGTGAAATGCTTGCCTGATTCTGCTGTTGATTGCGCAACCGAAAGGCAGCCGTATGGCTGCCGTTTCAGGCTCAACGCGGATTGGGCTGGTCGTCCATCTCGGCGTTATCGGTTTCCTGACGTACCCGCTCCGGATCCAGACCGGTGTCGTCATCATCCAGCGGGATTTCGCCTTCGTTGTCGGGTAGCTCGTCGATGCCGCGTTCCTTCATCGGATCGACCTCGGTACGCCCCGGACTCAGCGGGTCGGGCGTGGTTGGGAGCGGATCGTCACCTTGCTTGCCTTGATCGTTATTCATCTCACACCTCGTCATCGCCGTTTTCTATGGCTTGTGCAAGTTGGAGGTGCGGGCGATTTTCGCCGTTCGATTTTTTTGCCTGCCTTCGGTCGCCTCGCAAAAAAGCGGAATTTCTCCGACGCGCGCGGCTCCATAAATCAACAGCCAGAGGCGAGGACGCAATGATGAGCAGTTCATTCAAGGTCGGCGAAGCGGTGCGCTGGAATTCCGAGGCCGGCGAGATCCACGGCAAAGTGGTCAAGGTGCACACTCGCGATACCGAGTTCATGGGCCGCCACCGGCCGGCTTCGAAAGACGCGCCGCAGTACGAGGTCAAGAGCGACAAGACCGGCCACCTGGCCATGCATCACGGCGACGCGCTGAAGCACGCTTAGAAACGTGCCAGTCGGTAGGCGTCGACACTCGGCAGCGCGAGAGTCGCGCCTGAGACCATCTGCCCGATCAATTCCGCCGTCAGCGCCGCTTGAGTCAGGCCTAGATGCTGATGACCGAAGGCAAGCAAGACCTTGCCGTCGCAAACCTGATCGATCACCGGCAGGGAATCCGGCAGCGACGGGCGAAAGCCCATCCACGGTGTCGCGCCATCAGCGTTCAGATCCTTGCGAAACAGGCGTTGGCTCAAACGCTGCAACTGCCAGGCGCGCGCCATGTTCGCTGGCCGCTCCAGCCCGGCGAATTCGACCGTGCCGGCCAGGCGCAGCCCATCGCGCATCGGCGTCATTATGAATTTGCGTTCCAGCGAGGTGACGGGGAAGGGCAGGCGATCATGCTCGTGCGGCAGCATCAGGTGATAGCCACGTTCGGTGTCCAACGGTACCTGCTTGCCAGTCAGCGCGGCAGTCAGTTTCGCCGAATGCGCACCGCAGGCCAGTAACACGCGTCTGGCCGTTACCCCGCCATTACCGGTCACTAATAAAACACCGTTCTCCTGCACGCAGCCGCCCTGAACCTGCTGCTGGAGAAAACTCACGCCGCTGCTGCGAGCCGCTTCGACCAGTGCGCAGACCACCCGATAGGGATCAAGGAAATGCCCGGTGCGCGGGAAAAACAGTCCGCCCTGAATCTGTTCGCTGAGCTGCGGCGCCGTTTCGCGGATCGCCCCCGCCTGCCAGTAATCCACCGGCACCTGCTGCTGATGCAGCCGTGCCTGCAAAGCTTCGATGGCCTGACGGGATTCAGGTGTTTCGAAGACCAGTAACGAGCCGTCAACCTTGAGCAGATCCGGGCGCTGGATATCGCTGAGCAAGCGCTGCCACGCATCCAGGCTGCTTTCATTGAGCGCGCGCAGGCCGGCGACGGTTTCCTGAAAAGGCTCGGGCCGCAGATTCAGCAGCAAGCGGGTGAACCACGGCAGGGCGCGCGGCAGGTATTTCCAGTCCAGGCGCAGCGGCCCCATCGGGTCCATGAGCATGGCTGGCAAGCGCTTGAGGATCGAAACATCAGCGATCGGAAATACCTGCTCGGTGGCCAGATGTCCGGCGTTGCCGAACGAAGCGCCATGCCCCGGTTCCTGCTGATCGATGACCACCACGCGCAAACCCCGGCGGGCCAGGCGCAATGCGCAAGCCACGCCAATGATCCCGGCGCCGACCACGGCGATGTCGTGCGAAGGATTATTCGCCATGGCGTGTCGCTTCCCATTGGCCATCGAGCAAGCGCCGAAGGTTGAGCGGATTGGTCTGTTGCAGCGCCGTCGGCAGCAAGCTGTCGGGGAAATCCTGATAGCACACCGGCCGCAGGAAACGCAGGATCGCCGCAGTGCCGACCGAGGTGCTGCGCGCATCTGAGGTCGCCGGATAAGGCCCGCCATGCACCATCGCATCGCAGACTTCCACGCCGGTCGGCCAGCCATTGACCAGCAGGCGCCCGGCCTTGCGCTCGAGGGTTGGCAGCAACGTACGCGCCAAAGAAAGGTCTGCGTCATCCATGTGCAGGGTCGCGGTCAGTTGACCTTCGAGATGGGCGCAGACCTGACGGATTTCTTCGTCACTGCTGCATTGCACGATCAGCGATGTCGCGCCGAACACCTCAGCCTGCAAACGCTGATCGTCGAGAAAATCCGCTGCATCGGTGCTGAAGACATGCGTCTGACACTGATTCGGGCCGCTGCCGACTTGGCCAACCGCTATCGCGCGTGCACGGGGGTTGTCTTGCAGAGCGGTCACGCCTGCTTGATAGGCGCCGAAGATGGCGGGCGTGAGCATGGTTTGCGCCGCGCTGCGCGGGATCAGTTCAGCCACCGCGCTGAGGAACCCGTCGAGCGCCGGGCCTTTGCGGGCAATCAGCAATCCCGGGTTGGTGCAGAACTGCCCGGCGCCCAATGTCAGCGACGCGACAAACCCTTCGGCCAGCGCCTGCGCGCGATTTTCCAGCGCGGCGGGAAACAGCAAAACCGGGTTGATCGAGCTCATTTCCGCATACACCGGGATCGGCTCGGGCCGCGCTTGCGCAGCTTTCATCAAGGCCAGACCGCCAGTGCGCGAGCCGGTGAAACCAGCGGCTTTGATGCGCCAGTCGCTGACCAATGCGATGCCGACTTCGTAGCCAGAATCGAACAACAAGGAAAACACGCCCTCGGGCAGAGCGCAGGCTTTGACCGCTTGCGCGACTGCGCGGCCGACCAGTTCGCTGGTGCCCGGATGGGCGCTGTGCGCCTTGACGATTACCGGGCAACCGGCCGCCAGTGCTGCGGTGGTGTCGCCACCGGCCACGGAAAATGCCAGCGGAAAGTTGCTCGCGCCGAACACCGCGACCGGCCCCAAGGCAATCTGCCGCTGGCGCAGGTCGGAGCGCGGCAGCGGTTGGCGTTGTGGTTGCGCACTGTCGACGCGCACGTCCAGCCATTCACCCGCGCGCACGGAACGGGCGAACAGGCGCAATTGCGAGCAGGTGCGGCCACGTTCGCCCTGGAGGCGTGCACGCGGCAGACCGGTTTCGGCGTGGGCGCGTTCGATCAGTTCGTCGCCAAGGTTTTCGATGTGTTCGGCAATGCTTTCGAGAAATGCCGCACGGGTGCTCAGGCTGGTTTCGCGGTACGCATCTTGCGCCGTCCAGGCCAGGGCACAGGCCTGTTCCACCTGTTCGGCTGACGCCCCGGCGAACTGCGGTTCAAGTGCCTGGTTGGTCGCCGGATCAATCCCGCGAAAGGCCGGACGCGTACCCGTCACGGATTGTTGGCCGATCAGCATGTTGCCCGTCAGAGTCATGGTGTCTTCCTGTGAAATGAGCGAGGCCTGCCGCGAATCGTTTTGACTCGCGGCAGGTAGTAGTCAGGCGAAATTCTGCTCGGCGGACCAGTTTTCGTACCAGTGACGGAACAGCGAATACTGCTTCTCGGCATAGCGTCTTTGCGAATCGCTCAGCACGTCGCTTTCGTTGAAGTGCAGGGTGTATTCCTTGTCGCCGTTGAGCACCATCAGATGCTTGTAATACAGCACCAGATCGCAACCTTCGTCGAACGAGGACAGCACCGCCAGCGCCGACTCCAGCTCCCGCGCCTGGCGCCTGGCCTTGGCATCGCCTTGCGCGGCCTGCTTGCTCAGCGCCACCAGTTGCAGCACTTCGCGAGGAAGGGCGTTGCCGATGCCGGTAATGGCGCCGGTAGCGTTGCAGTTGACGAAGCCGTGCACCACTTGCGTGTCGACGCCGACCATCAGCGTCACGTCGTCATCCTTGGAGGTGATGTTCTCGGCCGCGTAGCGCAGGTCCGCGCCGCCGCCGAATTCCTTGAAACCGATCAGGTTCGGGTACTCGCGGCGCAGTTCGAAAAACAGATCGGCGCGGGTGGCGAAGCCGTAATAAGGGCTGTTGTAGATCACCGCCGGCAAGTTCGGTGCGGCTTGCAGGATCGCGGCGAAGTGGGCCTTTTGCGCCGTCGCCGAAGCGCCACGGGACAGCACGCGCGGGATGACCATCAAGCCTTGCGCGCCGACTTTCGCCGCATGCGCTGCGTGGGAAACCGCTTCTCGGGTGTTCACCGCGCCAGTGCCGACGATGGTCGGCACCCCGGCAGCGACCAGCCGCGCCACGCCTTCCTGACGCTCGGCTTCGGTGAGCAGCGGCCAGTCGCCCATCGAGCCGCAGTAGACCACGGCGCTCATGCCGACATCGATCAGCTCGCGTCCCTTGGCCACCAGCGCATCGAAGTCCGGTTTGCGCTGGGCGGTGCATGGGGTCATCAGGGCCGGCATGCAGCCGGTGAAGATGTTGTCGCTCATGATTCAACTCCTTGGCATTTCGTTTGATTCGAAGTGAAAAATCGGCGTGGCGGCTCAGATGCCCCACGCGAACGGGTCGCTGTCGTCGATCAGCAAGGTGCTGTCGGCGGTCATGTAGGCGCGGCCGGTGATGAACGGGCGAATGCGTTCGCCCTCCCATTCGAAGCGCCCTTCGAACTGGCTGCCGGTAATGCTCGCCTGGATCCATGGCGCGCCCGCTTGCAACTTGTCGTCGGCGGCCAGGCAGGCAAGTTTGGCGCTGGTGCCGGTGCCGCACGGTGAGCGGTCGTAGGCTTTGCCGGGACACATGACGAAGTTGCGGCTGTCGGCCCGATCGTCATCGGCGAACAGTTCGATGTGGTCGATGACCGCGCCGTCTTCGCCAAAAATGCCCTGATCTTCCAGCGCCTTGAGCATCGCCCAGGTGTACGCGGTCAGGTGTTCGACGTTGTCCATCGTTAACCTCTGGCCATGCTCGGAGACCAGATAAAACCAGTTGCCGCCATAGGCGATATCGCCGACCACGCGGCCATAACCCGGCACCTCCACCGGTACCTGTTTGCGATAGCGGTAGGCGGGCACGTTGCCCAGGGTGACCGAGCCATCGTCATGCAAAGTCGCGCTGACTTGCCCCACCGGCGTGTCGATCTTGTGTACGCCCGGCTGGATTTTCCCCAGATGCTGCAACGAATTGATCAGGCCGATGGTGCCGTGGCCGCACATGCCCAGGTATCCGGCGTTGTTGAAGAAGATCACCCCGCAGGTGGCGTCTGCCGACACCGGCGGACAATACAGCGCGCCGACCAGAACATCGTTGCCACGCGGCTCGAGCAGACAGGCGCGGCGCCACTGATCGTGCTGGCTGCGCAGGGCATCGCGTTTATCGACCATGCTGTTGCCGGACAGCTCGGGGAAGCCGCTCATCACCAGCCGCGTCGGCTCGCCGCCGGTGTGGGAATCAATGACGTGTACTCGTTTCATGAAGAGATCCCGTTGGATGATTTCAGTAGGCGCCGGCAGGGCGGGCGCTGACGGTGGACGAGGGCGCAGGGCTGTCGCTTTCTTCGTCCTCGTCGTCCAGGCGCAGCAGATGGGCAGGCACGCCGGTCGCTGCGCCCCAGTAGTAAATGCCGGTGGCGCAAGCGGCGACGACGATCGTGTCGAACGGATGGGTGAGGATACCCAGGCCACCGAAGGTGCCGAGTTTCGACAGCACGATAGTCACCGCGTAGAAGGCGATCAGCCACGCCGATGAACGCACCTGACGCGCCAGACTCAGGTGTGCGGTCGGCACAAAGCGGCCACAGAACAGATAGATGACAAACATCAGGATTTGCAGGCCGAGCAGCCACGACACGGTGTTCCAGCCCGACCAGTAAACGATCAGCGCGGCGATGATGAACGACACCGGCCCGAGCAGGCCCATGCTCTTGACCCGGAACGGGCGCGGCATGTCCGGCGCATTGCGCCGCAGCGCCGCAACCGATACAGGCGCCACCGCATAGCTCAACACCAGCGCGGCGGAGACCACGTTGATCAGCGCTTCCCACGACGGGAATGGCAGGGTCCAGAACACCGACAGGGCGAAAGTCAGCCACAGCGCCGGACGCGGGATGCCGGACTTTTCATCGATGTGGGTGAAGACCTTGAAGAAGGTGCCGGTCTGCGCCCAGCCGTAGATCACTCGCGGCGTGGCGTTCATGTAGATGTTGCCGCAGCCGCTCGGCGAGATCACCGCATCGGCGACCACCAGATAGGCCAGCCAGCCGACACCGAGCGCCAGGGCGATGTCGCGATAGGGCAGGGCGAATTCCTTGCTGATACCGGCCCAGCCGTTGGCGAGCATTTCCGTCGGGATGCTGCCGAGAAAGGCCATTTGCAGCAGCACGTAGATCAGGGTCGACAGCAGCACCGAGAGAATCAGCGCGATGGGAATGGTGCGCTGTGGATTCTTCACTTCGCTGGCCACGGAAATGATTGGCGTCAGGCCCAGGTAGGCAAAGATGATCCCCCCGGCAGAGACCGCCATCTCCACACCGGACAGGCCGAATGGAGCGAATCCCTGAACCTGAAAGTTCTCCGGTTTGAAGAAGGTGAACAGCACGCCGATCACCAGCAGCGGCACGATGAATTTGAACACGCTGACCAGATTGTTGGCCTTGGCGAAGGTCTTCACGCTGCGGTAGTTGAGCAGGAAAAACACGCAGAGCAGGCCGAACTGCACCAGCCAGCCGAGGATGGTCGGGTCGCCGCTAGCCGCCTTGGTCAGGCCGGGAAACCATGCCGCCGCGTATTGGCGCGAGGCGACCACTTCGATCGCCACCAGACTGGAAAACGCAATCAGCGTAATGAAACCCATCAGGTAGCCGAGCAGCGGACCGTGGGAATAAACCGGGTAGCGCACCACGCCGCCGGCACGGGGCAATGCCGCGCCCAGTTCGCAGTAGACGATACCCAGCAGCAACACGGCGAAACCGCCCAGCAACCAGGAAAAAATCCCCGCCGGACCGGCAATCGCCGAGACATGGCTGGCGGCGAACAACCAGCCGGAGCCGAAGATCGCGCCGAGTCCGATAAAGGTGAGGTCGATCAATGAAAGCTGTTTTTTGAACTTGCCTTGGCCTGACATGGCATCGCCTTCTTGTGAGTTATTGGATAGGCAGTTGTGTCACGGGGACGAGCAGACTTTGCACGGGTCGACGGCGGCGGCGATTGATGTTTTATGCCGGGATCGATGACGAATTCGGCACAATGGCGCCGATGAATGCGCGGCCTCGACAGGGCCGCGACGTTGCTGCAATCTGCTGGCGGACGGCGTTTCTGGCGCTTCATCGCAATGGAGATTTTTCATGCAGCCTGGGTTTTCGATCCTGTGCCAAGGCACTGACGGCCTGCGTCCGCAGACCCTCGAAGAGATGGTCGCCGGTGCCGCGCAGCTGTTGCCGATACTCGATGTGATCCCGAATGCGGCGATCTTCATCAAGGATCTGCACGCGCGCTATGTGCTGGCCAACCGCACGCTGGTGCAGCGTTGTGGCTTGAAGGACCTGCGCCCGTTGCTGGGGAAGACCAGCGCGCAAGTGTTCCCGGCGCAGTTGGGCCCGGGTTACACCGAGCAGGATCGCAAGGTGCTGGAGGAAGGTTTTGTGTTGGAGGATCAGCTCGAACTGCACCTGTATGGCAGTCGCGAGCCGGGCTGGTGCCTGACTCACAAGAGGCCGATCTACAACCGTGACGGGACGATCATCGGCCTGGTGGGGATCTCGGTGGATCTGCAGTCAGCCAGCGAAACCCACCCGGCGTTCGAGCGCCTGGCGGCGGTCGATGAATACATCCGCGGCAACTTCAACCGGCGGGTGACGCTGGGTGAACTGACGCGGATCGCCGGGATATCCGTGGCGCAACTGGAGCGCTATTGCAAACGCGTTTTCCACCTGACACCACGGCAGATGATTCAGAAAGTCCGCCTGGAACACGCGCATCGATTGCTGCACAGCGACTTGCCGATTACCGAGGTTGCGCTGCAATGCGGCTACACCGATCACAGCGCTTTCACCCGTCAGTTCAAGGCCTCGACCGGGTTTACACCACGCGAATACCGGCAAGCCACCGGGCATTAGACCAACACGGCCAGCCAGGCCGAGAGCAGCAGAAGAAGGGCCAGTGCCGCGTTCATTCGCTTGAACGCTTGCGGTGAGCTGAGCAACCGCGCGCTGCCAACGCCGAGCAGCGCCCAGAGCGTCATGCACGGCAGTGACACCAGCAGAAATGCCAGCGACAACACCAGCAGGCGTAGCGTCTTGTCGCCGCCGCCAACGAATACGCTGACCACCGCCACAGCCATCATCCACACCTTCGGGTTGACCAGTTGCAGCAGCGCCGCGCCGAAGACGCTCAAGCCTTGTTCCTGCGCAGATTTCGGGTCCAGCGATGGCGGCGGGCTGCGAAAGATCTGCCACGCCAGCCAGCTCAACCAGAGCACGCCACCCCAGGCCATCGCTTGCTGCATGCGCGGAAAGCGCAACAGGGTTTCACCAGCGCCGAGCCCGACCACCAGCACAATCAGCGCCGCCGCCGCGCAGGCGCCGAAGATGATCGGCAGCGTGGCGATCAACCCGCGCCGCGAACTGTGGCTCAGCACCAGAATATTGGTCGGCCCCGGCGTGATCGAGGCAACGAAAGCAAACAGCAGAAAGGGCAGTAAAGAAGCCATGGTGCAAATTCCTGAAAGTCGAAACAGGACACCATGATCGTCAGTGGGCAGGCCTCAGTCTGGAAGATTTGAGCAGCGTTTGCGGTAGTCCGCCGGGGTCAGTTGATAGGCGCGGCGGAACCAGCGCCCCAGATGACTCTGATCGGCAAAACCAAGCACGCTGGCCACCTGCGCTGGCGTCTCGCCGCGTGCGAGCAATTGCCGCGCCTTGGCCAGGCGCAACTGGATCAGGTAAGCGTGGGGTGCCAGACCGAAAGCGGCCTTGAACGCGCGGGTCAGGCGAAAACGATCGATACCACAGGCTTGCGCTAGGTCGTCGAGGCCGATGTCTTCGTAGTTGTGGGCATGCAGATAGTCGCGCGCAACCTGCGCAACCAGTGGCAGGCGCGGATCGAAGTCCTGACGCTTGCGCCAGTCGAGGTGGCGGGTGAGGGAC
Organism: Pseudomonas iranensis; assembly: GCF_014268585.2. Taxonomy (NCBI): domain Bacteria; kingdom Pseudomonadati; phylum Pseudomonadota; class Gammaproteobacteria; order Pseudomonadales; family Pseudomonadaceae; genus Pseudomonas; species Pseudomonas iranensis. The sequence continues at coordinate 2,608,036 of NZ_CP077092.1, forward strand.
GCCAGCAGGCCATCCAGCGCAGTCTGCCGGACGATGCGCAGATCGCCGTCATGTAACGCGTGGAAGGCTTGCACGATCGCCGTCGACAGGCGCGGATCGTGGCTCAGGGTGTAGGCAAAGCCTGGCTGACTGTCGGCGGGCGCCTCTTCGAACAGCGCATGCAGTTCGCGCTCCAGCCAGTGCGGATCCAGATACAGCATCGAATAGGTAAAGCCGTCCTCGGTCGGCGCATGGCCATCGTGGATTTCTCCCGGCTCGAGCAGAAACACATGCCCCGGCGTACTGCGATGACGCACCCGGCGACAATTGAACTGCTGCACGCCTTGCTCGGTCACTCCGACGAGAAAACTGTCATGCCAGTGCGGATCGTAGGCATGCCCACGGAAATGCGCACGAATCGACTCGATCCCGGTATCGACATCCTGGGAGAGAGAGATCCAGTTGCGTTTGTCCATGGGAGGATTCCATAGGTCGGTTGAGCAGGGGCGTTTCTAAAATACCGCGTGGCGGAGGAGAGTGTTTAGAAGATTTGTGCAGGTGCGCAGGGGGATCGAGTCAGGCAATGTGTCCTGGATGGGGTGGGACCACAAAACGCAGACGAAAAAAAACCGCCTTCGCGGGGCGGTTTTTCAATCCTCGGTTTGGAGCCGAGGCCATGTGCTTCACTAGCCACACCAACATGTCCGCGCATGGTATTGAGTTTCTCCCGTCAGTGCAACGAAGGTTTAGCGTGATGTGCGAGGTTTTTTCGGAACGTCCAACGCATGTAACTGAATTCAGGTCTGTCAATAAACATTGTCAGAAATACGGTTTTACAAAGGTTCAGGCGTAGCCGCAGAATAACCTTGGCTACTCGGGTTTTCTCTTCTGATTTCTGCGTTAAGATGCCTGCGCTCATCTTGTTGGTAGAGCTGTGAGGTTTGGCTGGGGGCGCAAAAGGTTTCACGCCCTCTGACGCGGATTCGCACCCGCGCCGGAATGATGTCTCGGAGGGATTTCAACCGGCCGCCTCACTAGCTACACCAACATGTAGGCTGAAGGCACGCATGGTCCGGTAAGTTTGCTGGAGGTTTGGCCGCCAGCCATGGAGGCCAAAACGTATGAAGCTTCTGCTGCGTACGCTGAGCCTTGTATGGAGATTGTTGAAAGCCTTGCGCTTTTACGAGTTCCTGCGAGATCACTTTGATGACTTGAAATAAGGTCGTCTAAGTGGGGAAAGACCCGTTTCGGTTTCGACTGATACGGGTCTTTTTTTGTGTGAATGATGCTGTCAAAAATGAGATTGTCAGTTTTATGCTTTCGACTTTGTAGGGCGTTTCGCTTAGTGACTTAAGCAATAGCATAAAGATCAATCCAATAGCGGCTCATGCTCGACCAGCTATTGATTGCGTCAATAACAACCATTAAGTCAATGAAGTTCTCATATCCATGGTGCGGCGTAAGATCGGCTCCATACCCAACCACTGCAACTCGGAGCACATCATCATGAAACGCCAGACTATCCTCGGTATCGCTTTCTCGGTTTTTGCACTGAATGCCTTCGCCGCCACCGAAACCGACCCGCTGTTCAGTGATGCGGTCGCCGCCACTCAAACAGACCGCTTGTTCAGCGACGCAGTAGCCGCCACCGAAACCGACCCGCTGTTCAGCGATGCAGTCGCTGCGACCGAAACTGATCCACTGTTCAGCGATGCAGTAGCCTCTGATGGCTCCGATCATCTGCAAGGCAATCGGGTCGCCGAAGGTGGCGCTGACCGTCTGCTCGAACGTCGCACCGCTTGAGCGCAACGATGAACATCGATAACGAATGCCGCTTCAACCACAGGCGGCATTCATTCTATTCACGCTTTACAACTCTGCTCTAAACCGCACTCGGCAGCACGGCCTTGTCGCGATCGCGGCTCTTGAATGTCGCCCAGAAACACAGCAGTACCGCCACGGAAAAACCGGCGGGGAACAGCCAGATGCTTCTCCAGTCATGCCCTGCGCTTGATGTGAAGTGGTCGGTAATCCGTCCCGCGATCCAGAAACCAATCAACATGCCCAATCCGTACGTAGCCAAGGTGATCAAACCTTGCGCCGAGCTGCGGAAGCGTTCCGGTGCCTTGGCATCGGTGTAGATTTGCCCGGACACGAAGAAGAAGTCATAGCACACACCGTGCAGGGCAATGCCGATCAGCAGCATGAATGCCTGATCGTCGTTATTGCCAAAAGCAAACAGCACGTAACGCAACGCCCAGGCAGCCATGCCGACCAGCAGGGCGATCTTGATGCCGAAGCGATGGATGAACAACGGCAGCAGCAACATGAACAGCACTTCCGACACCTGACCGATGGCCATCTTCGCTGTCGGGTTGGTCACGCCGATCTCGGCCAGAAACGGATTGGCATTCTGGTAATAGAAGGCCAGCGGAATGCAGATCAGGATCGAGGCGAGGAAGAACACCAGATAGCTGCGGTCCTTGAGCAAACCCCACGCATCGACGCCGAGCATCTGCTTGAGGCTTGATGAGCCGGCTGCGGTTTTCAGCGGCGCGGTGTTCGGCAGGCTGAAGCTGTAAAGCCCCAACAGCAGCGATGCGACGGCGGACATCAGGAACGTATTGCGCAAGCCTCCGGCCGCGATGCTTTGCTGCGAGTCCCAGGCGAACACGAAGCTGATCACCACGCCGGCGACGATCCAGCCCACCGTGCCCCACACGCGAATGCGCGAGAACTCCAGCGCCGGGTCTTTGATCTGGCGGAACGCCACGGCGTTCACCAGTGCCAATGTCGGCATGTAGACCATCATGTAGGCGAGCACATAGGGATAAAACGCGCTGAAGTCTGCCGCGCGATAGAGCTGATAGAGCAACACTGCGCCAAGCAGATGCAGCACTGCCAGAATGCGTTCGGCATTGAAGAAACGGTCGGCAATCAAGCCAATGACAAACGGCGCCAGAATCGCACCCCAGGATTGCGTGGCGAAGGCCATGCCGACCTGGCCGCCGCTGGCAGCCAGCGTTGTCGCCAGAAAAGTGCCGAGGGTGACGAACCAGCCGCCCCAGATAAAGAACTGCAAAAACATCATCACGCTGAGTCGCGCATTCATTACGTTCATTTCAGATCACCGTATTGTTTTTATGTCGGTAACGCGGATGAATCAGTCGTCGGTCAGGCCGAGCAGGCGTCGGTTGGAAGCAGCGTCAGCGTTGACTCCGGCGAAGTCGTCGAAGGCCTTGGCGGTCTTGCGGATCATGTGTCGCTCGATGAACGCCGCGCCTTGCGCCGCGCCCTGTGCGGAGTCTTTCAGGCAGCACTCCCACTCGAGCACGGCCCAGCCGTTGAAGTCGTATTGGCACAATTTGCTGAAGATCGATTTGAAATCGATCTGGCCGTCGCCCAGCGAGCGGAAGCGCCCGGGACGCTCGACCCAGCCCTGATACCCGCCGTAGACGCCGGAGCGCGCATCGGGGCGGAATTCGGCATCCTTGACGTGAAACATGCGGATACGTTGGTGGTAGCGATCGATGAAGCCGAGGTAGTCCATTTGCTGCAGCAGCAGGTGGCTCGGGTCGTAGAGGATTGCGGCGCGAGGGTGATGATTCACCGCTTCGAGAAACTGTTCGAACGATGCACCGTCATGCAAGTCTTCGCCGGGATGGATTTCGTAGCACAGATCGACGCCAGCCTCTTCGAAGCAGTCGAGGATCGGCAGCCAGCGCTTGCCCAGTTCGGCGAAACCTTGCTCGACCAAACCGGCCGGACGTTGCGGCCATGGATAGACGTAGGGCCAGAGGAGGGCACCGGAAAAGGTTGCATGGGCGGTAAGTCCCAGGCGCTGGCTGGCACGGGCGGCCAGTTTCAACTGCTCAATGGCCCATTCGGTGCGCTCCTGCGGCTTGCCGCGCAGCGCTGGCGGGGCGAAGTCGTCGAACAGGCTGTCGAACGCCGGATGCACCGCGACCAATTGCCCTTGCAGGTGCGTCGACAACTCACTGATCACCACACCGGCGCGGGCGCAGACGGCGATGAGTTCGTCGCAGTAATCCTGGCTCTCAGCGGCGCGCTGCAAATCGATGAACCGCGTGCCGAGGGTCGGTACCTGAATGGCTTTATAGCCTTGCGAGGCGGCCCACTCGGCGATGTTGGCGAGGGAGTCGAAAGGCGCTTCGTCGGCGATGAATTGCGCGAGGAAAATCCCCGGGCCCTTCAAGCCTGTGGCGTTCTGCCGAACATTATTCATGGCTTGCAGCTCCTGTAAATTGGCCGGGGATCTCGCTCCACTTTTCATTGCCGAGGTCGTTGGCGATCGCGGTTTCAATGAAGGCCATGCCGCGCAGGCCGGTCTCGATGCCCGGTACGCCCGGTGCCAGATGGCCCTCGGCGCCATGCACAATCGCTTCGGCGAGATCGCCGTACAGGTTGGCCATGGCTTCCAGATAACCTTCGGGATGCCCCGCAGGCAGGCGCATGCGTCGGGTTGCGGCGGCACACAGCCACGGCTGACCGACCCCGGAGCGCAGAACGCGGATCGGCTCGTTCAACGGTCGATGAATCAGGCTGGCCGGCTCCTCTTGGCGCCACTCCAGCCCACCCTTGTCACCGTAGACGCGGATCTTCAGCGGGTTTTCCTCACCGGCGCAGACCTGACTGGCGAGCAATACACCACTGGCGCCGTCGCGCATTTTGAACAGCATCGCCACATCGTCATCCAGTTGCCGACCCTCGACATGCGAGCCGAGCATTGCGCTGATGAACTGGATCGACTGGCCGGTGACGAACTCGGCGAGGGAAAACGCATGGGTGCCGATGTCGCCGATGCAGCCGCCGATCCCGGATTGCGTCGGGTCGTCGCGCCAGCCGGCCTGTTTGTTGCCTTGCCCGGCGACATCAGTGCTGAGCCAGCCTTGCGGGTACTCGACGAGGACTTTGCGCACGCGCCCGAGCACGCCGCTGGCGACCATTTCGCGGGCCTGCCAGACCATCGCGTAACCGAGGTAGGTGTGTGCCAGCCCGTAAATTCGCTGGCTGTTGAGGACCACCGAGTGCAGCGCCTGCACCTCGGCGAGGTTCAGCGCCGCGGGTTTCTCGCTGAACACGTGAAAACCGGCGCGCAATGCCTCACGGGCAATCGGTGCGTGCAGATGATTCGGAGTGACGATGACCAGCAGTTGCATGCGCTGCTCGGCGGGCAGGGCGGCCTCGCGGGCGAGCAGGGTTTGCCAGTCGTGGTAGCAGCGTTCGGCGGACAATCCCAGAGTCGCAGCGGTGCGCTGATTATTCTCCGAGTCGCGGCTGAACGCGCCGCAGACCAGTTCGAAGCGTCCGTCGAGGCCGGCGGCTTGCCGGTGGGCACGGGCAATGAATGAACCTTCACCGCCTCCAACAAAACCCATTCTTATTTTTGCGGCAGCGTACATGGCAGTCGTCTCGGTAGCTGGATGCAATGTTGATAAGTGATGTAACCGGTTACATCGTGGGCGAAATCTAGGCTTGAATTAGCCGAGTGTCAAATGCCAGCGGATGATCGACAGCGTTTCGATCGCTCGTCGCCTGCGGTAAGCTCCGCGCCTGATCGGGATGAATCAACGAGGTGTTTTTGTCCAATATTCGCGAAGTGGCTCGGCTGGCCGGGGTTTCCGTGGCGACGGTTTCGAGGACTTTGAAATCGCCCGAGCGTGTGCTCGCGCCAACCCGTGAGCGCGTCATGGCTGCGGTGGAGCAGGCCGGCTATCGGCCGAACCTGATGGCCGTGCAGTTTCGTTCGCGGCGCACCGGCAATCTGGTGATTCTGGTGCCGACCATCGCCAACACCTTTTTTGCCCGGGTCATCAGCGGCGCGCAGCAAGCGACGCAGGCGGCCGGTTATCGCCTGCTGCTGTGCGACACCCAGGGCCGGGAAGAACTGGAGCGACAATTCGCCGAGCTGGTTTACGCTTATCAGGCCGACGGGGTGATCCAGTTGCGCGCCTACGATCCTTTCGAAAACGCTTCGGCCGACGCCGATCTGCCGCCGATCGTTAACGCCTGCGAAGTGCTCAAGGCCGGGCGCTATCCAACCATCAGCCTGGACAACGTCGCCGCCGCTAAAGCCATGACCGAACACCTGATCGCCTTGGGACACAGCCGCATCGGCCTGATCAAAGGCTCAAAAAATAGCCCGCTGACTTTAGATCGACTGACGGGTTACGAAGCGGCATTGCGCGAGGCCGGGATTGCCTTCGATGAAGCACTGATCTGCCATGGCAATTTCAGCCTTGAGGCCGGTTTTGCCGGCGCGCAAAAGATGCTCGCATTGGCCGAGCGGCCGAGTGCGCTATTCTGCGAAAACGATGAAATGGCCATTGGTGCGCTCAAGCGCATCCGGCAGGCCGGGCTGCGTGTGCCCGAGGATATTTCCCTGGTCGGTTTCGATGACATTCCCATGGCTGCGTACTGCGATCCACCGCTGACCACCATCTCGCAACCAGCCGAGGCTTTCGGGGCCAAGGCGGTCGAGATGCTGATTGCGCTGATCGAAAAACAGCCGCTGACAGAGAGGCATGTCGTCCTGCCGTTCGAGCTGACACCACGCAGCAGCACGGCCCGCATCGACAACTCGGGCAAGCGCTAACCGAATCACGCCGCTGGCGGCTTCGCCAGCGCAATCCCCGCTGCGCCCAACCGCTTCAACACCTCAAACAACAAATCGCTCTTGGTCAGCCCGACAATCCTCGGGCTGCCGACATAGCCGGTGACCGTGAGGGTTATGCCGTCCGGCGACAATTTGCTGAAGCGTACGAATGGCGCCGGTTTGTCGAGGATGGTCTCGTTCTCGTGATACGCATCCAGCAGCAGTTGTTTGACCTGCTCAGGATCGATATCCAGCGGGAACACCAGCTCCAGCGATGCCACGCCCTGAGCACTGCCGCCGAGGGTAACGTTGCGCAGGTTCTGCGAGATCAGTTGCGAGTTGGGCACGATCACGATCGAGCGGTCGCTGAGCTGGATTTCCGTGGCACGCACGTTGATCCGGCGGATGTCGCCCTCGACGCCGCTGATGCTGATCAGATCGCCGACCTTGACCGGGCGCTCGGTGAGCAGGATCAGGCCGGAGACGAAGTTCTTGACGATTTCCTGCAAGCCAAAGCCGATCCCCACTGACAGCGCACTGACGATCCACGCCAGATTGGTCCACTGCACGCCCAGCGACGACAGCGTCAGCAGAATCACAAAGGCGTAGCCGATATTGGAAAACAGGGTGCTCAGTGAGGCGCACATGCCCGGGTCCATGTCGGTTTTGGGCAGGAACTCGTTGTCGAGCCAGCGGCTCAATGCACGGATCAGCCAGATACCGATCAGCAGTGCCAGCAGCGCGTTGAGCAGATGCGCCGGGACGATATTCAGCTTGCGCAAACCGGCGCCGCCGAGGATCGACATGATGTTGGTGACCAGTTGGCCGAGGGTGGTGCCGATGCCGCCGACAAACAACGAAATCAGCGCCATCAGCATCAGGCCGGCGCGGCTGACGCCGGACAACAGGATCGACGTCTGCTCAAGGCGCCGATCGCTGACGCCGAGCAATTGCTTGAGCGCCTGGCCGCTCGCGTGTTTCGGCGAAAACAGGTGCTCACAGGCGTCCTTCACCAGCTGAATCAGCAAGTAGAAGCCCGACAGCACGACGTAGCCCCACACCAGCTCATAACTGATGAACCGTGCCAGCGACACATAGCCGGCCAGCAGGGCGATGGCCGTCACCAACATCGAGAGACTGGCGACGCTGTAGATCAGCCCGGCGAACACGCTGTTCGTAGCCGACGCGTCATTGGCTGCGACCAAGGCCTTGCGCACTTTGCCGATGCGCAACAGCATCGTGCCGATGATCGCCAGCACCACCATGGAAATCACGCCGCGCCCGGTCATCACGATGTGGCTGCTCATGCCTGTGGCATTGGCGACTTGCACCAGCGTCACCAACACCAGCAACGAGCAGGCGAGGATCCGTGGATAAGGCTTGAGGGCCAGCGCCACTGGATCGGCAATCGCCGGCAGGCGCCAGGACGGGTGCGCGGTGGAGAGCAATGCGCGGCTGAGCCCGGTGATCAGCACGCAGGCATAGACGACTTTCTCGAATTCTTCGGAGAAGGTTTCCAGCACCGGAGGCAGTGCGTCGTGGCGGGTGCAGGCGTAGAACAACAGCTTCAGGGCGATGGCGGTGGTGATGAAGGTCGCGATAGCTGAGGCGAAGGCCAAGGCACTGCGGCGCAAGCGGCCCTCCGCCACGCGATGAATGCAGAACCAGGTCAGCCCGCGCTCAGCCAGACGTCGGCCAAAGGTCCAGATCAGCAGTGCCAACAGCACCAGTACGCAAGTATAAAAACGCTCGCCCGGCGCCCAGACCGTCGCCCATACGTCAGCCACCTGCTCGACGAACAGTCGCAGGCGCTGGCGGTCATCTTCGCTTGGATTGACCAGCGGCGCCCAGAAATACGGGCTCAATACGCTGCGCGTGCTCAGGGTCAGTTCGCTTTCCAGCAGGGTGCGGCGGATGCCGGCGATTTGCGTGATCAGATCGGCGGCGTTCTGTTTCAGTGCGGCGAGGCTTTTCAGGGTGCCATCGACCTTGCTTTTCTGCTCCGCCAGCGCCGCCCGCTGCGCGATGATATCGGCTTGCTCGGCGGCTACCTCGGCGTCTGGAGCGGTGCCGAGCACGCCCAGTTGCACCGCCAGTTGCGCCTGTTGCGGCAAAAGCGCTGCCGACAACCGATCGACATCGAGAATGAACGCCTGCACCCGATCCTGCGGGCCTTCGAGCTGGTTGTAATTGTTCGCCGCCGAAATCTGCTGCTTGAGCCCGTCGAGGCGTTGTTGCAGGGCTTGCAGATCGCTTTGCGAAATCACAGGTAGCGGCGCTGCGCCTGAGTTCGCCGGCGCGGCAACATCCGCCGCCCACAACGCAGCGCTGCCCGGCATGAGCAGTAGGAACAGAATGAAAAACAACGACTTGAATGAACAGCGCATGGGGGCGGCGGGCTCGAGTGGATCACACAGTCTATGAGGGTAGGTGATCGCGCCGAACGGGGCGGAAAACTTTCTCGGCAAGAGGCGCTTAAACGCTCATCCAATCCGGCGGAATGATCCGCGCAGCGAGCGGTCAACCGGCAATAACAGCTTCGAGAGCGTGCCATGTCCATCGCCAAGGAAACGATTGAATACCTGCGCCAACATTCACTGATCATCACCACCGCCGAATCCTGCACGGCCGGGGAAATCGTCATGTTGCTGTCGGAGGTGCCCGGCAGCGGCGAGCTGATCGAGTGCGGCTATGTGGTCTATTCGCCGCAAGCCAAGCAGCGCCTGCTGCACGTCAGCCCGGCGACCATGGACACCTTCAATCTGACCAGCGTGGAAGTGGCCAGTGAAATGGCCATCGGCGCGTTGCGCGACAGCACGGCCAACGTTGCCGTTGCCACCACCGGCATTCTCGGCCCCGACGATATGGATGGCATCAAGGCCGGTACGGTGTGCTTCGCCTGGGCGTTTCAGTTCGATGACCGACATTTTCTGTTCAGCGCCCAACAATGGTTTGCCGGATCGCGCAGTGAAGTGCAGACCCTCGCTTCTGAATTCGCCCTGCAGCAGTTGCCTGTCTATCACCGTCGCGCCTTGCGCGGCGAAGGAGGGTGGCGCCGATGAAACCTGACGCCGACCATCCCGATCTGCAAAGCCGACAGTTCCCGGTGCAGGAGGACATGGCCTTTCAGCTGAAGGTCTGGCGCTTCGAGCACATCGGTTGGTATCTGCTGGTGCTGTGCATGCTGCTGGGCCTGTTGGGGCTGTTTTCCCGTGGCGTGCTCAGTTTGCAGGACGCCCGCAGCGACGACGGCAAAGTCCAGGTCGAGTACGAGATGTTCCACCGCAACGGCTCGACCAACCCGCTGAAACTCAGCGTGCATGCGGCGCCTGAGACCACGGTCGAGTTGGACATCGGCGGCGAACTGCTCGATGGCTTCAGCATCGAAACCATGCAACCGGCCCCGGTGCGTATGCGCAGCTCAAAACAGGGCATGCGCTTGTGGTTGCAGGCGGATGCCCAGGGCCAGGCGACGCTCTATGTGACGCTGCGCGGTGACGGATTGGGCCTGTTTCGCAGCCATATCCGCGTGCCGGGCTCGAGCGAAGTGAAGCTTACTCAATTCATTTATCCATAGGTGACCCATGGACTCGGTCTTGCGCGCACTCGCGATGTATCTGGCACTGATGGTGCTGTTCAAAATTGCCGGTCGGCGTTCGCTGGCCGAGCTGACGACGTTCGATTTCGTGCTGCTGATGATTATCGGTGAAGCCACCCAGCAAGCGCTTCTTGGCGATGACTTTTCCCTGACCAATGCGATTCTGGTGATCATCACCCTGATCGCCATCGACGTCGGTTTCTCCTTGCTCAAACAGCGTTCCAGCTGGGTCTCGCGATTGATCGATGGCGAGCCGACCATCATCGTCGAGAACGGCAAGCTGTTGCACCGACGCCTGCGTCATGCGCGGCTGGTCGAGGCGGATGTCATGGAGGCGGCGCGCTCCAGTCAGGGCATAGAAACCATCGACCAGATCAAATTCGCAATCATCGAGCGCAACGGCAAGATTTCCGTAATCCGCCAGGATCCGGAAGGCGGCTGAACCTTTGACGCCGCACGGCTGCAATTTTTTTGAACGCTGAAAAAGCCTCACAGCCCAATGCTTACAAGTCATCGGAGGATTGCGAAATGAACGAGGCAGCGAGTTACTTCTCCATCGCCGTGGCGGTGATCATTCTGCTGGTCGATCTGTGGGCGATTGTCAGTGTGTTTCGCAGCAACAAAAGCGTCGGCGTCAAAGCCGCCTGGGCGATCGGTCTGATCGTATTCCCGGTGCTCGGCCTGATCGTGTGGGGCATCGCCGGCCCGCGCGGCGTCAAGGAAGGGCCTTCGTCGCCGGAGCACAGTAAGGGTTAAAAACCCTGATTTGCGCACATCCGGAAAATTGGAGGTGAACGATGAAAGCTGTTGTATTTCATGGCGTCGGGGACATCCGCCTGGACGATGTTCCCGAGCCAACCATTCAAGCGCCGACCGATGCCATTGTCAGGCTGACCGCGTCGGCCATTTGCGGCACCGATCTGCATTTCATTCGCGGCAGTGCGCCGGACATGCAGCCCGGCACGATCCTTGGGCACGAGGGCGTGGGGATTGTCGAAGCGCTCGGTGAAGATGTGCGCAACCTCAAGGTTGGCGATCGCGTGCTCATTCCCTCGACCATTGCCTGCGGCAACTGCTCGTACTGCCGCGCCGGCTATTTCGCCCAGTGTGATGTGGCCAACCCCAACGGTAAAACCGCTGGCACGTCATTTTTTGGCGGGCCGAAAACCACCGGGCCGTTCGATGGCCTGCAAGCCGAGAAAGCGCGCATCCCTTTCGCCAACATTGGTCTGATCAAACTGCCGGACGCCATCACCGACGATCAGGCGATTGCCATGTCGGATATTTTTCCCACTGCCTGGTTCGGCGCCGACATGGCCCGGATCAAGGACGGCGACACGGTGGCGGTGTTCGGCTGCGGACCGGTCGGGCTGTTTGCGATTATCAGTGCGAAGCTGATGGGCGCCGGCCGGGTGTTCGCCATTGATGGCCTGGAAGATCGCCTCGCTCGCGCGCAGGCATTGGGTGCCGAGTGCATCAACTTCGAGAAAGAAGATCCAGTTGAAACCATTGCGCGCCTGACTGCGGAAATTGGCGTGGATCGGGTGATCGAAGCGGTGGGCATCGACGCCAACCATTCCCATCATGGCCATCATCATCCTGCGCAGTGGCAACCGGGCGATGCGCCTTCGCAAGCGCTGGAATGGGCGGTCAAGGCTGTGGCCAAGGCCGGCACGATTTCCATCATCGGAGTCTATCCCGCCGGGTTCGACAGCTTCCCGATCGGCGAGGCGATGAACAAGAACGTACGCATCAACATGGGCAACTGTCATCACCGCAAATACATTCCCAAGCTGATCGAAATGACCCTCGCCGGGCGCGTCGACCCAGCGAAAGTGCTGACGCAGGACGAGCCTTTGACTGACGCGATTTCGGCGTTCAAGGCTTTTGATCAACATCAATCCGGCTGGATCAAGGTCAAGCTGGAACCGGGTAGCGATACCACTGCTGACAGGAGATCGTCATGAAAAAAATCTGTGTATGTCTGGGGTTCTGCTCGATGTTTCTGTTGAGCGGCTGCTTCGATTCCAACGATGCACCCAACAAGGACGGTGACAAAAGCAAACCGTCGGTGCAGATGCAGACCGAGAAGCCTGAGGAGGGCAAGTAACTCCACTTGGCAACAACCTGTGGGAGTGAGCCTGCTCGCGAAGGCGTCAGGTCAGACAATTCGGTGCTGACTGATGCTCCGTCTTCGCGAGCAGGCTCGCTCCCGCATTGGTTCAGTTCGAGTAGCGGTATTCCAGCCATGCCCAATACAGTAAAGCCACAGCACTGATCCCGCCTCCGAGAAAACACACCGCCACCCAGCCATATTGCGCATAGGTATACGTCGCCGCGATCGCGCCCAAACCACTGCCCACCGAGTAAAAGCACATATACGCACCGACCAGTCGACTCTGCGCATCGGGCCGTGTGGCGAAGATCAGGCTTTGATTGGTCACGTGCACTGCTTGCACGGCGAAGTCGAGCAAGATCACCCCGACGGCCATCGCCAGCAGCGAACTGTCGACAAATGCGATGGGTAGCCAGGACAGCGTCAGCAGCGCCAGGGCGATGCCGGTGGTGCGATTGCCCAAGCCGCGATCGGCCAGGCGCCCAGCCCGTGCGGCGGCGAGCGCACCCGCCACACCGGCCAGACCAAACAGGCCGATCTCCGTATGCGACAGCGACAATGGCGGCGCGCTGAGCGGCAGCACCATCGACGTCCACAACACGCTGAAGGCGGCGAAGATCAGCAGGGCGAAGATGCCGCGCACGCGCAGTACCCGCTCAGTCAAAAACAATTCCAATACCGAGCGCAGCAGTCGCCAGTAACTGCCCTGTGCGGGCGGTTTTGCCGAGGCGGGCAGGGTGCGCCATAACAGCAGGGCCAAGCCGACCATCAGTACGGCCGAGACAAAATACACGCCGCGCCATCCGGCCAGATCAGCCACTACGCCGGAAACGAAACGCGCCAGCAAAATGCCCAGCACCACGCCACTGGTGACGGTGCCTACGGCGGCGCCGCGCTGCTCCGGGCGTGCAAGGCTGGCGGTGCAGGCGACCACCACTTGCACCACCACCGCCAGAAGACCCACCAGCATCATGGCGCCGAGCAACACTCCCCAGCTCTCGGACAGGCCCACGGCACACAGCGCCGTTGCAGACAACAACAGTTGGCTGACGATGAGTTTCTTGCGATCGAGCAGATCACCCAGCGGCACAATGAACAGCAGCCCGACCGCATAGCCGGCTTGCGTGGCCGTGACCACTACGCCGATTGCACCGGATGAAACCCCGAGGCTGGCGGCCATCGATTCCAGCAATGGCTGCGCGAAGTAAACATTGGCCACCGCCATCGCGCAGGTGATTGCAAAGAGAAAAGTCTGCAAACGACTCAGTGCCGTTGCTGCGCTGTCAGCTGCGGCTTGCGCATTGACCAGGGTTTGCGTCTGGCAGGGCATCCTTGCTTCCTCTTAGTGTGGTTTTGAATTGAAACCGATATGTTGATCTTTATTCATTCGGGTTGTTAAATGCAACCACATTCAATAGCCGATCCATCAGGAACCACATGGCCCGACAACAAACATTGGCGCAGAGCGAATGCCCGGTGGCTCGAACCCTCGAAGCCATTGGCGATCGCTGGGCCTTGATGATCATTCGCGATGCGTTCGATGACGTGCGCCGGTTCAGCGAATTTCAGAAACGTCTGGGCCTGGCCAAGAACATCCTCACGGTCAAACTGAAAATGCTCGTCGAGCTCGGCGTGTTGCAGATTCAGCCCGCGTCGGACGGCAGTGCCTACAAGGAATACGTGCTCACCGACATGGGCCGCGCGGTGTTCCCCATCGTCGTCAGCCTGCGGCAGTGGGGCGAGCGCTTCCTGTTCGCGGAAGGCGAGGAGCATTCGATTCTGCTCGACAACGAACGGGCCGAGCCCGTTGAGACAATCGTCGTGCGCTCCAGAGCGGGCGCGGTGCTGGCCCCGGCGGACTGTCACCGAAAAGTGGTGACGCGCCGGCAATGAAGCCGGGCGGATAGCCGTGGCGCGTATCGATAGCCGCGCCTTCTCGTGACATGTCGGGTCGGCGTCTGGCGGGTTTTTGATCTAGGCTGTTTTCGATCCTCGATCAGCAGCGGTGCGCCGTTGCCATATTTCCAGCAACGCGATTACCGGAGTGCCTGATGAGCCTTTCACCTTTCCACCTCGCCATCCCGGTCTACGATCTTGCCGCTTGCCGGCGTTTTTACGGTGAAGTGTTCGGCCTGGAGGAGGGCCGGTCCAGCGCGCAATGGGTCGACTTCAACTTCTACGGCCACCAATTGGTGATCCACGAACAGCCGAAAACGGCTGCCCAGCAAAGCATCAACAGCAACCCGGTAGACGGTCACGACGTACCGGTCCCGCACTTCGGCATCATTTTGCAGTGGGAGCAATGGGAAGCACTGGCCGAGCGACTGAAGTCATTCGGCACGCAATTCGTGATCGAGCCCTACATTCGATTCAAGGGTCAGGTCGGCGAACAGGCGACCATGTTTCTACTCGATCCCTGCGGCAATGCGCTGGAATTCAAGGCGTTCAAAGACATGAGTCAGGTGTTTGCCAAATGATCACAGCGTAGTGATCTGCCCGTTGCGATCGCGCTCATAAACCTTGTTGGCCTGCAGCTTTTCCTTGAGCCAGCGCTCGGCCGTGCCCAGCGGCCGTTGGCGTGCCCATAACAGGTCGACGCCGATTTGCCAGTCGGTATGCGGGTATGCCGACAGCTGCAACTCGACCAGTTCGCCATTGCCCAGTTCACGCTGGATCAGTTGGCGCGGCAGGGTCGCCCAGCCGAGGCCGGCGCGGACCATTTCCAGCAGCGCCAGATAGCTTTCCGCTTGCCACAGCTGCGTCGAACGCAGGTATTCACTGCTCGGCAGTTTGCTGGCGTGCGCACTGAACGCCAGGCGCCGGTGCACGTGCAAATCATCGAACGTGACGTTGTCCAGTTGCGCCAGCGGATGATCGGGATGGCAGACGTGCAGCATGATCAGTTTGCCTAGTTGCTGGAACGCCAGTTCCCGGGGATAGCCTGGTTGCGAAAACGCCACCCCCAGCACCGCCTCGCCACTGCTGACCAGTTCGCTGACATCGCCGTAGACCGGGTGACGAATGATCAGATCGACAAACGGGAAGGCCTGCTCGAACGCTTGCAGCACCGGCATGATCGGGCCGTACGGCGTTTCAATCGCCAGGGTCAGACTCGGTTCGACGCTATCCGAGAGGCAATCAGCGTGGGCCTCGAAGGTCATGCAGCGCTCCAGTACCGCTTCTGCCTGCACCAGTAATTTATGCCCGCTGGCGGTGAGGGCAGGGCTGCGATTGCGGCGGTCGAACAGCTCGACGCCAAGGTCGGTTTCAAGATTGGCGATCGCTGCGCTGATGGTCGATTGCGTCTTGCCCAGCTTGCGCCCGGCGGCGGAGAACGAGCCGCTTTTCACCACTTGGACGAACATCAGCAACTGATCGAGTGAGAAGCGCACGCGGTGTACTCCGAGGTTGAGCGAAATGGCGATTGTGCCGCGTCTTTGCCATCGAAAAAAGCGATGGTTGCCAATTTGTTTCATCGTTAAAAACATTCAAGGATGACCCCGCGTCTTCGAACGCCGGGGCCGATTCTCTCTGTGCATCTGTCCCTGAGCGCCCGCGATTACAACCAACGCTGCCCCTTCAGGAGCTTGTGCCATGACTACACAATGCGTTCACCCGGTCGATGAGGTGTTGCCCCTGCGGCAGCTGGTCACCTTCGGTCTGCAGCATGTTCTGGTGATGTATGCGGGAGCGGTGGCGGTGCCGCTGATTCTCGGCAGTGCGATGGGGCTGACGTCGGCTCAGGTGGTTTTACTGATCAACGCCAACCTGCTGACGTCCGGTGTGGCGACGCTGATTCAGACCCTCGGCTTCTGGAAGTTCGGCGCGCGTTTACCGTTGATTCAGGGCTGCTCGTTCATTGCGCTGGCGCCGATGATCATGATCGGCAAGGAGTTCGGCCTCAGCCAGATCTTTGGGGCGGTGATCGCCGCCGGCTTCCTGACCATCGCACTGGCGCCGGTGTTCAGCCGCTTGCTGCGATTCTTTCCGCCCGTGGTGATTGGCAGCCTGATCACCATCATCGGTATTTCACTGATGCCGGCGGCGGCAATCTGGCTGGGTGGCGGTAATCCCGATTCGCCTGACTTCGGTCGCCCGGCCAATCTGCTGCTGGGCCTGGCCACGGTCAGTGTGACGCTGGTGATTTATGCGAAATTCAGCGGTTTCATCGGCAACCTCAGCGTGCTCATCGGCTTGTTTGTCGGCAGCCTGATCGCTGCCGCCTGTGGCATGACGCACTTCAATCGGGTCAGCGAGGCGGCGTGGTTCGAGTTGAGCGCGCCAATGGCGTTTGGCCCGCCAGAATTTTCTCTGGTACCGATTCTGATCATGACCCTGGCGATGCTGGTGATCATGGCCGAGACCACTGGCAACTGCCTGGCCATCGGCAAACTGGTCGGCAAACCGACTACGCAGCAGACCCTCGGCAACGCCTTCCGCGCCGACGGCTTGTCGACCATGCTCGGTGGTCTGTTCAACAGCTTTCCCTATAACGCCTTCACGCAAAACACCGGCCTGATTGCGCTTTCGAGCATCAAGAGCCGCTTCGTCGTCGCCGCCGCTGGCGCAATCATGGTGTTGATGGGCTTGTTTCCCAAGCTCGGCGCGCTGATTGCGGCGGTGCCGACGCCGGTGCTGGGCGGCTGCGCGATCGTCATGTTCGGCATGACCACGGTGGCGGGCATTCAGGAACTGTCACGGGTGCAGTTCGAAGGCACACGCAACGCCATTATTGTTGCGGTGTCGGTCAGCGTCGGCGTCTTGCCAATGTCCTTCCCGGCCCTGTTCGAACACGTCGGCCCGACGCTGAAACTGGTGCTCGACAGCGGCATTTTCCTCGGTGCGATCACCGCCATTCTGCTCAATGTACTGCTCAACAAACAAAAACCATCGACCGACGCCGTCGGCGCTTCCACGGCCGAACTGGCCGACTGACTTTTGTCTTTTTCCACTGCCCAGGAGTTACCCATGAATCAATTCACTCAGCTTGTTCCGGCCGGCGTCAGCGATCTGGACCTGTCATTGCTGCGCCAGACCATCGCCCTGTCGCAGGCGTCGAAGCAACGTGGCCGGCACCCGTTTGCGGCGCTGGTGGCGGATCGCGACGGCAAGGTGATTGCCGAAGCGGGCAACAATTCGATGCCGCCGGAAGGTGATCCCACCCAGCATGCCGAACTGGTCGCGGTGGCTGCGGCGGCGAAGCGGTTGTCACCCACGGAGCTGGAGGCGTGCACGCTGTACACCAGCGCCGAACCTTGCTGCATGTGCGCGGGCGCGGTGTATTGGACCGGTGTCGGGCGAGTGGTGTATGCGTTGTCGGAACATGCTTTGCTCGGGCTGACCGGCGATCATCCGGAGAACCCGACGTTCTCGTTGCCGTGTCGCGAAGTGTTTGCCAAAGGGCAGCGCACGGTGAGCGTTTTCGGGCCGATGCTGGAGGCAGAGGCGGCTGAACCGCATAAAGGTTTCTGGTCTTAGTTGTTATGGATCGTTCCCACGCTGCTGCGTGGGGACGCATTCGCTGACGCTCTGCATCACTTTTACTTCGCCGGGATGACATCCACACATTCCCCAGCGGAATGCCCCCCATGAAATCATTGAATTTTTCTTCTCCACGCTCACCGCGTAGCGTGTCGCATAGACAAGGAGAATCGCCATGACCCAACCCGCCACTGACGCCGCCGGCAAATTCGACACCTCCCGCGCCAATGAGTATGCCCGGCAAAGCCGCATTGCCCTGGCTGGCTACGATGCCTGTCACGACCTGTCGGCCTGCATGCTCGCCGCCAGCCTTGGGCAGTCGCGTCCGGCAAACGTGCTGGTGGTGGGCGCGGGGGGCACCGCACAGGAAATCATCGCCATGGCCGCGCTGGAGCCGGAATGGCGCTTCACTGCGGTCGATCCTTCCGGGCCGATGCTGCATGCTGCGACCGAACATCTGCGCGCCAATGATCTATTGCACAGAGTCCAGATACATCTCGGTCACGTCGAAGACTTGCCGGCCGACGCATCTTTCGACGCCGCCACCCTGATCGGTGTACTCCATCACCTGGGCGGTGATGAGGCCAAGCAACAAATACTGCGCTCCATTCAGGCCCGCCTCAAACCCGGCGCGCCATTGATCGTGGCCGGCAATCATTACGCTTACGCCAGTCAGCCGTTGCTGCTGCAAGCCTGGAGCCAGCGCTGGCGACAGCAGGGCGCAACCGTTGACGAGGTGCAGGCGAAGCTCGGGAAGATCTTGCAGGGCGCTGATCCGCCGCACTCGGAGGCGGCGGTTCAAACATTGCTGCATGACGCCGGATTCGGCGATGCAACACGGTTTTTCAGCAGTCTGTTCTGGGGCGCCTGGCTGACGTGCAAGCTCAGCCAGGCGACCCGATTTGCCTAAGCCTCCGTCCAGTCCAGCGCTGCCGTCTCGCGCCATTTCACGTCGGTGATCCCATAGCGCTCGGCCTGGGGTTTGGAAACCACTTTCAACGGTGGTTTACCCGGTTTCGGAATCGGCGCAATACCGGCGTCACAGCTCGCCCAATGCCAAGCGTCGGCGTTGCGCATACTCTTGGCGCGAATGACGAATGATTTTGGCTGGTCGTGATGTTTGTATTCGATGACGAAAATATCGGTGCTACGCATGAGTTCCTCCTTACGCTCATACGTAAATGATTTTGTCCGACAAGAAAAATTCAAAGGATTTTCTGGCCGGATGATCAGCGTCATTCAGCGCTCTAAAACGCGGTTCTTCATGAAACCGCGCAGGTTCATCAGGAACAGGCAAAGCTGAAGAACGATCAGCGCGTAAGCCCCGGCATGGACGCCCCAGATTACCCACAAAAGATTGCTCAGACTGAAACAAACAAAGCCGCTCATGCGCCGTTGCGGTCGTTGCGAACCGATCAGCCACGCGGCCAGAACGGTGACCAGCATCGCCGGCCATTGCACCCAATCCAGATATGCCAACACCCTTTCCTCTGCACAGATTTGCTTGATGCAGAAAGGGTACACAGCAACCGAAGGATGGTCACCGATGAGCCTTGAACCTTGTCCCAACAAAAAACCACTTGGATCAGAAACCCAAGTGGTCGGAAGTATTCGGCGCTTTAATCAAGCCACCGGAATAGGATTTTCCAGCAGCGACAGGTTGAACTGCTCGATCAACCCGTGCTCGTTCGCGCCCTGGTTGGCTCGCAGCGGCAAGACTCGGTCAACCAGCACTTCGGTAGTGGCGGTTTTCAGCTTGATCAGGGTTTCCTCGATAAACTCGCCCAGCGGCATGGCGCGCTCGTCGCCGCTCTTGTGAATCAGGTCGGTATCGACCCAAGGTGGCGCGATTTCCAGGACCTTGACGCTGGTGTCGCGCAGCATGAAACGCTGCGACAGCGAGTAGGAATGGATCGCCGCTTTGGTTGCCGAATACAACGCCGTGGTCGCCAGCGGCAGGTAGGCCAGCACCGAGCTGTTGTTGATGATGTAGGCCTCGGGCTGACGCTTGAGGTGTTCGACGAACGCGGCGCTGACGCGCACTGGGCCGAGGAGGTTGGTCTGCAACAGAGCGACGGCCTGCGCATCGTCGTAGTCGCCGGAACCCGCGTTGTCGAAGGGCATGATTCCGGCGTTGTTGATGATTACGTTCAACGACGGATGGCGGCGGATGACTTCGGCGGCGACGTCCTTGATCTGCTGCGCATCGTTGATGTCCAGCTGCACGGTGTCGATGCCAGGATTCGCCTGGGCAATCTCTGCCAGCAGGGTCTGGCGACGACCAGCGATGATGACCTTGTTGCCGCGCTGATGCAGGGCCTCGGCCAGTGCGCGGCCGATGCCGGAAGTGCCGCCGGTGATGAAGATCGTGTTGGCTTCAAGTTTCATGAGCTGCGTCCCGCAAGTGGATTGATTGGTATGTGAGCCATGATGGAGAAAACCTGCTCCGACCTGAATGACGTATGTGGTAGTGTTTCAGGACATTCAACAACCGGAGCGCGACCATGCATCGAGTCGGCTATCTGCTCACGGAAGGTTTTCAGGTCATGGCGCTGGCGACCCAGTCGGTGTTCGAGTTCGCCAACATCGTCACCGGCAAAGCCGTGTACAAGGTGCAGAACTTTTCCCAGGCCGGCGGCATCGTCAGCTCCTCGCTGGGCTTGCACGTCGATACGTTGCCACTGACGCAGGCGGGGCTGGCCGACAGTTGGCTGGTGGCTGGCACGCTGACTCCGCTGACGCCGCCCGATGCTGACGTGCTGCAAAGCGTGCGCGGGCTCGCCGACGGCGCACGCCGCGTGGCCGGCATCTGCACCGGCTCGTTCTTACTGGCGCAGGCCGGTGTGCTGGATAACCGCCGCGTGACCACGCACTGGGCGTTCGCCCCGGCGCTGCGCAGGATGCATCCGTCGGTGAATGTCGAGGACGACCGAATCTTCATCATCGACGGCCCGGTGTGGACATCGGCGGGCATGACCGCTGGTGTCGACATGGCGCTGGGTATGGTCGAGAAGGACCTGGGCAGCGAAATCGCCCGCTCGGTCGCCCATCGACTGGTGATGCATCAGCGTAGGTCCGGAGGCCAGTCGCAGCATTCGGAATTGCTGTCGCTGTCGCCCAAATCCGACCGCATTCAGAGTGCGCTGGATTACGCGCGCAAGCACCTCAATCGCCCGCTGAGTGTCGAAGAACTGGCCGAAGTGGTGCACCTGAGTCCGCGGCAATTCACCCGCGTGTTCACCGCCGAAACCGGCCAGTCACCAGCCAAGGCGATAGAGAGCCTAAGGCTGGAAGCGGCGCGGTTGCTGATCGAGCAAAGCAGTCACAGTCTGGATGTGGTCGCCAGGGAAACCGGGTTTCGTGACCGCCGGCACATGCGCGAGGTGTTCATGCGCGGCTTTGGCGTGCCGCCGCAGGCGGTACGGCGGGATTCGCGGCGGATGGTGTGAGGCTCGTGTTGATTAACCAACGTCCCAATACCAAGGAGCGAGCCTGCTCGCGATGACGCCAGCCCATTCACAGCCACATAAACAGAAAACCCTCAGCCCGTTTAAACAGTAACTCCAGCCTCAAGCAAACGGCTACAACGCCTTGCGCCATTCCCTACGACTACGCCAGAATCCGCCGGCTTGTGCGTCTAGGTCGCGGGTTCTATCGTCTGTCGGTCGCTGAAAAACAGTGATCGGGTTTGGTAGCCCGCCATAACTAGTCGCATCGCGCACCGTTCGCAGACCTGCTTCAGGTCGCTGCTCAATGGTGGCCATGCGCAGGACACCTTCGGGTGTGCCGGTTCCTAGTTACCGGTCTACCAACCCGCGTATGGCCGCCACCTTCGTTTGGTAGCGAATGTGAAGGCTCCTTTTCTAACTAGGAGTTTCACCATGTTCAAAGTCACACCCAATCCCCCAACCACCGACCCCGCATCGCCCTACGAATCCAGCGCCTCGAAAAAGCTTCACGAAGCCGCCGAACGCGCCCTCGATCACTACCTCGGCCCCGCCGAAATCCTGGCCAGCACCAACACTCCGGAACAGATGTTCCTCGCCAACCCGAAATACGACACCGAGTCCCTGCTGGCCAACGCCAGCGAATCCCTCGGCTCGGCCACCACCATGCTCTACGACTTCGCCGCGCTGCTCGACAACCCGCGCCGTAAAACCCTGCTGGGCATCGCCCAGGTCGTCATGCTCGGCGAAATCGCGGTAAATCAGGCTTTGGATAAAGTCGAAATAGCCAAATGACCCGCAACGCGACGAGCGCAAAACCTCGTCGCAACCCCCGGGGCGTACCATGGCTGGCACACGGCCACGGCTTGCACCACCCGGCCTCGACAGTCACCCTTCGGGCCGTTCAAGGATCAGAACAAGGAATCAAGGATTGAGTGGTTACGTTCCAAACCCGCCGAAAAACTACCGCTACGAACAAGCCAAACCCGTCGACCTGCACGCCCAGCATTGGGCCGAGTATGAGAAGCATGGGAAAGAGCCCGCGCGCGAGCCTGAGAAGACAGGCATTGCGTTGAGGATCGGGGTTTTCTTTGATGGCACAGGCAACAATGCGAACAACTCTGCTGCGGGGTTGTTGTGCGGTGCTCAGCATCCGATTGCGCCTGAGGATATTCCAGCTAGCTGCATGCCTTATATGAGCGATCCGGATAGTAGTTATGGCGCCGGGCCTACGAATATCAGGAAATTGTTTTCTCTGTATAAAAAGACCCAGAAAGCCGAAGGCGATGGCTTTCTTAAGTACGTCTCAAGCCCAATATATGTCGAAGGTATAGGCACTGAAAGCAATCAGATGGATAGCGCTGTAGGTGCTGGAACGGGGCGAGGTGAGACTGGTGTTACGAGTCGCGTACAAGCGTCCTTCACGCTGATAAAACAAGCTATCGAAGAGGCACTGCAAGAGAACCCCGACAGTGAAATTGCGTCCCTGACGTTCGATACATTTGGCTTCAGTCGTGGGGCTGCTGCTGCACGGCACTTCGCAAATGAAGTGGTGCGGGGTAAGCAAGGAGCTTTAGGAGATCTCCTGAACCGGAACGCCGCAGATTTCAGTCGCACCTTTGATAATAAATACGGAAACGGCATCAAAATCGGTTTCATCGTGCTCTTTGACACGGTGCCCTCAATTGCCGGCTTCACCAATCTTGGCCGGGTGAAAAGTCCTCTAGCTCCCGGTGTGAGGCTTTACCTAAACCGTCAATACTTCACGGATGTCGTACATCTCGTAGCCCGTGATGAGTGCCGCGCTAATTTTGCGCTCAGCCGAGTGAAGCCCGCGCACCCTGAGTACACTCTTCCCGGGGTTCATTCGGATATTGGCGGCAGCTATCTTGATGAAGTAGAGGAACGCGTGCTTGTCAGTCCGATGCAAACTCTCGCTGTACCTCGGTACGTAGACGTTTCAACGACGTCGATTTATCACGACGCCGCGCGCGTAAAAAGCGAGTGGCTTGCTAAAGGATGGCCTGCGCATCTGCTGGATATTGTCACCCCGGCTTCCTTGGAAATTCCGCAGGAGCATCAAGACAGGCTTTCACCGGGGCAGAAGCGCGTATATGCCGCTCTACAATTGAAACGTCCGGTGAGTGGAAAACTTTCGAGAGTTTATTTAAGAGTCATGTATCAGCTGGCAAAAGAAAAGGGTGTTCAATTCATTGATATACCGGAAGATGACGAATACTCCGTGCCGGCAGAGCTGCAACCTCTTTGTGACCGATTTCTCACCGGAAACTACAGAACAACTGCAGAAGAAGAGGCTTTGCTCAAGCTGAAGTACATTCATACCTCTGCAAACTGGAATCATCCCCTTGGAAGAAGAGACGGGAGCGGTATTGATGCTGTTTACATCAACGCCCCGACGGAAGACGCGATCCGTGTACAACATCCTCACGTAGCTGATTGGAAACTCTGGTAATGAAGTCTGTAATCGCTCTGCTTGTCGCCTTATCGTTAATGGGCTGCCAGAAAGGAGGTTTCGAAAGTGGAGAAAATGACCCGAAGTCCCCTTGGTGGCAAATTGGATTCGTTGAGCCGAATTACATGAAGATCTGGGTTGAGGACAGCTCGGTGCTGGATATCAATAACAGAATGTTTTTCAGAGTCGGTGGAAAATCCGCTCCCGGAGGCGAACCAGAAGATGGGACGGAGTCTGCCCGTGGTTGGGGAACAGTCGGTGGTTCTGGAGTTTTGGTTACCGGTGCTGACCTTCCTCGAATGATTTTTGTCCGTTGGCAGTCGATATCGGAGCAGAAAACCTATAAAGGCTTCATAGAGATTCCAGAAGAAGCGAGGCAACTGATGGTGCAGTCCACACATCAGCGGTGCCCGAAGACTCCCGAAAGAACCGCACGTTACTCCGCAACGCTGCTTGTGGGGCTCGCCCCGGGGGGAGTGCTTCAAGCGTGGGTCAGGGACTCCTGCCACCGCCCGATAAAAGTCTCCCATGCTCAAGGCGAACTCGAACCTCTCGGCCCCGAGCAGGGCGAGCATGGCGGGCGCTATGCCTATCCCGTGAGTGAGAAGGCCAAGCGATACATTGATAAGTTCGGCATCCCGTACGGTAGTTGGTAAATGACGTTGATGGAGCGCCATCTACTTTTCAGGCGCCAGACCGTTTCAATTTCGCTGAGTCGAATTAGCGGGGCGGCGTCTTGAGAATAGAAAAGGCCGACCGTTTCGATGATGTCGACTACGACGCAGGCTATGAGTATCGAGGGTTCAATTACCTGATTCTGGATGGTGTCGATCAGTTTCTCGTCAGAACTTACGATGACCAACCCGGTAGCGCGACGGTTGTACGCCCTGCCATGACCACAAGCACCAGACTCAGAACGCTGGCGGAATTTTTACGAACGGAGCTGGAGGTAA
This sequence comes from Pseudomonas iranensis, assembly GCF_014268585.2. NCBI lineage: Bacteria > Pseudomonadati > Pseudomonadota > Gammaproteobacteria > Pseudomonadales > Pseudomonadaceae > Pseudomonas > Pseudomonas iranensis. The sequence continues at coordinate 2,632,698 of NZ_CP077092.1, forward strand.
CTGCGATTTATCTCTACAAGGGTGAAATAGGAAGCTATGCCCAGGTAGACCTTGAGAGCCTGCAATTCTGCTGATCCGGTACCGAGCCGGGAGCGATAAGCAGGACCCGCCAACCATGAGTCCCGCCACGAACCCCCTCAAACCTCAGCCTTCACCCCAACCTTCACCGGCGCTTTGCGATACGTCAGCAAAACAATCCCGCTCACCACAATCACACCACCCACGATCTGCCCTCTGCTGAGCATTTGATCCAGCACAATCCAGCCCATCAACAACGTCGCCAGTGGTTCGATATTCATCACCGGGGCGTTGCGTGGCATGTCCAGTCGGGGCACGGAAATGAACAACACAATGAAGCCGGTCCCATAGAGCACGACAAGCGTGGCAAGGGCCAGCCAGCCGGTTGAAGTGGCGGGGAGGTTGAGTCCGCCGGGGAGGGCGCCGGTCAGGCCGGCCAGGTTGACGCTGCTGAACACGATGAAAATGGTCAGCAGGCTGCGCACCGAGCCGCGCACTTGCGACAGTTTGTGGTCGGTGATCCACAGCGCGCAGGCGAAGACGCTGGCGGCGCAGAAGGCGAGTGCGACGCCCAGTAGCCATTCCGGGCCGACGCTCGCGCTGTCTGACAGACGTCCGGGGACGTCCAGTACGAACACCAATCCCACGAGAATCAAGCCCATCAACATCGCGGTGCGCGCGCTTGGTCGTGGGCCGCCCAGCGCCCAGGTCAGCAAGGCGAGCAGGATCGGAAACACGTTGGCCACCAGCAGCGCCAAAGCGACCGGGACCCGCGCGACAGCGGAGTACAGACACAGGCTCTGCGCAGTAATCAGCAGGCCCAACAACAGTTGCCAACGCCGCGCGCCTGCCGGCAGACGCAGACTTTGCCGCTGCCACAGGACGAGAATGGCCAGCACCAGCAAGGTCCCGCCCGAGCGCATCAGAATTGCCAGCAGCACTCCTGCGCCATCATCAAAAGCGACCCGTGCCGCGACGTGGTTGCCGGCGAACGCACAACCCATGCACAACAGAATGATCACGGCGAGATAACGGGGGAAGGGCGGCGGTACGGTAGGCGCAAACTCAGGACGGGACATGGCAGATCTCAAAAATGATAGCCACTCGGGGTGGCTCAGGTTTTTATTATGTTGTCGTACAACTTCCCGATTTGTACCGTAATCGAGCAGGCGCGGCAAGCTCGAAAGGCTTGAGAAACCGCTTAAGCGTGATGCTGGTTGAGTTTCAGAGGTCGTATGACTTGCTTTTTTCAATCCGAGCATCGAGTCGAGTTGCCCACTCATCCAGTCGAGCTTGGCCGACCAGAAAATCCACAAACGCCCGGGTTTTGGCCGGCAGCAGTTTCTGGCTGGAAAAGTACAAATAGATCTGTCCCGCATCGACATGCCAGCCCGGCAAAACCCTTTCCAGCGTGCCGTCCCGCAGATAAGGCAGCACATCGGGAACCGCCAACAGCGCAACCCCCAATCCCAAGCGCGCGCACTGACACAGCGCTTGCGGGTCGTTGACCAACAAGCGCGGCGTCAATTCCAGCGGTGCTCGTTGCCCGTCGGGCCCTTGCAGCATCCAGCTGCGCACCTTGCCGGTCTGTACCGAGCGCATGGCCAGATGATCCAGCGTCGCCAGCTCTTCGATGTGCCGGATGCGCTGGTGTGCCGAGAGGTATTCCTTCGATGCCACCAGAATCAGATGCGCCGGGGCGATGGCCCTGGCGACCACACCTTGCGCCAGCTCGATGCCGCCACCGATGGCCGCATCAAACCCGTCCGCGATGAGATCGACCTGGCGATTGTCGACGTGCCATTCAGGGGTCACGGCGGGGTATTGCTTGAGAAACTCGGGCATCAGCGGCAGCAGAAAATCCCTGGCGAAGCCCGGTGCCGCACTTAGACGCAGGGTGCCGGCAGGCTCTCCGGCATTGCCGGCCACGTCGGCAATCGCCGCTTGAACACTCTCCAGTCCCGAACCGACGTTGGCCAGAAAGCGTTCTCCCGCTTCGGTCAGCGTGAGTTTGCGTGTGCTGCGCTGAAACAAGCGTACGCCGAGGTTGGCTTCCAGTTGCGCGACATTGCGACTGACCGCCGCGGGTGTCAGGCCCAGGCGCCGCGCCGCCGCAGAGAAGCTTCCCGCCTCGGCGCTGCGCACGAATGAGAGCAAATTGCCTAAGGTTTCCATCTGCGAACCTTCAATGAATGATTGAAAGTGATTCTAGTGGGCTTCCACTACTGCTGGAAGATCAAAAGGCGTCTCATAGCCTCATCACCTACATGAGGAAACAGACATGACTATCAGCATCATTGGTACTGGCTCCATCGGCACCGCCATCGCTCGGTTGCTCGTCAACGCAGGCCTGCCGGTCAACCTCGCCAACAGCCGCGTGCCGCAGAGCCTTGACGGTTTGGTCGACGAATTGGGTCCACTCGCACAAGCGGTGACCGCTCAGCAAGCCAGTCAGGCGGACATTGTTTTTCTGGCGGTGAACTGGTCGAAAATCCCCGACGCGGTGCGCGATCTCGGGCCTTGGGATGGGCGCATCGTGATCGATGCCAACAACCCGATCGAGGCACCACTGTTCAAGCCGTTCGATCTGGGCGGCCAGCCGTCTACGCAAGTGGTGGCGCAGATGCTGCCCGGTGCGCACGTGGTCAAGGCCTTCAACCATTTGCTCGCGGCTCTGCTGAGCGATCCCTCCGCCGAGGGCGGCAAGCGTGTGCTGTTTTATTCCGGTGAAGATGCCGCGAGCAAAACCAAAGTTGCAGAGCTGATTACTCAACTCGGTTTTTACGGCATCGACCTGGGCGGTGTGCAGCAGGGAATGCTTGCGCAGTTCCCGGGCGGACCGCTGCCAGCCTTGAACCTGGTCAAACATGGTTGACCGCTGAGCCCGGGCAGCCGGGCTTCACATACCAATCGAGGATTCAAAATGTCTGGCTCAGATTCGCGAAATATCAATGAGGTGGAAAACTACGATGCCTTGCTGCGGGCCAACCTGCAGCGCGTGTTCAACGAGCGCGATGCACAGAAGCGCATTGCAGCGGTGCAGGAGCTTTTTGCAGACACACCGACGATGTACGAACCGACTGGCATCGTCACCGGGCGGGCGGCGATTTCAGAGGTGGCCGGTGCGTTGCTGGATCAGTTTGGGGCGGACTTCGCTTTTGTTCCGGAGGGGCGGGCGGTTGGGCATCATGGCTTGGGTTACCTGCGCTGGCATGCGGGCCCGAGCGCTGGGCCGGTAGCCGTCAGTGGCGTCGACGTGGCAGAAATCAAAGCGGGGAAAATCGTGCGGTTGTGGGTGTTGCTGGATGCGCCCCAAGGCTGAGCCGCACGGCAGGGTGGCAAAGGGGATCCCGTTGCCGCCTGTCGCCGACTGCCTATCAGATTAATATCGCGCATTGACATATCGAAAAATCTCGATATCCTCGGCGCATGGAACTGATCGAAATCTTCAAAGCCCTCTCGAACCCGACGCGCCTCAAGATCCTTGAAGGCCTGAAGGATCCCGTCAAGAACTTCCCCCCGCAGGATGAGGGTGACGTTCTCGTCGAGGGTGTCTGCGTGAGCAGCATCCAGGAAGGTATCGGCTTGTCGCAGTCGACGGTGTCGAGTTACCTGGCCACGTTGCAGCGGGTGGGGCTGGTGGAAGTGCGGCGCATCGGTCAATGGACCTACTACAAACGCAATGAGGCTGCGATCAGCGCGCTTGCAGAGATCATAGGGAAAGAGCTGTAAATTTTTTTACTACAGGATATCTAGAATTCTCGATATCCCTCTTTGTCGATACGAGGTTTTGCCATGAAAGCGATGATTTTGAAATCCTTCGGCGGTCCTGATTCGTTCGAACTCAGCGACGTGCCCAAACCGGTTCCGCAAGCCGGCCAAGTGCTGGTCCGAGTGCACGCCACTTCCATCAATCCGCTGGATTATCAGGTTCGGCGCGGTGACTATCCCGACCTGGTGCCGCTGCCAGCCATTACCGGCCACGACGTATCGGGCGTGGTCGAGGCTATCGGGCCGGGCGTCAGCGCCTTCGCACCTGGCGACGAGGTCTGGTACACCCCGCAGATATTCGACGGGCAGGGCAGTTATGCCGAATACCACGTCGCAGCCGAAAACATCATCGCCAGAAAGCCTGCGTCGCTGAGCCACCTCGAGGCGGCCAGTCTGAGTTTGGTCGGCGGCACGGTTTGGGAAGCGCTGACCGTGCGCGCTGTGCTCCGCGTTGGCGAAAGCATTCTGATCCACGGCGGCGCCGGCGGGGTCGGCCATGTGGCGATTCAGGTGGCCAAAGCCATGGGCGCCAGAGTCTTTACGACCGTGCGCGAGGCCAACGCCGATTTCGTCCGCAGCCTGGGTGCCGACGTGGTGATCGATTACACCCAAGAGGATTACGTCGAAGCGATCATGCGCGAAACCGCCGGGCATGGCGTTGATGTGGTGTTCGACACCATCGGCGGCGATACCCTGTCTCGCAGTGCCGACGCGCTTGCCCAGCTTGGCCGCGTCGTCTCGATCGTCGATATCGCGCAGCCACAAAACCTCGTTCAGGCCTGGGGCAAGAACGCCAGCTACCACTTCGTCTTCACCCGGCAGAATCGCGGCAAGCTCGATGAATTGAGCGCGTTGGTCGAGCGCGGCCAGTTGCGGCCCCACGTTGGCGCGGTCTATTCGCTCGGCGACATCCCGCTCGCCCACGCTCGACTGGAGAGCGCCAACAACGGTCTGCTGGGAAAAATCGCTATCGCCGTCGAGCCTTCACTCATCGTCTGAATCCGCTCACTGATTCTGGAGAAACATCATGGTTTACGAGATCGCTGTGCTGCCCGTTCACCCGCATCAGACTGAAGCCTTCCGACGCGCATTTGCCGAAGTCGAACCGTTGCTCACCCGCGCCAAGGGATACGGCGGCCACTTGCTGGCGCAAGGTATTGAAACCCCCGAGCAGTTCAATCTGATCGTGCGCTGGCAATCGCTTGAGGATCACTCGCCGGGGTTTGAAGAAAGCGAAGATCACCAGCGGTTCATGCTGGGGCTGGAGGATTATTTTTCGGCTGAGCCGAGGGTCTATCACATTGAGGGTGGTGCTTTTCCGGGTGGCGATTTTGGCGTACCGGACAACGGTGCCAGCGTAGGCATCTGAGCGAGCATGTGGCTGTTCGTCACACGTGGCTGTAGCTGGTCGAGCCTGCTTGTGATGAATTGCCACATTAATTGCGCTTCGGCCTGTTCATTGGGCAGGGGTGGCAGGCAAGATGCGCCGTTTTCCATATGTCTCGTACTGCTGCTCATCCAAGGAAGGCCACTTGAAAGTCACTCTCCACGCTTCCCTGCGCCCTGAAATCTGGCCAGCCGTTGTTTTATTGCTGCTGGCAAGCCTGATCACGACCGGCTGCACGCGCTCCCATTCTCCAAAACCGGTGGAGCGCGATCCTTGTCTGGATGCCGGTCCAGCACATACAACGGCCTACGCCAAATGCATGAGCGAGCGGAAAGAGCGCCAAGCTGAAGCGCTCAGAATACTGCTCAGTGATGATCCTGCGGACAATCCGCAACGGCAAGTAGCCGTGCCAGGCGACAGCGATTTCCAACCGTCAGATTTTCCTGACGACCCGATGCCAGCGAGTTTTCGCATGCCTTCCGACCTCAATCTCAAGGATACCCGGGCGTTTCCTTACAAGGCTCGCATCAGCTGGAAATACGTGTCGGATCGCTTCCTGCCGAGTTCAAAGGAATCCGCGCGGATGATGCAGGTGGACCGCCTGATTAAGGCGGCCGTAACGGCGGATGAGTTCGCAAAGTGGGGGTGCACGGTCACTGGAGGACAACGCTTGGAGTGGGTTTTCTACACGCTGGACGACGCGGCCTTTGTCAGCCGTGTGCAGGCAGCTCTGGCGCAGACCGGGCCTTATCCGATTGAATTCAGCAGCCGTAAACAGGCAGATGTCAGTGCTGAGGTGCAGAATGCCGAGCAAACTCGATTGACACCCAAGCGATGCCTGGAGTGAAGACTCTCAACGGATAACCTCTTCAAACGGACTTCTCTCATCGCAAGGAGTCTGTAGTCGCTTCAGAGGCGTTCGTTGCGGGCGCAGCGATCATCTCATGCCGACCGCAACCTCTTCAGCACACCGATTTTCCTCCAACGTTAGCCCAGCGCTTTGGTGGTAGGCTGCATCCCCTCAGCCGTACTTTCTGTACTCCTGAATTGCCCTTTCCGAAATCTGCGCCGGCTCAGTTGCTGGCGTTGATGGATTTCCCCTGCGGACTACAGCCATGCGCCTGCCAGATTTCATTCTCGAAAACCTAGAGCCGATCCTGCAGGCCTGGGAAGATTTCGCCCGCACCATCGAGACGCCGGGGGTGGAGCTCGATAACGTCGCGCTGCGCGATCACGCCGAGCAGATGTTGCGCGCCATCGTCATCGATCTGCGGACCAAGCAGACCATGAGCGAACAAATCGCCAAAGCCCAGGGCCAAGCGCCGCGCGACGATGAAGAAACAGCTGCGGAAACCCACGCGGTGACGCGGCTGATGGCCGGTTTTACCATCGATCAGATGGTGTCGGAATATCGCGCGCTGCGCACCAGTGTGCTGAGCCAGTGGCTGCGTCAGGTCAAGGATGGCAAATCGGTGAATGTCGACGACATGACGCGTTTTCACGAAGCCATCGACCAGGCGCTGGCCGAGTCGATTGCCAGCTATTCACGCGCCGTCGAGGCTTCGCGCAACGTGTTTCTGGGGATTCTCGGCCATGACTTGCGCACGCCGCTGGGGGCGATTCTGCTCGGTGCGGATATGTTGCGTCGTACCGAAGCCACCGACCCGCGCACCGGCAAAGTCGCCAGGCAGATCTACGCCAGCGTGCAGCGCGCCAGCCAGATCGTTGGCGACCTGCTGGATCTGACGCGCTGCCAGATGGGGCCGGGGATTCCGGTGAAAAAAAACCTGATCGATCTCAGCCCTGTGTGCGAGCGGGTTATCGAGGAAATCCGCGCCTTTCATCCACAGGCCAACGTGCGGTTCGATGCAAAGGAAGCGGTGATGGGAGCGTTCGATGGCGCCAGGATGGAACAGGTGTTTTCCAACATCATCAGCAATGCGGTGACCCACGGCGATAATCAGTTTCCGGTTTCGGTTGCACTGGAAGCTCAGGAGGATTTCGCGGTGTTCACAGTGCACAACGGCGGGGAACCGATTCCGGAAGACGTGTTGCCGTTCATCTTCAACCCGATGGGGCGCTTCTCGCAGCGCTCCGTAGTTGATCACGGACCCGTCGCTGGCCTCGGGCTGGGCCTGTTTATCGCCTCGGAAATCGTCGCCTCGCATGCCGGCTCGATCGAAGTCAGCTCTGACCTGAAGGGCGGAACCGTGTTTCGCGTAAAGCTTCCGATTGATGCCGAAAGCCCCGTCACCATCTAGGCCAATCGATGGAGGGCCGGCCCCGGCCCTCCAGCCTGATCACTCCTCCATCACCTCAACCAAACCGCGATCCTCACCCAGGAACCCGCCGCTCTGGTGCTGCCACAGCCGCGCATAGGTGCCGTTCTTCTCGAGCAGTTGCGCGTGGGTGCCTTGTTCGATGATGCGGCCTTCGTCCATGACGATCAGCCGGTCCATGGCCGCAATGGTCGACAAGCGGTGGGCGATGGCGATCACGGTTTTGCCCTGCATCATTTCATCGAGGCTTTCCTGAATCGCGACTTCAACTTCGGAATCCAGTGCGCTGGTGGCTTCGTCGAGCAGCAAGATCGGTGCGTTCTTCAGCATCACCCGGGCGATGGCGATGCGTTGGCGCTGCCCGCCGGAGAGCTTGATACCGCGTTCGCCGACCAGCGTGTCGTAGCCGCTGTGGCCCTGCTTGTCGCTCAACTGGCTGATAAAACCATCGGCCTGAGCGTTCACCGCCGCGCGATGGATGTCTTCGTCGGTGGCGTCCGGGCGACCGTAGGCGATGTTGTCGCGGATCGAACGGTGCAACAGCGAGGTGTCCTGGGTGACCATGCCGATCACGCTGCGCAGGCTGTCCTGGGTGACCTCGGCGATGTTCTGCCCATCGATGCGGATCTCGCCGCGATCAACGTCATAGAAGCGCAGCAGCAGGTTGATCAGCGTCGACTTGCCAGCACCTGAGCGACCGACCAGACCGATTTTCTCGCCGGGGCGAATGTGCAGGGTCAAGCCGTCGAGCACCTGGCGTTCGCCGTTGTAGTTGAAGCTGACATTGTCGAAAACCACTTCGCCACCGGCCGGCTCCAGCACTTTGGCATCCGGTGCGTCCTGGACTTTCGGACCGCTGGTCAGGGTGGCCATCCCGTCCTGGACGGTGCCGATGTTTTCGAACAGCGAAGTCATCTGCCACATGATCCAGTGCGACATGCCATTGATGCGCAGCGCCATGGCGGTGATCGCCGCGACGGCGCCAGTGCCGACTTCGCCCTGATGCCACAGCCACAGCGCGTAACCGCCGGCACCGAGAATCAACGCCACCACCAGCGCCTGATTGACGATTTCGAACTGGCTGACCAGACGCATCTGGCGGAAGCCGGTGAGCTTGAAATCTTCCATCGCCGCGCGGGCAAAGTGCGCTTCACGCTTGGAGTGCGAGAACAGTTTGACCGTGGTGATGTTGGTGTAGGCGTCGGCAATCCGCCCGGTCATCGACGAGCGCGCATCGGCCTGTTCCTGGCCGACCTTGCCCAGACGCGGGACGAAATACACCATCGCCAGCCCGAACAGAACGATCCACGCCAGAAACGGCAGCATCAGCTTCAGCGCAAAGCCACCGGCCAGCGCAATGATCGCGATGAAGTACACGCCAATGCCGGGGAGGATTTCGATCAGGGTAAACAGCACCTCGCGCACCGACAGCGCAGTCTGCATGACCTTGGTCGTGACCCGGCCGGAGAACTCGTCGGAGAAGAACGACAGACTTTGCCGCAGCATCAACCGGTGAAAGTCCCAGCGCAGGCGCAGCGGCAGATTGATCGCGAGGATCTGGTGCTGAACCATCGTGCGCAGCGCCACCAGCCCGATGCTGACCACCAGCACAATGCCGATGCCCCATAACACGCGACTTTCCTCATCACCGGCGGCGCCGCCGGATTGCCAGGTCGAGAGCAGATCCACCACTTGCCCAAGGAAGGAAAACAGCCACGCCTCGTAGATCGACACGCTGGCGCTGAGCAGGGCGAAGGCCAGAATGTAGCCGCGCGCGCCCCGGGTGCAGGCCCACAAGAAGCGCATCAGGCCGACTGGCGGTGGCGGCGCCTCGTCGGGCGGGAAGGGGTCGAGCCTTTCTTCAAACAGGCGAAGCATTGCGGTCTCCGAAGTGATCAGGGTGTGGGGATTCTGCCATCTATCGGCGGCGTTGCGGGGTTCACTGTAGTCATCAGGACGAATCCGTGTGCCTTGTCTTGACCGCAGCCAGGCGCAGAAGCTCAACGCAATCGTGCCAAGCGCAACCTTTCGTCGCTGATCCAGACCTGACACGGCACGCTCATCAACCTCTTTGAACTCTCGCGCAAGCTGCTCCGTCATCTTCTATGTGGGGGCTCGAGGCAATGTTGCCGTGTAGTCCCGTTTTTCCGTTTTCAAGTCAGAACGCGAGGGGCCACATGAATACTCAAGACAGCAGGGCAGGCTTTGAATCAGGTGATCCGAACAGCAAGCCTGGACAGGCTTTTGAACATTTGAAGGACGACGTCAACGAAGCAATTGGCGGCGCGCGGCAACAGGCCGACGCGCAATTCGGACAGTACCGCGACACCGCGGCCGAACAGATAGAAGCATTGGCCCAAGGGGCAAAGAGCTTCGTCTCCGAGTTGCAGGACAAGGACACGCTGGGCATGTCCGACTACCTGACGGATATGGCGGACTCCATGACCGGGCTGGCGGGCAACTTGCGCGGCAAGAGTGCCGAGCAATTGCTGCACGATGCGGCGGATCTGGCGCGCAGCAATCCGGGCCTGTTCATCGCCGGCAGCATTGCTATCGGTTTCGGCCTGTCGCGGTTTCTCAAAGCCGGCACGGCCGCAGCAGCGACGGTCAGCGCCGAACATGATCCGGCGGCGGGCACGACATCGACGCCACCGCCAGCCGATTACGGTGCGCAGCGACCCTATGAATCGTCAGTGCCGTCATCGGCCCACGCCAATCCGGGACTGGCCACCGGCATCACCCCGACCTCGCCCAGTGACAGCGATCACCCCGCTGATTTTGCCGCGGCTTCCGTACCGCACGCACCCGATGCCAAAGGAGAACTGTGATGAACAGAGATGAATCTGATCTGAGCGGGGCAAGGCCCCTCGGCCAAACGGATGACGCTTCGGTGGTCGGCCTGTTGCGACAACTGTCCCGTGAAGTGCCAGCGTTGTTCACCAAGGAACTGGCATTGGCCAAAGCCGAACTGCAGAACAGCCTCAGCACGCTGAAGGCGGGCATCGGTGCGGTGGCCGGTGGTGCGATCGTGTTCCTCGCCGGCTTCATCATTCTGCTGATGTCGGCGGTGTACGGCCTGAGCATGTTCATGGCGCCATGGTTGGCCGCGCTGATCGTCGGCGTGGTGGTGATGATCATCGGCTTCGCCATGCTGCAATCCGGGAAGAAGCAATTCGAGCCATCTCACTTCAAACCTGATCGCACCCTCGACGCCTTGAACAAGGATCAGGAAGCGCTGCGGAGGAAAGTCTCATGAAAAGCGAACTGGATATCGAAGCGGAAAAAAGCCCGGAGCAGATCGAGCGCGAAATCGATGCGCAACGCGCGAGCATCGGCAACATCGTCGATCAATTGGAAAGCAAGTTCACTCCCGGGCAGATGATCGATCAGGCTTGGGGAATGATGCAGAGCAACGGCTCGACGTTCTTCACCAATCTCGGCACCAGCGTGCGCAATAACCCGATGCCGGCGGTGCTGACTTCGGTGGGCCTGCTCTGGTTGATGATGAGCCAGAATCGCCCGCCAGTGCCGCAACCGACCTATCGCAGCGGGCCGGATCAGGACAAGGCCGGCGAGTGGGCCGACGGTTTGGCCGACGGCATCGACAGCGCCCGCGGGCATTTGCACTCGACTACTGACTCGCTGAAGGACGGCTACCAGTCGCTGAAAGGCAAGGCCAGCCATCTCGGGGAAAACGTCGGTGCGGCGAAGGAAGATCTGACCCATGCGATGCATGACGCCAGTGATCGACTGTCGCGTAATTCGCAAGTGCTTGGCCAGCAATTCAGCCACCTGCTCAAGGAGCAACCGCTGATGGTGGCTGCCGCCGGGGTTGCGCTCGGTGCATTGCTCGGCGCGGCGTTGCCGACCACTTCAACTGAGCAGCGCTACATGGGCCGTACCAGCGCTGGCATGGTCGACAAGGCCAAGCAAAAAGCTCAGGAAGGTTACGAGGCCGTGCGTGACACGGTGACTCGGACCACTGAACAGACCGAGGTTGAAACCAAGCCTGATCCGGCGCGGCCGTCGTCTTCGGATTTGTCACAGGGTCTGGGTACGTCTTGAAAGTGAGCAACAAGGGAGGCCTGTAATGGGCCTCCCTTTTTATTGGACTGCGGGTCAGGTCAGGCCTTTCAAATATTCGACCAACGTCTGCGCGCAGGCTTCAATTGCGCCGTCGACTACCAGTTCGAAACCATGGGTATTTTCGGTCGGGATCGCGATGCAGCCGGCCTGGGCGCTGATGCCTGAACTCATCACCGCACTGGCGTCGGAAGCGAAATCCACCAGCAGCGCGAACTGTGGATCGAAGCCGCAACGCTTGGCGGCGTCGGCCAAAGCCATGACCACGCCGCGCGAGTAGTAGCCTTTCTGGTCGCCGGTATCGATGATCGGGTCGACTCCCAATCGCGTTGCGTATTCGCTCATCACTGGGCCGACCTCCACGGCAATTGTGGTGTCACCGGGCAGGTGCGCAGCGGCATACATCGCACCGGCGTTGCTTTCTTCCTCGAGGGTGGTGAAGACAAAGTAGGTGTCGTGCGCCAATTCGGTCGGGCTGCGCTTGAGTTGCTCGGCGGCCTGGAGCATGGCGACGACGGGCGCGCGGTCATCGAGAAAATGCGCAGCGGTGGCATCGCCCACTCTGAACGGCGTACGCCAGTGCTGGCTGAGCACGACGCGGGTGCCGGGACGCACGCCCATGTCTTGCAAGGTTTGCGGGTCGTGGCGGGTGATGATGTGCACGTCTTTCCACTCCACCGCGCCGCTCATCACATCCTGGCCCTGCGGCGAACCTGTGGTGGCGTGCATCGAGCCGAATGAAAGCACGCCGGGCAGGGTTTGCGCATCGCCGAGAATATCCACCGGACAGACACCGAAATTCACCGGGTTCGCACCGCCGAGGGCAACCACCCGCAACGTACCGTCCGGCTCGACGCGTTTGACCAGCATGGCGATCTCGTCCATGTGGCCCATGATGCGCACAGCGTGCTCGCCGTCCGGATCGGGCTCGCGACCCTTGAGCAGGCCGATGACATTCCGGGCCCGATCGGTCCAGACCTCGTCGCAATGGTGCCGCAGTTCTTCCAGGCAGATCGCCCGGACCTCGTCCTCCTGACCGCCGGGCCCGCGTGCCATGAGCAAGCGGCTCAATAGTGTTTGGGTGGATTGCTGTGTGTTGCGCGGCAAAGGCGTTTGGTTATCCGACATGCGTACTGACCCTCCTTGCATCGGCGGACGTGTATCGGCCGCTCAGAATTTAGGGGGCAGATTGGCGGGAAAATTCAGATTGCGTGGTGCCAGGCTATTCGCGATGCCGCTGGACCTGTGGGAGCGAGCCTGCTCGCGAAAGCGGTGTGTCATTCAATGTAGATGTGTCTGATCTGGCGCCTTCGCGAGCAGGCTCGCTCCCACAGGGATTTGGGTTGCGCTGAAGACTGTGGCCTTGCCCCGGACCATTGTGGGAGCGAGCCTGCTCGCGAAAGCGCTGGGTCAGGCGATGATGATGTTGAATGTGCCGGCGCCTTCGCGAGCAGGCTCGCTCCCACAGGGATTTGGGTTGGGCTGAAGATTGTGGCCTTGCACCGGACCATTGTGGGAGCGAGCCTGCTCGCGATAGCGCTGGGTCAGGCGATGATGATGTTGAATGTGCCGACGCCTTCGCGGGCAAGCCCGCTCCCACAGGGATTTTGGGTGCGCTGAAGATTGTGGCCTTGCACCGGAACATTGTGGGAGCGAGCTTGCTCGCGAAAGCGGTGGGTCAGGCGATGATGATGTTGAATGTGCCGACGCCTTCGCGGGCAAGCCCGCTCCCACAGGGATTTGAGTTGGATTGAAGAGTTGCGTTTGTCAGCGGTTGTATTTCAGCGCTTCGACAAACGCTGCAAACGCTGCCGAGCTCTGGCGCCTGTTGGGGTAATACAGGTGATAGCCCTGAAACGTCGGGCACCACTCTTCCAGCACTTCCACCAGTCGCCCATCGGCCAGATACGGCGCGACCAATTGCTCGGGCACGTAGGCCACGCCGATGCCGTCCACGGCGGCGTTGAGCACATGCATGATGCTGTTGAACACCAACTGCCCATCGACCTTCACGCTGAAATCCTGGCCCTTGTGCGCAAACTCCCAGGCGTATATCGCGCCGGCCGGTTGGTGGCGGATGTTGATGCAGGTGTGTTCCGTCAACTGATGGGGCGTGGCGGGGGCCGGGTGGCGGGCGAAGTAATCGGGCGAGGCGACCACGGCCAGACGCCAGTCCGGGCCGATGCGCACGGCGATCATGTCTTTGCTGATCGATTCACCGAGACGAATGCCGGCGTCGAAGCGGTCCTTGACCACATTGGTAAATCCGTAATCGACGTAAAACTCCAAGGTGATGTCCGGGTAGTCCTGCAAAAACTTTGCAAGCATCGGCCGAATGCACAATTCGATCTGATCGTCTGTGCAGGAAACGCGGATCGTGCCGCTGGGCTTGTCGCGCAATTCGCCGAGGGCTTCGAGCTCGGTGTTGATCTGCTCAAACAGCGGCGCAATTGAGTGCATCAAGCGTTCGCCAGCCTCGGTCGGCGAGACATTGCGCGTCGTACGAGCGAGCAAGCGGACACCCAGACGCTGCTCCAGCGCGCGAACCGTATGACTCAGCGCAGACGGCGTGACGCCGAGGCGGGCGGCAGCCTTGGTGAAGCTTTGCTCCTGCGCCACCGCCAGAAAGGCCTGCAGGTCGTTGACTTTGGCGTTGCTCATTGCTGAATTTTTCTCAAAAGCACATGAAGATTACCGCTACTAATCAAGTTAAGCCCGATCCGTCAAGCTTTGCAGCCTGAGTAACGGGGCAGAAGTGCCTCGATGATTTCTTCTTCAAGACAGGTTTTCGCATGACGGCTCAAGTAATCGATACCCCGACAGCCCAGCCCATGGAAGCGTCCACTGCCGGCGAACAACCGGCGTACTGGAGCGGTGTGTTCGCCATGACCCTGTGCGTCTTCGCCCTGATCGCTTCCGAGTTCATGCCGGTCAGTCTGCTCACGCCAATGGCTACGGACTTGCACATCAGTGAAGGCCTGGCCGGCTACGGCATTGCCATCTCTGGCGCGTTCGCGGTGCTGACCAGCCTGACGATCAGCAGGCTCGCCGGCTTGATGGATCGCAAGCGCCTGTTGCTGCTGTTGACTGCGCTGATGTGCGCGTCCGGGCTGGTGGTGGGCCTGGCGCCCAATTACACGGTGTATATGATCGGTCGCGCATTGATCGGCGTGGTAATCGGTGGCTTCTGGTCGATGTCGGCGGCGTTGGCCATGCGTCTGGTACCATCTGCCAGCGTGCCCAAGGCGCTGGCCATTTTTAACGGCGGCAATGCCCTGGCGACCGTCGTGGCGGCGCCGTTGGGCAGTTATCTGGGCAGCGTGATTGGCTGGCGCGGGGCATTTTTCTGCCTGATACCGGTGGCGCTGATTGCGCTGCTCTGGCAATGGAGCAGCTTGCCCGCGCTGCCGGCCGCGCCACGCAAAGCCAGCGCAGCCAATGTTTTTGCGTTGTTCAAAAGCCGCCGGGTGGCGTTGGGCATGCTCGGCGCCGGCCTGTTCTTCATGGGCCAGTTTGTTCTGTTTACCTACCTGCGACCGTTTCTGGAGACCGTGACGCGGGTCGACGTTTCGATGCTGTCGATCATCCTGCTGGTCATTGGTGTGACCGGGTTTATCGGCACCGTGGTCATCGGTTCGGTGCTGAAGAAGGGGCTATATCGCGTGGTGATCGCCATCCCGCTGTTGATGGCGATGATCGCGGTGGCGCTCATTGGGATGGGCAGTTCAGTGGTCGCGACATTCGTGTTGCTGGGCTTGTGGGGATTGGTCGCCACTGCCGCGCCGGTGGGCTGGTGGTCGTGGCTGGCGCGCACGCTGCCCGACGATGCCGAAGCCGGCGGTGGGCTGATGGTGGCGGTGGTGCAGTTGTCGATTGCCTCGGGTTCTACCATCGGTGGTCTGATGTTCGACGGCAGCGGTTATCGGCTGACGTTTTTCGCCAGCGCGGCATTGCTGGTGCTGGCGGCGCTGATGACCTGGCTGACGTCGCGGCAGACGGCCTGAATCAGCTTTCGGTGTTTTCGGCCGCCGCCTGCGCCGCTTCGGCTTCCAGCTTCAGGCGGTCGGCCTTGCAGATGTATTTGGGCTTTTTCGGCGCCAGTTTGGCATTGGCCTTTTTGGCCTTTTCCTTGAACAACTGCTGCAGCTTCTTTTGACGATTCATGATTTTTCGATCAGGGGTGGAGAGGGTGGGAATCCTGACGCAAGGCCGAGTGGTCAGCAAGAAGAAATCCACTAAGCTGAGCACATTCGCCCATACTCAAGAGCATCCCCCAACCGAAGGAATCGCACATGAGAAAAGCTCGCAGATTGATAACCGCGTTGTCTTGCCTCGCGCTTGTAATCGGCAGCACGACGGCACTGGCTGACCCCGGCAATGGCAAGGGGCAGGGTGGTCAGGGCGGCCAGGGCAACGGCAAGGGCAAACCGCAAAACATGCAGGATCACGGCAAACAGGGCGGGGGCGGCCAAGGCAATGGCAACAAGGGCCAGCAATCCTCTGGCAATCGCGGCGGTGGTCCGAGCGTTGATCGCGGCAATATTCTCGGCATCATCGATGGTTATCGCGGCGAATACTGGAATCCGGGGCCGCCGCTGCCGCCAGGTATTCAAAAGAATCTGGCGCGGGGCAAACCGCTGCCACCGGGCATCGCCAAGAAGTTGGACGGGCGCATGCTCGGCCATTTGCCGCACTATGACGGCTACGAATGGCAACAGGTGGGCACCGACCTGATCCTTGTTGCGCTGGCCACCGGGCTGATCTACGAGGTGCTCAACGGCGCGTTCGATTGATTGTTGAAAGAGGAGCGGCAGCATGTGCCGCTCCTTTTTTATGTGTGTATTGCTGCAGCCTTTGCAGCAATGAACTGCGTTCAGGCTGGGTTGTTCGTTGAGTGCTGCGCTTTCAGACTGAGCTTAATGCTTAACGAATGAATGGAGATGACCATGGCCAACGCAATTCGCTTCACCGAAACGGGCGCACCGGATGTCCTGCAATTGCACGCTGTCAGCGAACAGGCACCCGGGTCCGGCGAGGTCTGGCTGGAGCAAGCGGCGGTGGGCGTCAATTACCTCGATGTCAGCCAGCGCAAAGGTGCGGTGCCGGTGGCGTTGCCCTCGGGGCTGGGGCTGGAAGGCGCGGGTCGGGTGGCGGCGGTCGGTGCCGGTGTGAGCAATGTGCGCGTCGGTGATCGGGTCGCTTACGCCACTGGCCCCTTGGGCGGTTACGCCTCGGCGCGGCTGTTTCCGGCAGAGCGTCTGGTGAAGATTCCCGAAGAGTTGTCGTTCGAAGATGCGGCGGCGGTGCTGTTCAAAGGCATCACCGCGCAGTATCTGCTGAAGACGACTTACCCGGTCGGGCCGGGCACGACGATGCTGCTTTACGGCGTCGCGGGTGGTCTGGGGGAAATCATGGTGCCGTGGGCCAAACACCTTGGCGCAACGGTGATCGGTGTGGTGTCGAAGCAGGCCAGTGTCGACAAGGCTCGCGCGTCCGGTTGTGACGAAGTACTGGTGTTCGATGCCGAGACTCTCGCCGCCGATGTGGTGCGTATCACCCAGGGGCGCAAGGTCGATGTGGTGTATGACCCGATTGGTCGGGTGTCTTTTCAGGCCTCGCTGGACAGCTTGCGCCCACGCGGGCTGATGGTCTCGTTCGGCGCGCAGACCGGCGCGCCGACGGCGGTGGAAATGGCCACGCTGAACGCCAAGGGCTCGCTGTTCCTGACCCGTCCGTCGCTGGCCGCGCACACCGCCACGACAGCTGAATATCAGGAGCGCGCGCAAGATGTGCTGGCCGCTGTTGCCGCCGGTATCATCACGCCGCAAATCCGCGCGCGTTATTCATTGGCTGACGCGGCACAAGCGCACGCCGATCTTGAATCGGGCCGATCATCAGGGGCGATCATTTTACAACCATGAATCTGGATGTTCTGAGCAACCCGCACAGCGATGAAATCGCTGCTTTCCTGGCCGTCGCTGCGCAAGGCTCGTTTGTCGCGGCGGGGCGTTTGTTGCAGCGCCATCCGACCATCGTTTCCAAGCGCCTTGCGGCGATGGAAAAGCGACTCGGCGTGCGGCTGGTGGAGCGCTCGACGCGACACGTGCGTATCACCGAGGCTGGCCTGCAACTCGAACAGCGCCTGCGCGCGGCCGTCGAGTTGATGAACGAAGCGCAGCAGCAAGCGGTGCAGGGCGCCAGCGAAGTACGCGGCATCTTGCGCCTGGCGTTGCCGGCGGCGATGGGGCGGTTATGGCTGGGGCCGCTATTGCCGGAATTTCTCAAGGTCCATCCGCACGTCTCGCTCGTGGCCGATTACAGCGAAGGCCTGGTCGACATCATCGAGCAGGGCTTCGACGCGGCTATTCGCATCGGCGAACTGGACGACAATCGCCTGATCGCAAAAAAGCTCAGTGACCATCGGCGGATTCTCTGCGCGTCACCGGGCTACATCGAGGCGCACGGCATGCCGCAAATCCCGCAGGATCTGCTGCAGCACAATTGCCTGCGCTTCAGCGGGCTGGCGTCGTTCCCGCTGTGGCGTCTGCATCGCGGCAACGAAGTGCAGACCATTACGCCACACGGCAACCTGACCGCCAGCGACAGCGAATCCCTGCTCGCCGCCGCCCGCGCCGATGCCGGCATACTCGGTGCCGGCGACTGGCTGATGAGCCGCGATCTGGCGGCAGGGCGGCTGATTCACGTGCTGCCCGACTGGCATCTGGATTCGGCGGGCGGCGTTTATCTGGTCAGACCGTCATCGCGGTTTCCAGCGGCGGCGGTGGTGGCGTTCAAGGAGTGGATCGAAGCGAAATTCGAGACCGGGCCACCTTGGGCTGTCTGAGCAAAGTTTGCATCAATACCGACACTGGCCCTGTGGGAGCGTGCCTGCTCGCGAAAGCGGAGTGTCAGTCATAGTTGATGTGGCTGACCTGACGCCTTCGCGAGCAGGCTCGCTCCCACAGGTTTCGCGGCTTGCTCAGGAATTGCCGAACATACGTATATCCAATGTGGGAGCGAGCCTGCTCGCGAAAGCGGAGTGTCAGTCATGGATGATCTGATTGACCTGACGCCTTCGCGAGCAGGCTCGGTCCCACAGGTTTCGTGGTTTGCTCAGGAATTGCCGAACATACGTATATCCAATGTGGGAGCGAGCCTGCTCGCGAAAGCGGAGTGTCAGTCATGGATGATGTGGCTGACCTGACGCCTTCGCGAGCAGGCTCGCTCCCACAGGTTTCGCGGCTTGCTCAGGAATTGCCGAACATACGTATATCCAATGTGGGAGCGAGGGCCAATTTGGGCGCACAAAAAAGCCCGGCATCGCTGCCGGGCTTTGGTGTCTTCAACGCTTTACGCGGCGATCTTGTTGGCCGCCATTTCCTTTTTGTGGCTCGCCTTCATGGCTTCCATTTGCGCACCCAGTTCCTCGAGTTTCGCCTTGCCCAGCAGCTTCTGCGCTTTCGGAAACATTTCCTGTTCTTCCTCTTCGATGTGGTGCTCCAGCAGTTCCTTGACCACTTTGACCCGACCGGCAAATTCCGGGGTGCCTGGATCGGTTTCTTTCAGATCAGGCAGTACCAGCGAATCCACGGTGCGGTGCTCTTCCTTGGCTTCGTAGTACATGATGTCTTCTTCCTTGCTGCCGGCTTCCTTGAACGCAGGGTAGAGAATCTCTTCTTCGAGGCGGGTGTGAATGGTGATTTCCATTTCCAGTTTGCCCAGCAACTCGACGCGTTTTTTCAGCGCGCGGTCGGTGGACTCACTCAGTTGGCTGAGGATGGCTTTGACTTTTTCATGGTCGGCTTTGAGAAGTTCGATGGCATTCATTTTTTGAGGCCTCTGCTTATCACGGATTGAACACAGCGATCTTTTTCGCGCCGCTGTGTATTCAGGAAGAGGCTATCGCAGGACTCATGCCAACTCGCCGATCAAGCGCAACCCTTCTAAATCAAGGGCTGGCATCGAAGCAGGCACAATGCTTTCGTGCAGCCTGCAAGAAATCCGCGCAGCAGACATTGCATATAACAAGCCCGGCAAAAGCCGGGCTGTGGTGATACTTGAGACGGGCCTGCGTCGTTGCTTACCGGCTGGCCTGGGAAGGTGAGCCGCGACCGATATGCTTGGGCCCCGCCAACGCCCAGGCGATCAGGCCGAACAGCGGCACGAACACGATCAGCACGATCCACACGCCTTTATTGCTCGATTTCCCCTCGCTTTTGCGCACCCGGTTGATGGCCCAAAGCTCGATCAGCACGAGAATGACCGCCAATACGATCCACACGGTTTCGATTTGCATAGGCTTAACTCCTGATGGTCTGTGCGTTAGGCGGCGAGAGGTGCGTTGGGTTCATTCTTTTTGCCTGGGACGAGCGGACGCGGTGATACCCGGTTGCAAAATAAATGTCTGGTCGCCGCTGCGCCCTATATCCTCTGCGCCACACGTTTGGGCTGGAACAGGGACAGGGCAATGGCATTCAGGGTGATGGTCGTCGGTGGTTACGGCAATTTCGGCAGCATCGTTTGTCGGCATCTGGCGCAGATGCCAGAGATTGAACTGCTGCTGTCGGGCCGCGATGCGCGCAAGTTGCAGTGCAGGGTCGATGAGCTGCAAGCGCAGTCGGGCCGAGCTTGCGAAGGCTGGTGCGGTAATGCGATGGGCGCGGATTTTCAATCGGTGTTGCGAGAGTTGAATATTCAATTGGTCGTGCACACCGGCGGGCCGTTTCAGGGGCAATCCTACGCAGTTGCTGAAAGCTGCATCGATGCCGGGGTCAATTACTGCGATCTGGCTGACTGCCGCACCTTCGTCAACGGCATCGATGTCCTCGACGCCCGCGCCAGGGAGGCGGGTGTGGCCGTGCTCAGCGGTTGCAGTTCGGTGCCGACCTTGTCTTCGGCAATCATTGACCAGCAGCGCTCGCGTTTTGCGCGAATCGATTCGATCGAGCATGGCATTTCTTCCTCGGCAAAAATGCCGGGGCTGTCCACGGTCGAAGGCGTGCTCGCTTACGCAGGCAAACCGATCAAACAGTTGAAGAACGGCCAGGCTCACGAAGTACTGGGCTGGCTCGATCTGACCCTGCGCAGCATGCCGCAACTGGGCAAGCGGGTGCTGGCCAATGTCGATGTGCCGGACATGGATATTTTCGCGCGCCGCTATGGCGCACAGACGCTGCGCTTCAAGGCTGGCGCCGGCCTGAAGCTCGGCGGCGTCGCCAATGCCTTGCTGGCGCAAGCCTTGCGCTTCGGTCTGCTGCGCGATCATGCGCGCTGGGCGGCGCGCCTGCATCGACTGGGAACGTGGTTCGAACGCTTCGGTGATGGCAAAAGCGCGATGTACATCGATGTTCAAGGCATTGGAGTTGACGACCAGCCGCTGAGCATGACCGCGCAACTCACCGCACTGAATGACAAAGGCCCGGAAATCCCCAGCTGCGCCGCCGTCGCTCTCGCGAGCAAAATGGCTCGGGGTTATGTACCGCAGGCCGGCGCGCGGCCGTGTGTTGGCGAAATCAGCGTCGATGAATATCTGGCGGCGATCAACGATCCCGCCAATTTGAGCCTGTCGGTTCAGTTCGCCGAAGGGCAGCGTTGAGATGCTCTATCTCTGCCTGAAGTACCTGCACGTCATTGCGGCGATTTTCCTCTTTGGTTTCGGCATGGGCTCCTACCTCTACCTGATCGCCGCCAGCCGCAGCGGCAACCCGCAAGTGATCGCCCATGTCGCACGAATGGTGGTGCGCTTTGATACGTGGATCACCACGCCGGCAGGGATTGTGCAGGTCATCACTGGCTATCTGCTGATGCGGATCTCGGGGCTTTCGATGAGCACCGAATGGCTGCTGACTTCGCTGATCATTTTCTTCTGTGTCGGCGCGTTGTGGCTGCCGGTGCTGGTATTGCAAAAGCGTTTGCAGAGCATGGCGCTGGACGCGGGCGAAGGTAGCCTGCCTTCGGATGATCGCTACGCGAGCACGTACCGCTGGTGGTTCTGGATGGGCGTCGCCGGGTTCGCCGGGATGTTTGTCATCGTGCTGATGATGGTGACGAAGATGACGCCGCTGCAACTGATCGGGTCAGCCGTGGGCTTTTAGAAAACGGCTTTCGTGATCCGCAGTCGGCAGCAGGCAAGTGTCGTACTTGCCGAACAGCCGATAGCGGTTCAGCGCGATGCGATCGTAAGCCCAGTCGCGCAGACGACGCGGGAAGATCCGCAGCAGTTTCAGCGGCTGCCAGCGCATTGGCAGTTGCCCGACCACTTCAAGAAATGCATCTGATCGTTCCCAATAATTGCGGTCGCGGATCACCGCCATGGTGTCGAACTCGTCCAGCGGCAAACCGGCCCACGCCAGCAAGGCCTGACCCTCGGGCGATTGCACGGTCGCCAGCCGCACGCGGCGCTGACGGTCATAGCGAATCAGAAACCGCGCCCAGCCGTTGCACAGTTTGCACACGCCGTCGAACAGCACCACGGTTTCACCGGGCTTGAGCATTGGCGCGGAGGTGGGGCGGGTTTTCATGGCAGGCATCGGCGGATGTCCTTGGCGGCGGTTGTCGCGATCATAACCTTGATCACCGGACTATAAGAGTGGATCGCGGCGGTATTGCCCCGGCGATATTCCGTGCACGCGGCGGAATGCAGCGCCAAACGCCGCGTCGGACAGATAGCCCAGTGACGCGGCGACAGTGGCCACATTGTCCCGACCATTGCGCAAGCGGAACGCGGCCACGCGCATCCGCCAGCGCGTGGCGTACTCGACCGGCGCTACACCCATGCAAGTTTTGAATAACACCGCGAAACCCGATCGCGACATGCAGGCAATCTCGGCCATTTGCGTCAGTCGCCAGGCCTTTTCCGGAGCAGCGTGAATGGCGCGCAACACGCCGGCAATCGCCGGTTCCCGCAGTCCGCCCAGCCACGCCAGTTGTTCGGCATCCGCGCTGTTGATGTGATGGCGCAGCGCATGGATGAAGATCAGCCGCAGCAGGTCGTTGCACATCGCCTGCGAGCCAGGCTGATGCGACGGCCACTCGCGGCCCAGTTCATCAAGCAGCCAACCGAACGACGAGGCGCCTGCGGTTTCGGCACGAATGATCAGCGAGGTCGGCAGCACGTCGAGCAGTTCAGTTGCGCCGGGTCCCGACAGCGACACGCTGCCGCCCAGCAACTCGACTTCCTCGCCGACGCCAAAGGTCGCCGAGGCTTCGTCATGGGCGAAAACCTCCGCTGCATTCACCGCCTCGACGTCGGCGCCGCTGGCCAGAATGAACGGCGTGCGCGACACCACAAAACAGTCGCCGGCCTGCAACAGGCGCGCCGGCATGCCTTGCATGCGCAGCCAGCATTCGCCTCGTCGCACCACGTTGAATTTCAGTTCGATGGGTTGGAAACGCAGCGCCCAGACACCGCCCGCTTGCAAGCGAACCGAGCAGGCTGCGCGCAGTTCCGAGAGTGCCAATACGGCAGAGAGTGGATCGCCAGCAGGATTTTGGATGATCACGACAGAAACCTGGATTTATCAGACTGTTTCGTCCCGAGAGCTTAGCCAAGAATGAAGGCCTTCGATAGCTCACTCAGGATTAAGGCTCATGGCCACGCTTCAACAACCTGTGCAATCACCGTTCAACGCCGCCAGCACAGCGGCTGAAGTCATGGCCGGCATCGATCTGCGCGGGCAGCTCGCTGTGGTCACCGGCGGCTATTCCGGCCTCGGTCTGCTGACGGTAAAAAGCCTGGCGGCGGCAGGGGCGCAAATTATCGTGCCGGCCAGAGATACCGCGCGAGCTGAGGCTGCATTGGCTGGAGTGGACGGTGTCCGCGTGATGCCCATGGACCTCATGCAGGCCGAGTCGGTGGCGGCGTTCAGCCACAGCGTGGTCAGCGCGGGTCAGCCAGTGTCATTGCTGATCAACTGCGCCGGAATCATGGCCGCGCCGTTGCTGCGCGATGTCGATGGCCATGAAAGCCAGTTCGCGACCAACCATCTCGGTCATTACCGCCTGACCTGCGGCCTCTGGCCGGCGCTGGTCAAAGCTGGGCAGGCGCGGGTGCTGTCGGTGTCATCGCGCGGGCATCAGATTGCCGGGGTGGACTTTGATGACATCGATTTCTCGCAGCGGCCGTATGACAAATGGGTCGCCTATGGCCAGTCGAAAACGGCCAATGCCTTGTTCGCGATTGCACTGGATCAGCGTGGGCGTAGCCATGGCGTCCGCGCATTCTCGTTGCATCCCGGGCAGATTCTGACGGATCTGGCACGGCACCTCAGCACAGCGGAACTTGCCGCATTCGATGCGCTGGATGAGCAGGGCCGGCCACGGCTGGATGCGCACAATGGACTGAAAACTGTCGAGCAAGGCGCGGCGACGGGGTTGTGGTGTGCGACCAGTGCATTGCTTGCGGATTTGGGTGGCGTGTATTGCGAAGACTGCAATGTTGCGCCGGTCAATGAACCGGAAGCAGGCCGCAAGGGTGTTGCGAAATGGGCGGCGGATGCTGAGCTGGCTGAGCGACTTTGGGCGGTTTCGGAGCTACGGACGGGGCTCACGGTCGCATAAATCGAGTCAATGGCCAAAAGCCCCTCACCCTAACCCTCTCCCGGAGGGAGAGGGGACTGACCGAGGTGTTCAGTAGAAATTCGCCGACCTGAAATACCGGGTCGAACTCAGTTCTAGAACAGCACCCAAATCGGCTCCCTCTCCCTCGGGAGAGGGCTGGGCGGGCGGCGTTCCGATGAGGGGCTGCCGCGCCGCCGGAATCAAGTCGCCCCCAAAAAGTGCTCGTCACGCCCGTGCACCGCGTTCGCGCTTCACCCCAAGACAAAACATCTTTCGATAATCCGAAGGCGACGTCCCCAAGTGCGCCGCAAACTGCTGCCGCAACGACAGCGGCGTGCCAAACCCGGCTTCCCCGGCAATGCATTCAACCGGCAAATCCGTGGTTTCCAGTAACGCCTGCGCTTTGATCACACGCTCGGCGTTAAGCCATTTGAATACTGTCGTACCGGTGGTTTCTTTGAAGCGCCGGGTAAAAGTGCGGCGACTCATTCGGGCTTTCTCCGCCAAAAGGTCCAGCGACAGATTTTCACCCAGATGCATGCGCGCCCAATCCAGAACTTCAGCCAGATGCGTTTCGCTCGACAGCTGTGGCACCGGGTGCTCGACGTATTGCGCCTGGCCGCCTTGCCGGTGCGGTGGCGTGACCAGCATTTTCGCCGTGTGATTGGCCACGTCAGCCCCGAACCGCTGGCGCACCAGATGCAGACAACAGTCGATGGCCGCTACGGTGCCCGCTGAGGTCATCAGATTGTCGTCGGTGACATACAACACCTCGGGGCGAAAGCGAACCCTGGGAAAGCGTTGGGCAAACTCGTCGCGCGCCGCCCAGTGCGTCGTGGCTTCCTTGCCATCAAGCAACCCGGCATCGCCCAGCACAAACGCGCCCAGGCATAAACCGACGATCAATTTGCCTTCGGCGTGGACATTCTGCAGCGCCTGTACAAGCGCTGCCGAAGCAGTGATCGATTGATCACCCCATGCCGGAATGATGATGACGTCGGACGCCGCCATCAATTCCAGGCCATGAGCGACCGCCAGGCCGATGCCTTGGTCACTGGCGACCATGCCGGGTACTTCCGCGCAGTAATTGATCTGGTAACGAGGCTCAGTCGACGCTGGATTCGCCGTCGCCAGGACGATGCCCGGCACCGACAGGTGGAACAGGCTGACGCCGTCGAACGCCAGAACAGCAACGCGAATGGGGGACATAAAATAAATCTCGGTTGCACACTATCGGGTTGGCCCGATTATATCGATATATGTCTTTCAGGCCACTGTTGGCTGCGCCAGGCTTCAGCAAAAATGGACCCATTCATAAATAACAGGATGATTCCGATGACACTCAAGACTCTACCGTTTGCCCTGAGCATTGCTTGCGCCGCTGCTACCGCACCAGCCTTCGCAGAGACAGAAACGCGGGCAAACCCTGAAGCTGCACACAAGCTGAATCTGCAGCAAGTGCGTAATGCCACGGTGAAGATCACCTACGGCGACACGACCTTTCTGATCGATCCGATGCTGGCGAAAAAGGGCGCGTACCCAGGGTTCGAAAATACCTACCGCAGCAACCTGCGTAACCCGCTGGTCGACCTGACTGAGTCCCCGGAGCAGGTGATTGCGGGCGTTGATGCCGTTATCGTAACGCATACGCACCTGGACCACTGGGATGACGCGGCACAGAAAGCGCTGCCCAAAGACATCCCTCTGTTCGCCCAGCATGAAGAAGATGCGCAACTGATCCGCTCGCAAGGCTTCAAGAACGTGCGCGTGCTGACGAATGAGGCTGAGTTCGGCGGCGTGAAGATCAGCAAAACCGGCGGCCAGCACGGCACTGACGAAATGTATGCCGTGCCGGCCCTCGCCAAACCGCTGGGCGAAGCCATGGGCGTGGTGTTCCAGGCGCCCGGCTACAAAACACTCTATCTGGCCGGCGATACCATCTGGCGCCCGGAAGTCGACCAGGCCATCGAGAAATTCCAGCCTGAGGTGATTGTGCTCAACGCCGGCAAAGCGAAAATGAGCGGTTACGAAGGCTCGATCATCATGGGCGAGGAAGATGTACTGCGAGCGACGCAGGTAGCGAAAGACGCAAAAATCGTCGCCGTGCACATGGACGCGATCAACCACATGTCGCTGACCCGCGCTGAGCTGCGCAGCTACCTGCAAAAGCACGGCATCGAGAACCGCGTGGACATCCCGGCGGACGGTGCTGCGTTGCAGTTCTGATTGATTCAGGCCTGCCTGGGCGTGTCGCCGACGCGCCCAGGCTCAAGAGGCTGACTGGCATATCACTCGCCCAGCTTCGCCCAGAACTCCTCGGCCGAAGGGCTGATCGGTGCCGTCGGGCGAGTCAGGTGGATTTCCAGGGGAATATCCCAACTTTCATCCAGTGCCCTGACCAGACGCCCGTCAGCCATTTCCTGTTCGGTCAGGCTTTTCGGCAGCCAGGCCACGCCTTTGCTTTCCAGCGCCATCGACATCAGCACTGCGGCCAAGTGGCTGCTGAACAGCGGTTTCAGGTGCAGATAATCAGCCTTGCCATGCAGTCTGTGGGCGACGATTCGGCCCAGGCCGGATTCGTGGGTGTAGGCCAGATAGGGCAGGGTTTCAGGCGACGTGCCGAACTGGGCTGAAGCACTCGCCAGCGGTACAAGTACATCCTCGCCAACCTTCTTGCCAATGAACTGATCCGGCGCCAGTAATGGCGGAACGTCGGGGTGGCGGTGGCACAGCAGGAACTGCACTTGGCCATGAATCAGCATCTGTTCGCACACGGCCATGCTGTCGTAATGCAGGCGAACCGCATCGATCGGCGCGCCACTTTCGGCGCTGCGCAACCAGCGTGGGAAGAAGGTGAATGACAGCGAGTGAGTGGCAGCAAACTGCAAGGTTTTCGCCGCCATGCCAGCCACTTCCTGGGCCTCGGAGCGCATGCGGTAAAAGCGTCTGGCCGCTTCCTGGGCGCTGGGCAGAATCTGCCTGCCGGCCTCGGTCAACGTTGCACCTTGCGGGGTGCGCACGAACAATTCGACACCCATCCAGTTCTCCAGCGAGCGCACTCGGCGACTGAACGCCGGCTGCGTCACATGGCGCGCTTCAGCGGCCCGGACAAAGCTGCCGTACTCGGCCAGTGCTGAAAAATCCTCAAGCCAAACCAGTTCCAAGGGCAATGCCTCCTGTGCATAGGGCGCGGCATTAATAGCATTGGGCGGGTGTCGTCGCAACGCATAACGTTGGGTCACCACAACAAGAGGAACCCGTCATGCGTATCGTCGATATCCGTGAAAAAACCGTCTCCATTGCTTCCCCGATCGCCAATGCCTATATCGATTTTTCGAAGATGACCTGCTCGGTCGTCGCGGTCATTACCGACGTGATTCGCGACGGCAAACCGGTCATCGGTTACGGCTTCAACTCCAATGGTCGCTACGGCCAGGGCGCGTTGATGCGCGATCGCTTTCTGGCGCGGATCACTGAAGCCGACCCGGAAACCCTGATTGATCACGAGAACAATAACCTCGATCCGTTCGCCATCTGGAAAACCCTGATGACCAACGAAAAACCGGGCGGGCATGGCGAGCGTTCAGTAGCGGTCGGCACCATCGATATGGCGGTGTGGGACGCGGTGGCGAAGATCGAAGGCAAGCCACTGTATCGCCTGCTTGCCGATCGTTATCGCAACGGTGTGGCCGATGACAAAGTCTGGGTGTATGCGGCCGGTGGTTATTACTACCCGGGCAAGGACCAGAGCAAGCTCAAGGCGGAAATGCAGAGCTACCTGGATCGTGGCTACGACGTAGTCAAGATGAAGATTGGCGCGGTGCCGCTGGATGAAGATATCCGCCGCATCGAAGCGGTGCTCGAAGTGGTTGGCGACGGCCAGCGCCTGGCGGTCGACGCCAACGGCCGCTTCGATCTGCAGACCGGTATCGCCTACGCCGAAGCGATCAAGAAGTACAACCTGTTCTGGTACGAAGAAGTCGGCGACCCGCTGGATTATGCGCTCCAGGCCGAGCTGGCCAATCACTACGAACTGCCGATGGCCACCGGCGAAAACCTGTTCTCTCACCAGGATGCCCGCAACCTGTTGCGCCACGGCGGCATGCGCCCGGACCGCGACTACCTGCAATTCGACTGCGCGCTGTCCTACGGTCTTGTCGAGTACATGCGCACCCTGAAAGTGATGGAAGAGCTGGGTTGGTCTTCGCGTCGCGTGGTGCCACATGGCGGTCACCAGATGTCGCTGAACATCGCTGCCGGTCTGCACCTGGGCGGCAACGAATCGTACCCGGACGTGTTCCAGCCGTTCGGCGGTTTTGCCGATGGCATCCGCGTGGAAAACGGCTACGTCGGGCTGCCAGATATTCCGGGTGTCGGCTTCGAAGCCAAATCTGCGCTGTATGCCGTCATGCGCGAACTGGGCGAGGGCTGATTCGGTTTCACCTGCGGCCTCGTTCGCCGAGGCCGCACTTTCAGGCGTCATCCTCGACGCCAAAGCCACATGCCCACCACAACAATAAAATGAGGTGCTTCCGTGGAAACTTCAAAATCACGCTGGTACAGCCAGCTCTATGTGCAAGTGCTGATCGGCATCGTCATCGGCGCTGCCATCGGTTACTTCGTGCCCGACATCGGCGCCAAGCTACAGCCGTTTGCCGACGGTTTCATCAAGCTGATCAAGATGCTCCTGGCGCCGATTATTTTCGGCACCGTCGTAGTCGGTATCGCCAAGATGGGCAGCATCAAAGAGGTCGGACGGATCGGTGTGAAAGCGCTGATCTACTTCGAGATTCTTTCCACCATCGCACTGGTGGTCGGCCTTATCGTAGTCAACGTGGTCAAGCCCGGCGCCGGCATGAACATCAACGCCGGCACCCTCGATGGCAGCGCTGTCAACAAATACAGCCAGGCGGCGAGCGAGCAGGGCGGCCTCGTCGAATTCTTCCTCAATATCATTCCGCACACCTTCCTCGGCGCTTTCTCCAATGGCGTCATGCTGCAAGTGATTCTGTTGTCGGTGCTGATGGGCGTCGCCTTGGTGCAGATGGGCGAAACCAGCAAACCGCTGATCAACACCATCGATCTGTTCCTGCAAGGTCTGTTCAAAATCGTCGCGATGGTCATGCGTCTGGCGCCGTTGGGCGCGGGGGCTGGCATGGCGTTCACTATCGGTAAATACGGCATCGGCACTCTGCTGTCGCTGGGGCAGTTGCTGGTCGCGCTGTACATCACCACGCTGATTTTCATCGTCGTTGTTTTGGGTGCGGTGGCGCGATGGTCGGGCATGCCGTTGATGCAGTTTCTGCGTTATTTCAAAGATGAAATCCTGATCACGCTCGGCACCTGCTCGACCGAGGCGGTGCTGCCGCGAATGATGGTCAAACTGGAAAAACTCGGCTGCAAGAAATCCGTGGTCGGCATGGTCCTGCCGACGGGCTACACCTTCAACGCGGACGGCACCTGCATCTACCTGACGATGGCGGCGATCTTCATCGCCCAGGCGACCAACACACCGCTGACCTTCATGGACCAGATGATCCTGCTCGGCGTGTTCCTGCTGACCTCCAAGGGCTCGGCCGGCGTGGCGGGAGCAGGGTTCGTGACCCTGGCGGCCACGCTCACCACCATTCACTCGATACCTCTGGTGGGCCTGGTGTTGCTGTTGGGCATCGACCGCTTCCTCAACGAGGCGCGAGCGGTGACCAACCTGATCGGCAACGGCATCGGCACCATTGCCATTGCCAAGTGGGACAACTCCTTCGATGTCGAAGCGTGCGAGCGGGAAATCGCCGCCATGAAACACGCCAAGGCTGCACGCAAGGCGCTGCTGGCGCACAAGTAAACCAAGCGTGGCGATTAGCACCTCTGTTGGCGATCCGGATCGCTGACAGAGATGCTGATCGACACCGCACGGGCTGCCTGGGTTGACACTCCTTTCGTACTCATGAAACATATAGTGCACTATACAATAGCGAACTATTAAATGAGCTCGAACCGAAATCACGTGGGAACGCAGCTGTCGTTTGCACTCTACGCCGCTGCCAACCGTGTCGTGCGTTTGCACAAGCCGTATCTGGAACCACTGGGCTTAACCTTTCCGCAGTATCTGGTGATCCTGCAGCTTCTGTATGGCGCGCCATTGTCTGTGGGCGAACTCGGCACTTACCTGGCCATGGACGCGGGAACCATCACGCCGCTACTCAAACGTCTGGAAGGCGCCGGATTGGTCACGCGCAAGCGCGATCCGGCAGACGAGCGCCGCGTGCTGATCGACCTGACGCCCGAAAGCCGGGCCATGGAAGACGACATCAGAGCCATCACCGGCAAGATCAAGACGGCCTGCCAGCTTGATGAGCAGGGGATTGAGGCGCTTCGTCTGACGCTGGATGCGCTTGCCCATCCGGCGGCTGACTGAGCCCACCAGTCCAAAAGCGCGCTCAACCGGGCGATAACACACGTAACAGAGAGGGTTTTGAAATGAACATCGGAATTATCGGCGCCGGCCACATCGGCGCAACACTGGCGCGCAAGCTGGCTGCGTGCGGTCATAAGATCAAACTGGCCAACTCGAAAGACCCGCAAAGCATTCAGGCACTCGCTGAAGAAGTCGGTGCCAAGGCTGTCACCAAAGAGCAGGCTGTGTCCGATGTCGATGTGATCATCCTGTCGATTCCCTTCGCCCGATACCCTGATTTGAAGCAGACGCTGAGCCAGGTTCCCGAGCAAGTCGTGGTCATCGATACCTCCAATTACTATCCGCAGCGTGACGGGGCGATCAAGGAAGTGGACGAGGGCAAACCTGAAAGCGTCTGGGTCAGCGAGCAGATCGGCCGCCCGCTGATCAAAGCGTGGAATGCCGTACTCGCCGCTACGCTGGCCGATCAAGGTCAATCTGCCGAATCCGCAACTCGCATCGCCTTGCCAGTCGCCGGCGATGATGTGCGTGCCGAGGCGATCGCGCAGGATCTGGTCGAAGAAACCGGATTCACCGCGCTCGCTGCGGGCAGCCTTCAGGAGTCATGGCGTCAACAACCCGGGACCCCGGCTTACTGCACCGAACTGACCTTGCCGGAACTGAAGCAGGCGCTCGAAGCTGCGGACAAGGCCCGCGCGCCGCTGAACCGCGATGCCTTGATGGCCCGATTCATGGCCCCCGACACTGAATTCACCCGCGAGCAGATGGTTGCGATCAATCGGGAAATGACCGCTTGATTAGAAATGAGCGGCTTGGCGTTCATGCGATGGCGATAGCGTGGTCATCTCACACCCCCACAACTGCAAAAACGGCTCGCTGACAGTGGCCGGCCCAACCCATCGGCTGACCAGTTCGCACTTGCCATCCATGCATAACTGGTAATCGCCGGCCTGCGGGGTTCGGCCCAATTGCAGTGGTTGCAGCGGCGGCAAGGGGCGTCGGAAATGCCAACTGCCGTTCTCCAGCCGGGCATCGTCGGGTATCTCCATGCCTGCGCCGTTGCCGCGAACCCTGGCCTGCTCAAGAACCAGCCCTTGGGCCGTGACGCGGTAGTCTTCCTCCCAACGGATCTTTTCGATGCTGTGGTTCCAGGCCAGGGTGAAATTCGCTACCGGCAACTGTGCCCAGATACTGCCGGCCAGACCCAGGCACAAGCCGATCATGCATTGGCCGCTGCTGCGCGCCGCGAGCGCCAGACGTGTTGCACGATTACCAGAATCCCGAATGCGAAGCCGATTTCATCGGTCACTGGCAGTGCCACGATCAGCAGGGCGCCCGCACCAAGACTCAGCAAACGTTCCCAAAGCAGCATTTTCTGTTGCAGAAAACCGGTAGACGCCATGCCCCACAGACCAACCGCCAGAAGAGTCTTGATCAGCATGTAGGCAGTCGCCCACAGGTTGTCGCCTTGCAGCATCAGCGCCGGGTTGTAGACCGCCATGAACGGGATGACGAAACCGGCCAGCGCAATGCGCACCGCCCACAGGCTGATCTTGAAGCCGCTTTCCTTGGCGATCGGTGCGGCGGCAAAACAGGCGAGGGCGACCGGCGGGGTCAGGTCGGCGAGGATGCCAAAGTAGAACACGAACATGTGCGACACGATCAGTGGCACGCCCAGCTCCAGCAGGGCGGGCGCGGCGATCGAGCTGGTGATGATGTAGTTGGGAATGGTCGGAATGCCCATCCCCAGCACCAGGCAAGTGATCATCGTCAGGATCAGCGACAGCAGCAGGTTGTCGCGGCCGATGGCGAGAATGTAGCCAGCGAACGTCGAAGCGACGCCGGTGAGCGAAACGATGCCGATGATGACGCCGACCAGTGCGCAGGCGATGCCTACCGGTACCGCGTGGCGGGCGCCCTCGACCAGCGCGTGCAGGCAGATCAGCAGCGTGTCGCGACCACCCTTGATGAAAGCGCAGACCAGCACCAGGACGGCAATGACTGCAAAAATCACCGCGATGCCAAGCTGGAAAAAACCTGTGCAGAGCACGCCGAGTGCAATCCAGAACGCACAACGCAGGCCAAAGCTGTGCACCCGGAAAATGATCGCTGAGCCGAGAATCACGATGGCGGTCAATGCCAGGCCGACCATGCCCGAGAACAGCGGTGTGCGTCCGGAAAACAGCAGGTACACCAGAACCAGCAGAGGAATCAGCAAATACCAGCGGGCTTTAACCGCGCCCCAAGCGCTGGGGCATTGGTCTTTGGGCAGGCCCTTGAGGTTGGAGCGCTTGGCTTCCAGATGGACCATCCAGAATACTGAACCGAAATACAGCAGGGCCGGAATCAGCGCCGCCTTGGCGATTTCGACGAAGGGCACATTGATGGTTTCAGCCATGATGAAGGCGACCGCGCCCATCACCGGAGGCATGATCTGGCTGCCCATGCTGGAGGTGGCTTCCACGCCGCCGGCGAACGCGGCGCGATAGCCAAAGCGCTTCATCAGCGGGATGGTGAATTGGCCGGTGGTCACGACGTTGGCAATCCCGGAGCCGGTAATTGTCCCCATCAAGGCCGACGAGGCCACGGCCACTTTCGCCGGGCCTCCCAGCTTGTGCCCGAACAAGCCCATGGCGAAGTCGGTAAACAGCTTGATCATGCCGGCCTGCTCAAGGAATGCGCCAAACAGGATGAACAGGAAAATGTAGGTCGCCGATACGTAGGTCGGCGTGCCGTACAGCCCTTCGGTGCCGAACGACAGTTGATTGATGATCTGGTCGAAACCGTAGCCGCGATGGGCCAGTTCGCCGGGCAAGTATTCCCCGAACAGGCCGTACGCCAGGAACAGCCCGCAAATCACCGGCAGCGCAATGCCCATCACGCGTCGCGCGGCTTCGAAAACCAGGGCGATCAACACGATGCCGATCATCAGGTCGGCCGAGGTGAGGTCACCGGAACGCTGGATCAGATCGGCCTCGAACACCCATTGATACAGCGCGGTAGCGATGGCGGCCAGGCTCAGCAGCCACGCCAGCGGTTGCCATGGACGGTCTGTGCCGCGTGCGGGGTAACTGAGAAACACCACCCACAGCAGGAAGCCGACGTGCACCGCACGCAGCACCTGGCTGGAGAGGGGGGAAAAGGCTGCGGTGACGATCTGGAAAATCGAGAACAGCAACGCTACGTAAAACAGGGTTTTCGGCCAGTCTCGCGGGTTCGCGGAAATACCGTGATGCTCGTCACTCATTGGCTGCCTTCCTCATGACCACGCAAAGGAATTGACGCTGCAGTGGCCGTCACGCCACTGCGCACAAGCGCTTATAAAGCGCCTTTTTCCTTGTAGTAGCGCTCGGCGCCGGGGTGCAGCGCGATCGGCAGGTTTTTCGCAGCCGCTTCCAGCTTGATGTCCTTGGCCGCCGAATGGGAGTTACCCAAGCGCCCCAGGTTGTCGAACAGCAGGCGGGTCATGTCATAGACGACGTCATCCGGCAGGTCGGCGCGGGTCACCAGAATATTGGTGATTGCCACGGTGGGCACGGCTTCGGCCTGTCCGTCGTAGGTGTTGGCCGGGATCATTGCGCTCTGATACGCCGGATTGCCGATTTTTGTCACCACCTCGCTCGGGACGGCGACGTAGTTCAGCGGCATCACCGACGACAGGTCACGAATGGCGGCCATGCCCAGTCCCGACGACTGCAGGGTGGCATCCAGTTGCCGGTTCTTGATCAATTCCACCGATTCGGCAAACGGCAGATATTGCACCTTGCCCATGTCCTCGTAGGTCAGGCCGGCCGCCTTGAATATCGCCCGCGCATTCAATTCGGTGCCGGATTTAGGGGCGCCGACCGAGATGGTCTTGCCCTTGAGATCGGCGAGGGTTTTGATCCCCGACTCTTTGCTGGCGACGATTTGAATGTAATTGGGATAGGCGCCGCCCAAGGCGCGCAATTTGGTCAGTGGCGCTTTGAAACCGGCGTCCTCCACGCCGTTTTTGGCGTCGGCCACTGAGTCGCCCAAAGCCAGGGCCAATTCGCCGCGACCGGCCTGTAGCAGGTTGAGGTTTTCTACCGACGCTTTGGTGGCCTGCACCGATGTCTTCGAGCCGGCAATACCGTCGCTGTAGATTTGCGACAGACCGACCCCGATCGGGTAGTAAACCCCACTGGTTCCGCCGGTGAGGATATTGATGAACACGGGCGCGGCCTGCGCAGCACTGCTAAGGGTCAGCGTGGCGGCGGCCAGCAGGGCAAAGCGTGTTTTGACTCGCATGGGGGCACTTCTCCGTCTTGTTATGGTTTTAAGCAGAGTGATTGCACTCTAGCCGGTCCCGGCTGAACGTGATCGTCACGACGTCAGTTCATCCCCAGCCAGTTCGGCAGCACCAGTGAGATCCATGGCACGTAAGTAATCAGGATCAGGAACAACAGCAAAATCGACAACCAGGGCATCGCGGCTTTGACTGTGGCGGGCAAGGACATGCCGGTCACCGCCGAGGTCACGAACAGGTTCAGGCCCACCGGTGGCGTGATCAGGCCGATCTCAAGGTTGACCACCATGATGATGCCGAGGTGAATCGGATCGATGCCCAGTTTCATCGCGATAGGAAAAAGGATGGGCGCCAGGATCAGGATGATCGCTGACGGTTCCATGAACGCGCCGGCAATCAACAGCACAATGTTGACCACCAGCAGGAACGTCACCGGCGTCAGGCCGGCGTCGATCACCCAGGCAGTGATTTGTTGAGGTAACTGTTCGGTGGTCAGCACGTGGGCGAACAGCATGGCGTTGGCAATGATGAACATCAGCATGATGCTCAGCTTGGCCGAGTCGAGCAGAACCTTAGGGGTCTCGCGAAAGGTCAGATCCTTGTAAACGAACAAAGCGATGAAGGCCGAATAGACGGCTGCCACTGCGGCAGCTTCGGTCGGGGTGAACATGCCCGAATAGATGCCGCCGAGGATGATCACCATCAGCAACAGGCCCCATATTGCCTTGCGTGCCGTACTCAGAAACTCGCGAAGCGTCGCACGCGGCAAGGCGGGCAGATTTTTCTTCACCGCGACGATGTAGATCGCCACCATCAATGCCGTGCCCAGCAGCAGGCCAGGCACCACGCCGGCCATGAACAGCTTGCCCACGGAGGTTTCTGTAGCGGCGGCGTAAACCACCATCACAATCGACGGCGGGATCAGGATGCCCAGCGTACCGGCGTTGCAGATGATCCCTGCGCCGAACGCCTGCGGGTAGCCGGAACGGACCATCCCGGCAATCGCAATCGAGCCCACCGCAGCGACCGTGGCGGGACTTGAACCGGAGAGGGCGGCAAACAGCATGCAGGCCAGCACCGCCGCGATGGCCAGGCCGCCGCGAATATGCCCGACACAGGCGTTGGCGAAGTCGATCAGCCGGCGGGCGACGCCGCCGGTGGTCATGAAGGCCCCGGCCAGCAGGAAAAACGGAATGGCCAGCAGCGTGTAGTGTTCCGAGGTCTCGAACAGTTTGATCGCCAGCGAGCGCACCGAGTCGGGACTGAAGAAAATGATCGTCAGGGAGCCGGCCAGCCCCAGCGAGATGGCGATCGGCACGCCGATGAACATCAAGGCGAACAGGGCCACGAACAGGAAGGCGATGGTCATGGCTTGTCATCCTCGTGTTCGGCAAGTTTCAGCGCGTCGGCCGCTTCATCGGCCAGGCCGAGGCCGGTCTGACGGTTAAGCAGGATGCGCAGGAGAATTTCAGCGAAGCGGATGAACACCAGCGCGAAGCCCAGCGGCACGATCAACCCGATATGCCACTGCATCACGCCGAAATGGCCGAGATCCTCGGCACCGATACCGGCGTTCATCAAGGTTTCGATCCATTCGAAGCTGGCGACGGCAAGCAGCCCCGCGTAGGCCAGACAGCACAGGCAGGCGAGGATGCCGATGTAACGCTGTACCGATCTGCGCGCCAGTTTGACCAGTGCGTCGACACCGATATGCCCGGCGGTGCGCACGCCATAGGCCAGGCCGAAAAAAATCAGCCAGCCAAACAGCGCTTTGGTCAGGGCGGTGCTCCAGGTCATGGCCTGCGCCATGCCCATGATCTGATCGCCAACGGCGAACAGCGGGACACTCGCTGCCGGCCAATGATCGGCGAGCCAGTAAAACAGACTGTAGAAGTTATTGAGGATCACGTAGACAAACGTGACGAGGGTCATGGCCGCCAGAAGGAAGACGATGAAGCCTTCCTCGAAGTGTTCCCAGATTCGCCGAAGCGCTTTCATGGATGGCATCTCACGTCGAGTGAAGACGGGCAGGCGCCGACGCAGCGGCGCCTGCCTTGCGATTATTGCGCCTGGTTTGCGGCTTCGGCGGCAGAGATCAGCTCAGCGCCGATTTCGCCTTCGAACTTCTTCCACACCGGTTTCATCGCGTCGCGCCATTGCGCACGTTCTTCTGGCGTAAGCGTGATGATTTCCGTGGTTTTGGCGGCAAGGATGCGCTGCTTGTCACCCTCGTTCAGTTGCTGGGCTTCCTTGTTCACGTGGGTGGTGACTTCCACGACGATCTTGTCCAGTTCGCTGCGCACGTCGGGTGGCAGGCCGTTCCAGAACTTGGTGTTGGTGATCAGCATGTAGTCCAGTACACCGTGGTTGGATTCAGTGATGTATTTCTGCACTTCATGCATCTTCTGGCTGTAGATGTTCGAGTAAGGATTCTCTGCGCCGTTGACCACACCGGTCTGCAGGCCTTGATATACCTCGGCAAAACTCATCTTGCGCGGATTGGCGCGCACCGCCTTGAATTGCTCTTCCAGCACCGCCGAGGCCTGCACCCGGAACTTCAAGCCGCGCGCATCAGCGGGTACACGCAGTGGCTTGTTGGCCGACAGTTGTTTCATGCCGTTGTGCCAATAAGCCAGGCCGGTGATGTTTTTGCTTTCCATGGATTTGAGCAGGCCCTGACCCTGCGGGCTCAGTTGAAAGCGGTCGACAGCGTTGATGTCATTGAAGAGGAAGGGCAGGTCGAACAACTGCACGGTCTTGGTGTACTGCTCGAACTTGGCCAGCGACGGCGCAATCATCTGCACATCGCCGAGCAACAGCGCTTCCATTTCCTTGCCGTCACCAAAGAGCGAGGAGTTGGGATACACCTCGACCTTGACCTTGCCCGGCAAGCGTTCCTCGACCAGTTTCTTGAACAGCAACGCACCTTGCCCCTTGGGCGTCTGGTCAGCGACCACATGCGAGAACTTTATGATCACCGGGTCTGCCGCCATGGCCGGGTTCATGCTGCTTACCGCCAAAGCGCAGGCAAGTGCGCTGAACAGAGATCTGAGCATCTGGGTGATTCCTCTTGTTTTTATTGTGATGACCGCTCGACGCGCTGAACGCGTTAAAGTGCCGAGACATGTTCAAGTCTAGGCAGAAATATCTGATTTGCCGGGGAATTGACCAGAAAACCGCAAAACAGTGGCGAGTGAACTGAGTACGTGGTTCCGTCAGGGCCGTGAACGGTATGGGGATTACCCGGCAATGAGTGATGTTTGAATTTCAAGTGCCCGCTGCTGAAGGTGAACCGGGCAGATAGGCCTCGGGTTGGCGGCGCGGGATTGTCATATCGCCAGGTCCTCGTCCCAACACACGGCCTTTGATTCGTGCCATTGCACGTCGGTGACGCCGAATCGCTCGGCCATCGGTTTCGAGAAGCGCTTCAATGGAGGCCGGCCTGGCTTGGGAATTGGCGTCAAGCCGGCATCACAACTCGCCCACTGCCAGGCTTCTGCGTTGTTCATCAATTTGGCGCGGATAATGAAGGATTTGGGCACACCGTGAAGTCGGTACTTGATCATGTACAAATCTGTCTGGCTCATGAGGCTCTCCTGTTACTCATGAAAGAGGGATGTTCCTCGCGCCAGGAAATTCACAGTTTTTTCTAACATCTCGACATGCGTCCGCACCGGTTGAAAAATTACTTATACAAGCATGCGCTTGCGGTATAACAACGCTCCTTATGTGAT
This sequence comes from Pseudomonas iranensis, assembly GCF_014268585.2. Taxonomy (NCBI): domain Bacteria; kingdom Pseudomonadati; phylum Pseudomonadota; class Gammaproteobacteria; order Pseudomonadales; family Pseudomonadaceae; genus Pseudomonas; species Pseudomonas iranensis. The sequence continues at coordinate 2,671,210 of NZ_CP077092.1, forward strand.
TGCGAAAGTTTGATCAGCGTAACTAAGCGAAACGGCAAAATATATCGACGCTTGTCCGGTGTGATGGCGTTTGAATGTCATTTGATATTGACGAGGAACATCGCTGCGTTTAACTAGCGCGTAATCTGTAGATCGCTGCCGATACTGTAAAATTGGTACGTTGGTGCAGTTAACCAGTGGAATATTTTAGTTAGCAAGCTTCGCAAGCGAGGCGATAAACGAACAATTTCCTGTACAGATTCAGCGAAGCTCATGTAATGGTTAATGACCCGATTGTGCCTTGACAGGAAGAAGGGCCATGGAAAACGACGAGCTGCGCCACACTTGTACAAAGTGCAATAAGCTGTACAAAACCTCGCCGCAAGCGGAGCGTTATAAGGCAAGTGCCGGACATGCCGGGCTTTGTGAAAAATGTCTCAAAAACGAGCAGGAGCGGGTGATCAGTCAGCGCCTGGCCTTGTGTGCCGCGAAGATGTTGGAAATTGATCGTCAGTTCAAGCCATCAGCGAAACGCTGATGTTCGCTTCAGCTTTCAAACGAGGCGGATGGTAAAAAGCCAGCGATTAGCGCTGCGCTTGTATAACAGCAGCGAATTGATTGGGCCGTTGGTCAGGTCCCCGTCAATAAGATTAATACCATCGTAAACAGCAGGATCTTATTAAGCAGGCAAGCTGTTAAACGAATGGCTGGGTTTACCTGCAATTCAATCGTCAAGTTCTCTCGATTGTTACGTAGTGGCACAAAGCTATGAATCCTGTTTCTTCAAAAGTAATAAAGTGCACCCATCCCTATATACGCAAGGGATATTATTTGGGGCTTGAAGCGGATGTGTACGTTTGCGTTACATGCGGGGTGAGTCGGCCATCGGCACAATGGCCGGATCTTGAGCGGCGGCGCAAGGCTGCACAGGAAGGAAGAGGCCCGTGAATACGGGCCTCAGTACTGTTCCGATAAAAGAGCACAAACGCTCTTAGCCTGCGAGCATCAAACTTGCGATGCCTTGATCAACAGCGAACCGCGCCGGCGCATGAGGGCGTAATAAGCGCACGCAGGGCACAGCAAGCCAACGCCCACGCCAGGTCGACGCCTTGCAGGCTGGTGGCAACAGGCCCGACGTACATCGAGGTGTTCATGAACGGAATCTCCAGAGCAATGGTGCAAAGGAATACTGCGATTGCTGTCCAGTTCACCCGACCGTAGATACCTGCCGGATCGAAGATGTCGGTAATCCGGTAAACGCCTTTGCGCAGCGCGTAGTAGTCGACAAGATTGATCGCCGTCCAGGGGATCAGAAAGTAGCTCATGAAAAAGATGAAATTCAGGAAGAACTGCAGAAAGTCGCCCTGCGCCAGAGGGCTCAACGGGCTCAGGTCGCTCACCGCCTGAGCAGCCAACAGCGTGTTGCTGACGAAAAAGCCCAAGTAGATAAGCATGACGAACAGCAGCGGGACGATGGCGCCGAAAACCCCGAATTGTGCCCGGCTCTGGATCATCTGCGGAATACCCAGTCTCGGCCCCTGCGCGGAGTGCGAAGCCATGAAGATTGCACCAATCAGCGAACCGATAAGGATCGATAGCGCACTCCAGAAAAGATTGAGTCCCAGGCTGATGGGCAACACTCCAGCCGCTACCGTGGTGATGTTGGCGTTGGCACCAAACCAGACGAAGAACAGGGAACGGGGCCGACCGTGACGCTCGCTCTCTGGGATAAAGTCGATGCTGCGTTTTTCAACTTTCATGTCTGTTCTCCTTTCAGCAGGCGTCGACGAGGCGGCGTTGAAAGCGCGCTACGACTTGTGGGAATTCATCTGGCTGGAAGGCGAGGTGATCGGGTTCTGCGGTTCGAAGCGATGTTGCCGGCTCGTTGTTCCAGCGTCTCGACAACTGCTCGGTGGTGAAGAGCTCCAGCCCGTACAGCCAGTTGGAAAGGATGAACAGTGCCGAGTAATGCGCTCCCTCTGTAGTCGCACTACAGGCGTCAGCGACAAGGCTGATCTGGAAGTCGTGCTGATAGGCGTCGAACAGACTGCTCATGACACACACATCCGTCAGCACGCCGATGATATCTCCAGATTTGCCGCGATCAACGCCGCGCCGTGCGCGTACTCACATCCACCCAGACCGCTAAGACCAGAATGCTGCCCTTGACGATCATCTGCCAGTAGCTATCCACGTCGAGCATGGACATGCCGTTATCCAGGCTGGTAATCACCAGTGCGCCGAGGAGGGCGCCGTAGACGGTGCCGGAGCCGCCGCGCATGGAGGTGCCGCCGATGAAGCAGGCGGCGATGGCGTCGAGCTCGCCCATGCTGCCGGCGGACGGTGAGCCGGCGGCGAGGCGTGCGGTGTTGACCACGCCGGCGAGGGCGCACATCACGCCCATGATGCCGAAAATCCACAGCTTGACCGCCTGCACATTGATGCCTGACAGGCGCGTGGCTTCCATGTTGCTGCCGACCGAATAGACCCGGCGGCCGAACACGGTCTGGCTGGTGACGTAGCTGAACACGCCGAGCAGAATCAGCAACAGCAGCACCGGCACGGGAATGCCGCCATAGCTATTGAGGGTCTGAACAAAACCCGCCAGCACCGCGCCGATCACCAGCACGCGCACAACATCACGCACCAGCGAATGCGCCGCCAGGCCATGCAAGGCGCGATTGCGTCGCTGCTTCCAGGTCAGAAAAATCGTCAGCACGAACAGCACAATCCCCAGACCGGTGCCGATCGCGTGGGGCAGATAACCCTGGCCGACGTAGACCAGCTCCGGCGATACCGGGGCGATGGTGGTGCCGCCGGTGATCCCCAGCAAAATGCCGCGAAACGCCAACATACCACCGAGGCCGACGATAAATGACGGTATGCGCAAGTACGCCGCCATGTAGCCGTTGGCGAGGCCGATCATCAGGCCGCACAGGGCGACCAGGCTCAGATTCGCCAGCAGCGGAATGTGATAGACCACGTCGAGTATCGCCGCGAGGCCGCCGAGCAGGCCGAGCAATGAGCCCACCGACAAATCGATCTCGCCGCTGATGATAACCAGCACCATGCCGCAGGCGAGGATGCCGGTGATCGACATCTGCCGCAGCAGGTTGGAAAGGTTGCGCGGAGTGAGGAAGCCGCCCTCGGTCTGCCAGCTGAAGAACAGCCAGATCAGCACCACGGCAAATACCAGCGCGAGCATCTTGTAGCGGGTGAACAGTTGTTTGACCTGATTCATTTACGCGGTTTTCCGATCATTATTGTTATGGCTGCCCGGCTGACTGAGGGCGGCGGCGAGTACCTGTTCCTGGGTCAGTTCATGGTTGACGAAGTCGCCGCGCAATTGGCCCTCGCCGATCACCAGCACGCGGTCGGACACGCCAAGCACTTCGGCCAGTTCCGACGAAACCATGATGATCGACACGCCTTCGGCGGCCAGCGCGCCCATCAACTTGTAGATCTCATACTTGGCGCCGACGTCCACGCCTCGGGTCGGCTCGTCGAGAATCAGTACGCGCGGTTTGGCCAGCAGCATTTTCGCCAGAACGGCTTTCTGCTGGTTACCGCCCGACAGGCTGGTGATCGGCAGGGACGGACTTGCGGTCTTCAGATGCAGACGGGAGATTTCCCGGTCGATGCAGCCCAGCTCGGCTTCGGCATCGATGCGGGTCATTTTCGAATAGCTCTCGAGCACGGCGAGGGTGATGTTCTGACCGACACCGAGATCGGGAATGATGCCCTGACGCTTGCGATCTTCGGGCACCAGGCACAGGCCGGCGCGGATCGCTTTCAGCGGCGTGCGCGTGTCGATCGGTCGGCCGTCTAGCCAGACTTCGCCTTCGTGACGGCCGGGGTAAGCGCCGAACAGTGCGGTGACCAGTTCGGTGCGGCCGGCCCCGACCAGCCCGGCAATGCCGAGGATCTCGCCGCGCTTGAGGCTGAAGGAAATGTCGTCGACCCGTTTGCGCTTGGGGTTGTCGACGTCGTAGCAAGTGATGTGACGCGCCTCGAAAATCACCTCGCCAATCTCATGCGGCTCGCTCGGATAAAGGTTGCTCATTTCGCGCCCGACCATCTGCGTGATGATCTGCGGAATGTCCATGTCGGCCATGGCGGTGGTGGCGATGTGTTTGCCGTCGCGGATCACCGAAATGGTGTCGCACACGGCGGCGACTTCATCGAGTTTGTGCGAGATGTAGACGCAGGCGACGCCCTTGGCCTTGAGGTCGCGGATGATGTCGAGCAGCACTTCGATTTCCGAACGGCTCAGGGCCGAGGAGGGCTCGTCGAGAATCAGCAGACGCGCCTGTTTGTTCAGGGCCTTGGCGATTTCCACCAGTTGCTGATAACCGCCGCCGTACTGCGAAACCGGCAGCGACACGTTCATGTCCGGCACTTTCAATTCACGCATCAACGCTTCGGCGCGGTGGATCATCGCCGGGTAGTTCATGCGCCCGCCCGGCAGCGTCAGCTCATGGCCCATGAAGATGTTTTCCGCCACCGACAAGTCCGGCACCAGGGTCAGTTCCTGATGGATGATGACGATGCCGGCGGCTTCGGTTTCGCTGATCGACTGCGCCCGGAGCGGCTGCCCGTCCCAGAGGATTTCGCCGTCCCAGGTGCCATGGGGATAGACCGCCGAAAGGATCTTCATCAGCGTCGACTTGCCGGCGCCATTCTCGCCGCACAGGCCCACGCATTCACCGGGCCGGACCTTGATGTCGATGCCGTTGAGCGCTTTGACACCGCCGAAGGTTTTGACGATGCCGTTCATTTGCAGCAGATAGTCGGACATGGAAAAGGCTCGTATACCAAGGACTCAAACACCACTGAACCTGTGTGGGAGCGAGCCTGCTCGCGAAGGGGCCTTTTCAGCCAGAGCTTTACTGACTGACACTCCGCTTTCGCGAGCAGGCTCGCTCCCACAGGTCTGATCAAGATTTACGACCGGATCACTGCCCGGCAATCTGCGCCTTGGTGTAGAAGCCGTCCTGTTCGAGCAAGTCGATGTTGTCCTTGGTCAACGGCGTTGGCGTGAGCAGGATGGTGTCGACTTTCTTGCTGCCGTTGTCGTACTGCGAGGTGTAGGCCGGTTTTTCGTTGCGCGCCAGTTGCACCGAGAGCTTGGCTGCTTCGGAGGCGATGAGTTTCAGCGGTTTGTACACGGTCATGGTTTGCGTGCCGGCGATCACGCGTTTGACTGCTGCGAGGTCGGCGTCCTGACCGGAAATCGGCACCTTGCCGGCCAGCTGCTGCGCGGCCAGTGCCTGGATGGCACCGCCAGCGGTGGCGTCGTTGGAGGCGACGATGCCGTCGATTTTGTTGTCGTTACGGGTCAGGGCGTTCTCAACGATGCTCAGCGCTTCGGTCGGGTTCCATTCCTTGACCCACTGCTGGCCGACGATCTTGATATCACCCTTGTCGATGGCCGGTTGCAGCACCTTCATCTGGCCTTCACGGAGGATCTTGGCGTTGTTGTCGGTGGGCGCGCCACCCAGCAAGAAGTAATTGCCCTTGGGCGCCGCTTTCAGCACGCCGCCGGCCTGCATCTCGCCGACCTTTTCGTTATCGAAGGAGATATAGGCGTCGACATCGGCGTTGAGAATCAGCCGGTCGTAAGACACCACTTTGATCCCGGCTTTCTTCGCTTCGGCCACCGCATTGGTCAGCACCGTGGCGTTGAACGGCACGATGACGATCACATCGACGCCACGAGAGATGAGGTTTTCGATCTGCGAAATCTGCTTCTGCTCGTTGGCGTCCGCCGATTGCACGAAGACTTTGGCGTCCATTTTTTCTGCCGCCGCGACGAAGTAATCGCGATCGCGCGACCAGCGTTCCAGACGCAGATCGTCAATGGAGAAACCGATTTTCGGGTGGGTGGCGTCGGCCATTACCGGCAGGGCCAACAACGCCAGGGCACTGGCCAACAGCGTACGTTTCAAGTTCTTCATGGTGGTGCGTCCTTTTATTTTTGTTGGAAAGACACGGCCTGACGATGAATCGGGCTGGTAGAACTGTAGAGAATCTGCCGACGCAGCAGGCACAGAATTGTCGTGCAATTGTCACAGCGTCGTTGCGTCGGCAGCCTCCCTTGGCGATCAGCGATACAGGTAACGGTTGACGATGTTTTCGAGCATTTCCTGGCGGCCGCTGACGGCTTGCGGGTTCAACTCGTTGCTGAACGCGTGCTCGGCCAGCGACTCGAGATTGAAGTCGCCCGCCATCACCGCTTGCCCGAACGGCTGACGCCAGCCGGCGTAGCGTTGGTCCTTGAGCACTTGCAGTTGATCGTTCTCGACCATCGCGGCGGCGCGTTCCAGCGACAAGGCCAGAACGTCCATGGCGCCAACGTGGCCGTGGAACAGGTCGATCTCGTCGAGGCTCTGCCGGCGCACCTTGGAGTCGAAATTGAAACCGCCATTCTTGAAACCGCCGGCCTTGAGGATTTCATAGGTCGCCAAGGTCATTTCTTCGACGCTGTTGGGGAACTGGTCGGTGTCCCAGCCGTTTTGCGGATCGCCACGGTTGGCGTCGATGCTGCCGAAAATCCCCAGCGAGGCGGCAGTGGCAATTTCGTGATGAAAGCTATGGCCGGCCAGGGTCGCGTGGTTGGCCTCGATGTTGACCTTGATTTCCTTCTCCAGACCGTACTGCTGGAGGAAGCCGAACACCGTGGCGCTGTCGTAATCGTACTGGTGCTTGGTCGGCTCCTGCGGCTTGGGCTCGATCAGCAGGTCACCGGTGAAACCGATCTTGTGCTTGTGCTCGACCACCATGCGCATGAAACGCCCGAGTTGTTCGCGCTCGCGTTTCAAGTCGGTATTGAGCAGAGTTTCGTAACCTTCACGACCGCCCCACAGCACGTAGTTGGAACCCTTGAGCCGATGGGTGGCATTCATTGCGCTGAACACTTGCGCGGCGGCGCAGGCGAACACTTCCGGATCGGGATTGCTCGCGGCACCGGCGGCGAAACGCGGATTGCTGAAGCAGTTGGCGGTGCCCCAGAGCAACTTGATGCCGCTTTGTTCCTGATGCTGTTCGAGGCGATCGACCATTTGCGCGAAGTGTTCGCGGTACTCCTTCAGCGAGTTGCCTTCTGGGGCGACGTCCGTGTCGTGAAAGCAGTAGTAATCGATGCCCAGTTTGCTGAAGAACTCGAATGCGGCTTGAGCTTTGCCGATGGCCAGTTCCATCGGTTCGCCACTGCGTTGCCATGGGCGTTTGAAGGTGCCGGCACCGAACACATCGGAGCCCGGCCAGACGAAGGTGTGCCAGTAGCAGGCGGCCATGCGCAGGTGTTCGCGCATGGGTTTGCCGAGGATCAGCTTGTCGGCGTCGTAGTGACGGAATGCGAGGGGCGAATCACTGTTCGGGCCTTCGTAGCGAACCGGCTCGATATTGGGGAAATACTGCATGGACCTTGTCCTTGTTGTTCTTGGCGGTGTCTCGATACTAGCAACGGCCCCGTGCCCGCTGATTATGAAAAGCCTCAACTGCGAGTGCGATTTTGCGTATTGAGCTTCAGCGCGCGCAGGCCTAGTCTGTGTCCATCGTCGCCGCGACATGGCGGCCCGGAACAAAAATAATTTGAGGCCGCTTTCGCGAGCAGGCTTGCTCCCACATTTGATTCGTGTCGTTCACAAAACCGTGTGGGAGCGAGCCTGCTCGCGAATGGCTTGACGCAAAATCCGGATACTGAATGAAGAGCCTACCGCCCGTGCACCGCATCGCCCTGTTGTTCAACGGCAGCAAGATCTACGACCGTGGCATCATCAGCGGCATTGGCAACTACCTGAGCAGCACCCGCGCTTCCTGGGACCTGTTTCTGGAAGAGGATTTTCTCTGCCGCCTGAAAGGCATCGAGCGCTGGCAGGGCGACGGGATCATTGCCGACTTCGACGATCCGCTGATTGGCGAGGCGCTGGCCGACATTCATTTGCCGGTGGTGGCGGTGGGCGGTTCCTACGAGGATGCTCGCGCTTATCCGAAAGCGATTCCCTATGTCGCCACCGATAACAACGCATTGATCACCCTGGCTTACTCGCATCTGGTCGAGGCGGGGTTGCAGCGCTTTGCCTGTTTCAGCCTGCCGGAAGCGCAGGCCAATCGCTGGGCGCAGGAGCGGGAAAAGGCCTTTCGCAAACTGATGCAACGAGACGGCCTGCACGCCGAGATCTATCGCGGCATGGGCACCAGCGCGCCGCTGTGGGACAGCGCCGTCGAACAACTGATCGCCTGGCTGCACAGCCTGCCGAAACCGATCGGCATCATCGCCGTCAGCGACGCCCGCGCCCGGCAGTTGCTGCAAGCCTGCCTGACCGCCGGCATTGCCGTGCCCGAGCAGGTCGCGCTGATCGGCATCGATAACGACCCGCTGACCCGCAGCCTGACTCGCGTACCGCTGAGTTCAGTGATTCAGGGCACCGAAACCATGGGCCGCACCGCTGCGCAATTGCTGCACCAGATGCTCCACGGCATGCCGTCCACCGGCACGCAGATTCTGATTCCGCCGGACGCGGTCAACGTGCAGGTGTCGAGCCTGCACCAATCGCTGGGCAATCCCTACGTCATGCAAGCGCTGCTGTTCATCCGCCAATATGCCTGTCAGGGCATCAAGACCGCGCAAGTGGCGGCGTATGTCGGGGTGTCGCGCTCATCGCTGGAAGCGCATTTCCGCGCCGAGCGCGGTTGCAGCGTGCATGACGAGATTCTGCGTTTCAAACTGGCGGCGGCTACCAGCGGTTTGAAGAACACCGATGCGGCGATTGCCGACATTGCCCAGGCCTGCGGCTTCAAGTCTGCGCAATATCTGCACACGGTGTTCCGTCGCGAGTTCGGCTGCACGCCCCGCGAATATCAGCAGGGCGGGGCGTAGCGCTGCGAAGACTTACGCCAGCGCAGCGGCACTGGCTCTGGAGCGCCAGGCGAACGTCAGCACCATCAGCAGGCCCAGACCAGCCATCGCCGCGCCGGCCAGGGAAATCGCCGGATAACCCAGCCCGGCATTGATCACCGCGCCACCCAGCGCCGCGCCGATCGCGTTGCCGAAATTGAACGCGCCGATGTTCACCGCCGAAGCGAGATTCGGCGCGTCTTTGGCCGCTTCCATCACGCGCATCTGCAGCGGCGGCACCAGAGCGAAGCTGGCGATACCCCAGATCAGAATGGCCACGGCGGCCGGCAGCGGCCAGCGCATCAGCACCGTGAACGCCAGCAACACCACAATCAATGCGCTCAGCGACACGATCAGGGTGCGGTCGATCGAACGGTCGGCAGCCTTGCCACCCCACATGTTGCCCAGCGTCAAACCGATTCCGAACAACACCAGCATGGCGGTGATGAACGCGGCGGACGCGTGGGTTTCGCTGCTGAGAATTGGCGCGATGTAAGTGAACACAGTGAACATTGCGCTTGAGCCGACCACGGTCAGGGCCAGCGCGGCCAGTACCGGACCTCGGCCTAGCACACGAATTTCCGCCAGCGCCCCCGCGCCTTGCTCTGCTTTCAGATTGGGCAGGGCGAACCACAAGGCGATCATGGTCAGCACGCCGAGGCCGGTAATGCCCCAGAACGCCGTGCGCCAGCCAAACAGGTCACCAAACCAGGCTGCCAGCGGCACACCGCCGATGGTCGCCAACGTCAGGCCCATGAACATCGCCGCCACGGCGCCGGCACGTTTTTCCGGCGCGACCACGCTGGCGGCGACCACGGAGCCCACCCCAAAGAACGCACCGTGATTGAGCGAGGTGATCACTCGGGCGACCATCAGGCTGGAGTAATCGGTGGCCAGCGCTGACATCAGGTTACCCAAGGTGAAAATCGCCATCAGCCCGATCAGCAGATAGCGCCGCGGGATCTTGCCGGTGGTCAGGGTCATCAGCGGCGCGCCGAGCAGCACGCCCAAGGCGTAGGCACTGACCAACAACCCCGCAGCGGGAATGGAAACGCCGAGATCGGCGGCGATGCCGGGCAACATGCCCATCGGCGCGAACTCGGTGACGCCGATGCCAAAGGCGCCGACAGCGAGTGCAACAAGTGGTGGATTGATACGCATGGAAAGTCTCCTCATCTATGCCGCCAATGCTACGATCCATCGTTTTCCGGCGGTAGATGGCGATTTTGGCAATCACCTTTGCGTAAGAGGCACGAATGGACTTCAACGGCAGGTCAGGGGAAATGAGTGTGTTCGTCACCGTGGCGCAGGAGGGCAGCCTCTCAGCGGCTGCGCGTGCGCTGGGGCTGACGCCTTCGGCGGTCAGTCGGATCATCGCCCGCGCCGAACAACGACTCGGCACTCGTCTGTTGCTGCGCACCACCCGCGCGCTGACGTTTACCGCCGAGGGCGAGGCCTTCCTGCGCGGTGCCCGGCGAATTCTTGCCGACATGGACGAAGTGGAAGGGGCCATTACCGATCAAGGCGTACCCAAGGGCCGCTTGCGTGTCAGTGCCGCCCTTGGCCATGGACGGCTGACCATTGTGCCACTGGTCGCAGCCTTCACTGCCCGTTACCCGAACATCGTCGTTGACCTCAGCCTTGGCGACGAAGTAGTCGACATCCTTGCCGGTCAGGCGGACGTCGCCATCCGCTTCGGCCATCTGCCCGACAGCCCGTTGACCGCACGCCGGCTCGGCCACACCGGCCAGGTCGTGGTGGCATCGCCCGACTATCTGCAACGTCATGGCACGCCTCAGCAACCCGAAGACCTGCTCAAGCACAACTGCCTGCGCTTCAACTTCCGCCGCGCCGAAGCCAACTGGCCGTTTATCCGCGACGGCAAGGAGTTCTCGCTGAAAGTCAGCGGCAACATCGAATGCAGCAGCGGCGAAGCACTGGCCCAGTTCGCCAGGCTCGGCGCAGGCGTTGCGCGCATTGGCGAGTTCACCGTCAGGGAAGACTTGCAGCGCGGCACGCTGATCCCGCTGCTGCAAACGTTTAACCCGGGCGATGAGGAGCCGATTCATGCGGTGTTCGTCGGCGGCGCGGCGATGCCGGTGCGGGTGCGGTTGTTTGTGGATTTTTTGCTGGAGCAGCATCGGATGTAAGCGTGCCGGTCGGATTCAGCGAGTCGTCCTTGACCCGCAGGCTGGCGGCTAGATTGTCGGGATGGTCCCGCCGTCGATCACAAATTCACTTCCTGTGATCGACGCCGCTCGCGGCGACGCCACTAACCCGATCAGCTCAGCCACTTCTGCTGGCGTCGATGGGCGGCCGAGCGGGATACCGCCCAAGGCTTGCATGATGATGTCCTTGCCACCCTGATAGTCAGTGCCTGCCTCCTGCGCGAGTCGCTCGGCCAATGCCACCGAAGCTTCGGTTTCGACCCAGCCCGGGGAAACCCGAACCACACGGACCCCTTTGGGCGACACCTCTTTCGACAGGCTCTTGCTGTAGGTCGACAGCGCAGCCTTGGCCGCCGCGTACGCTGTGGTGGATTCCGGCAGTGGCAGTCGACTCTGGATGGAGGTGACATGGATCACCACGCCATCCCGGCGCTCGAGCATGCCTGGGAGCAGGGCGCGATCGAGGCGCACCGCTGGCAGCAAATTCAGATTGAGCTCGCGTTGCCACTGCTCCTCGTCCAGCGCTGCAAAACCACCACCGGGGGCCGACGAGCCACCCAGAACATGGATCACTATGTCGACGCCGCCCAGTTGCTGTTCGACCGCAGCGATGAGTAGGTCACAACCTTCCCGGGTCGAAAGATCAGCCGCAACCAGCAGTGCGCCCGGCATTTCGACATCCACTTGCCGAGCCGAAGTGATGACCTTTGCCTCCTCGGCCAGGAACCACTCGACCACTGCTTTGCCGATTCCCTTGGTGCCGCCAGTGACGAGGACCCGCTTGCCAGTCAATCCTGAATTCAGCATGGCGAAATCTCCAGCGCTCGGAATTGATGGGTCGCGTCGTAGATTTCTCTCTCGTCGATGACCGTGACATACGTCTGCACGACGGCGGGAAGTTGAAGGTTCATTGGCTGACTCCTGATTGATTAACTGGAGTCATCTTGCTGGGCTGCAGATAGTTTGTTCAACTGGGACAAAACTTAATGACCTATCCCGTAAATCAGGACAATCCATGGTTCAGGATCGCTTGGCCCTCAATGAACTGGACGCCGTCATAGCCGTGGCGCGAAGGGGGTCGTTTCGCCAGGCCGCCATTGATCTCGACGTCTCCACCACCGCGCTGAGCAACACCATTGCGCAACTGGAAGCGCGCCTCGAATCGCGCCTGTTCAACCGCACCACCCGCAGCGTCGCCATCACCGAAGCGGGGAGAGTGTTTCTCGAACAGGTGGGGCCAGCCTTGCAGGATTTGCGTGCGGCACTCGACGCAGTGCGCTCGCAGAACGCCGGGCCCTCGGGCACGTTGCGCATCAACGCCTTCGCCAGTGCTGCGCGTTCGGCGTTGCTGCCACTGGTGATCGAGTTTTTGCAGCAGCATCCGAAAGTCCATATTGACCTTGTAACCGAAGGCCGGCTGGTGGATATCGTGGCTGACGGCTTCGATTTCGGCGTGCGCTCGGCAGGCCTGGTGCCCAACGACGTGATTGTGGTCCCCGTAGGGCCGCCGCAGCGGTACGCAGTGGTCGGTTCGCCAGCGTACTTTGAACAACAGGGCAAACCGCGCACGCCGTCCGATCTGCCCGGGCATCGATGCATCCGCGTGCGACTGCCGAACGGGGCGATTTTCCCTTGGTATTTCGAGCGCGACGGCGAAGTCATTCGTCTGGATGTAAGCGGGCCGCTGACCCTGGATGAATCGAGCGTGGTCAAGGTGGCGGTGCAGGCGGATATGGGGCTGGGCTTTTTCATGGAGCAGGACGTTCGTGACGAAATCCGCAGCGGCGAGTTCGTGCAGGTACTCGAGGACTGGACCCCGCCCCGAGACAGGTTGTGCCTGTACTACCCGAACCGCCGCAATCCCTCTGCGGCCGCCAGGGCATTCATAGAGTTGGCGCGCGCCAGTCAGGCTTGACCCGGCACGGTATTCAGGCGATCAAGCCCAGTGTCAGCCCCTTCAGGGTGGCGGCTGCACGGGTCGAGCATTGCAATTTGCGAAAGATGCTTTCCATGTGCGTGCGTACCGTGCTCGGACTGATAGCCAACAGTTGCGCGACTTGTTTGTTGCTGGCGCCACGGCTGATTTCCAGAAGAATGCGGCACTCACGGGCTGTCAGCAGCGTAGGCTTGGGTTGCCGCAGGCGGCGCTCGCCACTGGCGGCAGCAATGACCGCTTCGCAGACATCGTTATCGAACAGGCCACGGCCGGCATCCTGTCTGAGTAGCGTGGCGGCTGCGGCTTCGTCGTGGGCTGTTCGCCATGGCCGGGCTTGCCTCAACGCTACCCAGGCGACCGAGGTGGCGAACAGCCGATGTCCGGCATTCAGTGCATCACCCGCCACGCCGCGAAAATAGCCGCTGCCATCGAGCCGTTCATACGCGTGGGTGGCTATCTCGGCGGGCGCGGCCAGTTCCATTACCGGCCTGAGCGCCTGTTGCGTCCAGTAAGGCACCAGGCGCACTCGCTCTGCCGCACCGTAGGGCAGCGGCCCTGGGCTATTCCATAGGTGATTGGAAACGGCTGCGCGGCCGAGACCGTAAATCAGCGCGGACTTGCCAATGTTTGCCAAAGTCGGTTCACCCAGCCCCCACAGGCGCGCAGCTTCCATGGCGACATGGGCGACCTGACGCGAATGCCCGGCCAGCCATGGCAGCTTCAAGTCAATGACGTCTCCGACCAAAGTCAGCGAGACACGACGCTGCTCAGGCACGGGTTCAACTTTAGTGGAAAGCGTTTCGAGTTCCGCCAGCCAGGCCTTGGCATTAGCCACCAGCAACGACACCAGCGACGCTGGATAGCGCCGATCCGACTGCTCGTTGATCCAGCGCAACGCCGCGTCCAGGCCGTGAGCGCGAGTGAGAATATCCAGGTCACCGGCCATGACCACCTGATAGGCGACCTCCGGGATGTGTTCATGGCTTACGCCCAACGGTCGGCCAGTGCCGTCGTAAGTTTCGAACACCCGACACAGGCCCGCTTCGACGGCGGTTCCGAGCTGGAGGGTTTTGGCGATTGCACCGGACACTTCACAGTGCACCACGGCCAGCGGGGTTGCCTGATGCACCGCGTTCATCTGTTCATTGCCGAGGGTCAGATCGAGCATTGCGCGGCGACCATCGACGTCGTCGCCCAGCAGGTCGGCAAAGCCTTCGGCGTTGGCCGTGCACCCAGACCAGCGCAGCAAGGCAATCTGCTCTGCAACCTGCAAATGCTCACCGGCGCCGTGGCATGCCTGCGCGAGCATCCGCGCCAAAGCGGCAACGCGCCGGGAATGACCGAGCGGTTGCCCCATGCTGAGGTCACCGACCTGGGCGATGGTTGCCAGTGCGCCGTCCAGCGAGATGTCCAGTTGCAAGCCACTATCCATGAAAAATGCCCCGGGGTCGGATAATTGACCGATGCCCACAACGCAGGCCAGTCAGCAGAATCTGAACTCCCGAACAGGAGCTCATCCAATGAAAACAATCAAATCGAAATTCGCCACCGTCGCCTTTGCCCTGGCCAGTACCTTCTTGGCCGGCGCCAGCCACGCGCAGGATACAACGCCTTCGGTGGTGATCGTACACGGCGCCTTCGCTGACGGTTCCGACTGGGCCAAAGTCGTGCCACTGCTGCAAGCCAAAGGCGTGGCCGTGACCGTTGTGCAAAACCCGCTCACCTCGCTGGCCGACGACGTTGCCGCCACGCGCCGCGCGCTGAACAACCAGCAGGGCAAGGTGGTGCTGGTCGGTCACTCCTGGGGTGGCACGGTGATCACCGAGGCTGGCAGCGACCAGAAAGTGAGCGCTCTGGTGTATGTCGCCGCCTTCGCGCCAGAGGCCGGGCAAACCAGTGGCGAACAGGGTAAAGGCGCGCCGACGCCGCCGGGCATCAGTCAGATCAAGGCTGACGGTAACGGCTTCCTCTATCTGACCCCCGAAGGCATGGCCAAGGACTTCGCTCAGGATCTGCCGGCCGCGCAAACTGCCGTCATGACTGCCACGCAAGGACCGATCAAGGCCTCGGCTTTCGAAGATAAAACCACCGTTTCGTCCTGGAAAACCAAGCCGTCCTGGTACCTGCTCGCTACCGAAGACCGGATGATTCATCCCGACGTCCAGCGTTCTGCCGCCAAGCGTATCGGTGCGAGCCTTGCAGAGGTGCACGCCAGCCATGTCCCGCAGCAGTCGCAGCCGGCCGAGGTCGCCGCAG
Organism: Pseudomonas iranensis; assembly: GCF_014268585.2. Classification (NCBI taxonomy): domain Bacteria; kingdom Pseudomonadati; phylum Pseudomonadota; class Gammaproteobacteria; order Pseudomonadales; family Pseudomonadaceae; genus Pseudomonas; species Pseudomonas iranensis. The sequence continues at coordinate 2,686,448 of NZ_CP077092.1, forward strand.
TGATTCTCAAGGCCGTGCACAGCGTTGCTGAACAGTGATCGCGCCATCGAAGGGGAGCGGGCGTATGGACCCTCAAAGCGATCACGACTATGACTTCATTGTCTGTGGTGCCGGCACGTCGGGCTGCGTGGTCGCTGCGCGGCTTGCCGATGAGTCAGGCGCACGGGTTCTGCTGATTGAGGCCGGCGAAGACTATTCTGGCCCCGAGGTGACAGAACCAGCGCAATGGCCGCTGAACCTCGGCTCTGCGCGCGACTGGGCATTCGAGGGCCAAGCCGATCCACGCTTGAACGGTCGACGGCTCCCGTTGAGCATGGGCAAGGGGCTCGGCGGAGGTTCGAGCATCAACGTGATGGTCTGGTCGCGCGGCCATCGCGCCGATTGGGAGCATTTTGCTGCCGAGTCTGGCGACCCGGCCTGGGGTTACGCATCGGTGCTCGATTACTACCGCAGGATCGAAAACTGGCAAGGCAGCCCGGACGCCACCCGGCGTGGTTCAGGTGGGCCGGTACATGTCGAACAGCCGGCCACGCCTCAACCCCTTGCGTTGGCAACGCTGGAGGCGGGTGGCGATCTGGGCATCCCACGATTCGACAGTCCCAATGGCGAGATGATGGAAGGCGCAGGAGGGATCGCTGTCACCGACTTGCGCATCAAACAGGGCAAGCGCGAGTCAGTTTACGACGCCTACATCCGGCCACGCTTGCACTGTCCGAACCTGACGGTGCTGACCGGGGCGTTGGTGACCGGCGTGTTGCTGGTCGGCACCCGGGCCGTCGGTGTCGAAGTGTTGATCGCCGGCGAGCGGCGCCGCTTTCATGCCGCATCTGAAGTCGTTCTGTCCATGGGCGCGGTGCAATCACCGAAAGTGCTCATGCAGTCGGGCATCGGTCCGGCGGATGAACTGCGAAAACACGGCATCGCACCGGTCGTTCATTTGCCCGGTGTCGGCGAGAATTTGCAGGATCACCTGGCTTTCGGCTGTACGTGGGAGTACCGACAACCCCAGGCGGTCGCTGGCAGCGGATGCGAAACCACCTTGTACTGGAAAAGCGACAGTCGCCTGGAAGCCCCGGATCTGTTGCAGTGTCAGCTGGCATTTGCGGTACCGTCTCCGCCAGAGGTCGCCATACAACCGCCGGAGCATGGTTGGACGATGTTCGCCGGGCTGGCCAGACCGGCCAGTCGCGGATGCCTGCGACTGTCGGGTGCAGGGCCGCTGGATGCACCGATCATTGAGCCGAACTCCCTGAGCGAGCCCGAGGACATGGCCGCAGCCCATGCGTCGATCGAACTGTGCCGGGCGCTCGGCAACAGCCAGGCCTTCGATGGGCTGATCAAGCGCGAAGTCGTGCCCGGGCCGAGAGAACGCCGCGCTATGGAACAGTTCATCCGCAACTCGGCGATGACCTACTGGCACCTGTCGTGTACGGCAAAAATGGGCCGCGATGCGCTGTCGGTGGTTGACCACCAATTGCGCGTGTACGGGATCGACGGGCTGCGCGTTGCAGATGCCTCGATCATGCCGCGCATCACCGTTGGCAACACGATGGCGCCGTGTGTCGTTATTGGTGAGCGGGCGGCGGAGCTGGTGCTTGCGGGAGTATAAAGCGCCCACAACGCCCCGCTGCGCAAAATCTGCTTTCACTCGTTCGCAAGATTTTCCCTCGCCCACTGCTCAGCCGTCGTGACCTGAATCGCCCGCTGCTCATTGAACGTGCCCGCTTTCGGCCACGCCACACCTCGACCTTGGGCAAACACCGCGCGGTATTTTTTGATGTGGTGAGTGGGGTCTTTTTCCAGTTCCTGCATCAGGTGCGGCACTGTCCAGACGTTGCGCTTGAAGGGCCGTCCGAGCACGCGTTCGAGAAGGCCCGCGACCTGTTCATAGGTCAGCGTGTCGCCCGACAGATACACGATCTCGTTGCGAAAACGCGGTTCGAAGAAAACGATTTGTGCGGTCAGCTTGCCGATGTCGTCCGGGGTCGTCAGCGTCACGCTGGTGTCCAGGCTGCCCAGGGCGTTAACGGTGTCGTTGTCGAAATCAACGACTTCAAACACCGGCTCGAAGAGGAAACTGGTAAACATGCCGGTCGAGATGATCACCCATTCGGTTTTGTCCTGCGCGCGCAGCAGTTCGCGCACGTCGAGCTGAGCATCGAACAGATCCTGCGGACTGCCCCGGCCGATCACTTCGAAGTCCACGCCAAACTGCCAGGGAAAGTAGCGTTTGATGCCCGACTTGAGCGCAGCGGTCGCCAGCTTCATCGGCGTCTCGCGACCAGCGACCATGCCGGCGCAGCCGATGACGGTATCGAAAGGTGCGAAGACTTCGGCCAGTTGGTCGATCGAATCGTTGACCAGATCTGCCGCCACCATCTGCACGCCGAGACTGCGCAGTTCATCAATTTCGGCTTTCTTTGCCGGCACCTGACTGTCGATCGTCGAGTCCCTGAGCAGGACACTGATCGTGCTGCCGGGCGAGCGCTTTGCCACTCGCGCAAGGTTGCGCAAAACCGGCAGGCCGAGCTCGCCTGCACCCAGGACAAGAATGGATTGCGGAGAAGGGTGGCTCGATTCGGTCATGATGTCTCCTGAGATCTGCATGTAAGATCGGCAAATGCTGGCACGATCGGGCAGCACTCAGAAGAAGGCACACGCGTGATACCAAGTGAAGAAATGACTGATCAGCAAGCGCTCAGTGAGGCAGAAGCGATCTGCCAGACGCTCAGACGAGACGATGATGGCGTGCGCCGCGAAGTGCTCGCGCACGCCGGCAGTCGCTGGTCTTTGGGCATCCTGCATGCCTTGGGGGTGTACGGCACGATGCGCCATGCCGAGCTCAAACGGCAGATGACCGGCGTGACTCAGCGCATGTTGACCAAAACCCTGCGTGCGCTGGAACGCGACGGCCTGCTGACCCGGCGCGAGCTCGACCAGGTGCCGCCGCACGTCGAGTACGAGCTGACGCCATTGGGCATGGGCTTGCTGGTGCGGATGTCGCCGATCTGGACTTGGGTGGTGGAAAACGTCGAGGGTTTCCGCCAAGCGCGACGCACGTTCGATAGCCAGATCGGCAAGAAACCCTCATGGCAAATTCCTGTTCCAGCGCGGGATGATTCTGAAGCGTCAGACTGAGGTTTCGCGCTTCAGCTCAGCGGCACCGCGAACACGGCACTGGCGCGCGCAACCGTTCGCTCACCGACGTGCAGACTGACGCCAGCAAACGCCAGTTGGCGGCCCTTTCTGGAGTGTTCAAGACGCACTTCGAGCCACTCGTTGATTTGCACCGCACCGAGATAATCCAGGGTCATGCTCGCCGTGATCAACGGCTGCGGCGGATCGCTGGAGAAGGCCATGGCGTAGCCCATGCCGACATCGGCCAAAGTCGCCAATACACCACCATGCAAAGTGCCGCGACCATTGGCGTGGCGGGAGTCGGTCAGCAAGCCCAGCTCCAATTGCAGGCCGTGGCCTCTGGCGTAGATCGGGCCGAGCAGATCCAGCAACGGACTGCTGCGGGTGAATGGAGTGAAACCTTCGGGAATGGCCGTGGCGTTCATGATCCCGTCCTGATGCAGGTGGCTGACCTGTGTGATTGAGCGGGGAGTCGCAGGAGGGGGCAAGCACTATGCGGATGGGGAATTTGCTGCGATAAGTGCGCGGAGCAGGGCACTGAATGTCAGTGCGACGACACAAACGGCGAAGCAGTCGTCGGTGCCGGCAGCGCATAGGCCTGTTTCATCCACGCAACTTCCGCTAGCGGTGTGCGGCCGAAGAGGCGTTTAAAGTCGCGGCTGAATTGCGAGGCGCTTTCGTAGCCGACCAGAAATGCAGTTTTTGCCGCAGTCAGGTCGTTGCGCAGCATCAGCAATCGCGCCTGGTGCAGCCGCGTCGACTTCAGATACTGCATCGGCGAGGAATCGGTAACCTTGCGAAAGTGCAGGTGAAAATTCGGCACGCTCATCTGCGCTTCCCCGGCCAGGGTTTCTACGTCGAGATGTTGGTGATAGCAACTGTGGATCTTGTGGATGGCGCGGGTCACTTTGCCGAACTGGCCCTGTTGGGCGATGGCGGCACGCAGGGTGCCGCCTTGTTCGCCGGTGAGGATGCGGTAGTAGAGCTCGCGCAGCATCGCCGGCCCGAGGATTTGCGCGTCGGCATCGTTGCTCATCACTTCAAGAAAACGCAGGGTTGACCGGCGTAGCGGTTCGTCGAGTGGGGAGGCGTACATGCCCATCGGCTGCGCTGTGGGGAAATCCCACCGCTCATCGACCTGCTGAATCAGCTCGCCAGCCAAAGCGAAATCCAGACGCACGTACACCGCGAGCATTGGCTCGGCTTCGCTGGCGTCGGTTTCCATGGTGAAGGGTACCGGCACCGACACCACCAGATAGTGCTGAGCGTCGTAGACGTAGACTTCATCGCCGAGATAGCCGCGTTTACGCCCCTGACAAAGGATCACGATGCCCGGTTCGTACAACACCGGCGTGCGGGTCAGCGGTCGGTTGGAGCGCAGGAAACGCACATCCTCCAGCGGGCTCAGGTTGTAACCTTCCAGTGGTGCGAGCTGGCTCATTAGCTGGACCATGCGCGTTGTGATTGGGTCTTTCGGTTTCGGCATGGGCTGCGGGTTTCCTTTTGAAAAGGCGGGTTTGAACCTGTCTGGCTGATTGGCGGGGTGTCAGACAGAGCCCTCACCCTAGCCCTCTCCCAGAGGGAGAGGGGACTGACCGCGCTGCTTTCTGGTACTACGCCGACCTGTAATATCGTGCCGAACGCGGGGGTTGAATTCACCCGCGATCGGCTCCCTCTCCCTCCGGGAGAGGGCTGGGGTGAGGGTGCTTTTGATCTTTCAGCCATCCGTCGAGCGGCTAAGCGCTGCCCATTGCTCAATACTCTCCGCCGTGCGCTGCAATTTGTCACGCACCAGCGCCAGCGCATCACTGCCCAATAGCAGGTGAGCCGGCGGGTTTGGACTGTCGATGATCGTCAGCATGACCCGTGCAGCTTTCTGCGGATCGCCCAGCTGATGGCCACTTTTCTCCTCGCGGGCCTTGCGCACCGGATCGAAGCTTGCGTCGTAGTCACTGATGCTACGCGGCGTGCGTTGCATCGAGCGGCCTGCCCAATCGGTGCGAAATGACCCCGGCGCCACAGCGGTGACAAAAATATTGAAGGGCGCAAGCTCCTTGCTCAAGGTGTCGGAGATACCCTCAAGCGCAAACTTGCTGCCGCAGTAATACGCGATCCCGGGCATGGTGATATGGCCGCCCATCGAAGTGATATTGAGGATATGCCCCGCGCGGCGCTGGCGGAAATACGGGACAAACGCCTTGGTCACCGCCACTGCGCCAAACACGTTGACGTCGAACTGGCGACGCATTTCCTCCAGCGATGACTCTTCGAAAATCCCCTCATGGCCATAACCTGCGTTGTTGACCAGCACGTCCACCGGGCCGTGACGATCCTCCACAGCCGCAACCACCCTATCGATGGCATCGAATTCGGTAACGTCCAGCAGCACCCCATGCGCGCGCTTGGGCGACAGCGCTTCGCAGGCTGCCAGCGCGGATTCACTGCGCACTGTGCCGATAATCCTGTGACCTTGAGCGAGCGCTTCCTTGGCCAGCGCCTGGCCGAAGCCGCTGCTGACACCGGTGATGAAAAGAGTCTTCATGGATCTGTACTCCAGGAGGCAATTGGAGAGGCCATGCTAGGGTGGATAACGCTGGTGGACGATGCCGAATCGGATCGAAGTATTGCCTGTTCCTATCAATAGAGTGTTCGATCAGGTCTTGCCTCAAAAAACGGAAAAGTCCTGCAGGTCTCAAACCCGCAGGACTTTTCCTGTCTCAGCATCACGCGCTTATGCTGCGCGACGGCCCGGTGTACGGTCCGATCCATCAGCGGCGAGGGCCTCACCCAGTGGGGTGCGGTCTGAGCCGTCGGCAGCGATGGCCTGGCCTTGTGGGGTCTTGTCATAGCCGTCTTCAACCAGGCCTTGTTCCTCGAGGCGGTTGCGGCCGTTTTCAGCCAGAGCCTGACCCTGCGGCGTACGTTCCGAGCCATCGGCAGCAACAGTCTGCTGTGGTTCGCTGACCTGGGTGAAGAAACGATCTTCCTGATTGCTCGGTACGGCGAATGCGCTGGCGCTGAGAGCGAAGGTGGCGATAGCGATCAGTTGGCTTACAGTTTTCATGGCGGTGACTCCGGTCAAATTTCGATTGAGGTCCGGGTCGTTCAGATCAGTCTCTGGTTAACCCGTTGCAGTGGTGTGTTCTGCATGGGTTCAGATTAGGGGGCAGGGCGGTATCGGCGTTAGGCGGATACTGTTGGCGATTTGCCTGATTCTGCTCGCTGAAGATGATTTACAGGCTAGCGACCTTATGGCTTCACGGCGCCGCGAGCAATCAGGTTCCGCCAGAGAGATAGCTTTGCACTTGCCTGACTACATCGCGAGCGGTGCGGGTTACGCCGATCAATGTGGCAGAAGCGAGGCCCGTCCAGTCGCCGTAACCCACCAGCCACAAATCGGGTATCGCAACGCTTCGGCTTTCGTCCACAATCACTTTGCCATCCCGGCCTACAACGCCCAGGTTGTTCAGGTGGTCGAGCGCCGGAGCAAATCCCGTGCACCAGATGACAGCGTCCACTTTTGTCTCGATTCCCGATGACCACACAACCCCTGTCGAAGTGAAACGCGTGAACGGCCGTACCGCGCTCAATACACCGCGTTCGCGAGCTTCCTTGACCGGTGGCACCATGACGATGTCGCCCAGCCCTCCAACGGGCTGTTGAGGCTCCACGCCATCCTGCTGCGCCTTCAATCGAGCAGTAGCGCGTTCGAACAGGACGCGTCCATCCACCTCATCAGGTAGAAACGTTGGGGCCTGTTGCGTAACCCAGGTTGCCTGAGCCACTTTGGAGACCTCGGCGTAAATCTGGGCGCCCGAGTTGCCGCCACCGACGACAAGGACGGTTTTACCCGCAAACTCGTTCGGCCCGACGTAATGAGCGGAATGAAGCTGCCTGCCTGCAAACAATGCCTCGCCGGGATAGTCCGGTACGAATGGGCAGCTCCAGGTGCCAGTTGCACTGATAACCGCTTTGGCGTCCCAGTGGTTGTCCTTTGAGATAACACGCAAGCCGCCTTCGATCTTCTCGACACGGGTCACCCGCGTGGAGCGGATGATGGGGAAGTCATACCGGCGCTCGTACTGAGTCAGGTATTGGACAACGTCGTCCCGCCCGGGCGTCCCCTCGGACAGGGCCGGCATCGGCCAGCCTGCAATCGAACTCCATGCCGACGGCGAGAAGAGCCGCAGCGAATCCCAGCCATGCCGCCAGGCGCCTCCTGGTCCCGGCTCGGCATCCAGCAGCACGTAAGACAAGCCTGTGCGCTTCAAAAAATAAGCGACAGTCAGCGCGGATTGGCCACCACCAATGACCACGACATCAAGTTTCGAATTCTGACTCACCAGCATCCTCCAGGCTCAACGGCCTCAACTTGTGAAAGATCGTGGTGCGGCTCGTACCGGTTCCGCACACAGGCATCAAATCGAACGCTGGTTGACACGTCTGGACAGCTCTTCGGCGGATTCCTTACGCTCGGAATAACGGTCGACCAGGTAATCCTGACGATCTCGCAAGAGCAGCGTGAACTTCATCAGCTCTTCCATCACGTCCACCAGTCGGTCGTAGTACGAGGACGGTTTCATACGACCTGCCTCGTCGAACTCGGTAAATGCCTTGGCCACGGAAGACTGGTTCGGGATGGTGAACATCCGCATCCAGCGGCCAAGTACCCGCAACTGATTGACCACGTTGAAGGACTGCGAGCCGCCGCAGACCTGCATCACAGCAAGGGTTTTGCCTTGCGTAGGTCGTACAGCGCCCAGTGCCAGCGGAACCCAGTCGATCTGCGCTTTGAACACGGCACTCATGGAGCCGTGACGCTCGGGAGAGCACCACACCTGACCCTCTGACCATTGCATCAGCTCGCGCAGTTCCACGACTTTGGGATGGGTGTCGGGTGCGTCATCAGGCAGCGGCAGACCCGCAGGGTCAAAAATCCTGGTTTCGGCGCCAAACTCCTTCAGCAGGCGTGCCGCTTCTTGCGTGACCAGACGACTGAATGAGCGCTCTCGCGTTGATCCGTATAGCAGCAGAATGCGAGGTTTATGCTGCGAAGGATTGCGAGGAGACAGCTGCTCCAGCGTAGGAATGTCGATCAGGTCGGCGTGTACGTTCGGCAATGTATCTTGCATATGAACTCCTGCGGCGGCGCGTGGAGGGGCGCCGCCTCGGTTGATCTTTAAAGCGAACCGATGCGGTTCAGTTCAGCTTTCAACTGTTCAGCGCTGATGGTCTTCAGTGGCAGCGCAAGAAATGCGCTCACGCGCTCGTGGATTTTGGCCAGTGTGGTTTCAAATGCAGCGGTGATCTCGGCTTCCGACCCGCTAGCCTCAGATGGGTCGGCCAGCCCCCAATGCGCCTTCAGGGCTGGGCCGAAGAAGATCGGGCATGCTTCTCCAGCAGCGCGATCGCAGACGGTAATGACGATGTCGGGAGGCGAGCCCTCAAAAGCATCCGAAGCCTTGCTGCTCAAGCCTGCCGTGGAGATGCCCGCCGCCTCCAGCGTTTGCAATGCCCGTAGATTCACCCGGCCACTGGGAAAGCTTCCCGAGCTGACGGCTTCTACACCCTCGGGCGCCAAGTGGTTGAAAAGCGCCTCGGACAGAATGCTGCGGCAGCTGTTGTGGGTGCACATGAACAGGATTTTCATCAGACGATTCCTTGATTCAGAAACTTAGGCGCAGTGCCAGGGCGGACAATGTGGCGACGAGAATGGGCAAGGTCAGCACGATCCCGGTCTTGAAGTAGTAACCCCAGCTGATCGTGATGTCTTTCCGGGCGAGCACGTGCAGCCACAACAGCGTGGCCAGGCTCCCGATCGGGGTGATCTTCGGGCCCAGGTCGCAGCCGATGATGTTGGCGTAAACCATCGCTTGCTGGACTACACCGTCGACTTCGGCGGCATGAATGGATAAGGCGCCTACCAGAACGGTGGGCATGTTGTTCATGATCGAAGACAGCAATGCTGTCAGCAGCCCTGTACCAAGGGACGCGCCCCAAACGCCATAACCGGCGAACACGTTCAGGATTTGCGCGATGTGGTCGGTCAGGCCGGCGTTCTTCAGGCCATAAACAACCAGGTACATACCCAAAGAAAAAATCACCACCTGCCATGGCGCCTCTTTGAGCACCTTGCTTGTGTTGATGGCATGACCACGAGCCGCGATGACATAGAGAATGCATGCACAGACCGCTGCAATGGCGCTGATTGGCACCCCCAAAGGCTCAATGACAAAGAAGCCGATCAGCAGTAGTGCCAGCACCCACCAGCCGGCTACGAAAGTGGCACGGTCATGGATTGCGTCATCCGGATTGTCCAGTTGGTTGAGGTCATAGGTCTTTGGTAAATCTCTGCGGAAAAACCACAGCAGCATGGCTAATGTCGCCGCCACGCTGACGATGTTTACCGGCACCATGATCGAAGCATATTCGTTGAAGCCGATATTGAAGTAGTCGGCAGAAACAATGTTGACCAGGTTGGAAACCACAAATGGCAAGCTCGCCGTATCTGCGATAAATCCAGCGGCCATGACGAACGCCAACGTCGCGGCGGGAGAAAAACGCAGCGCCAGCAACATCGCGATTACGATGGGAGTGAGGATCAATGCCGCTCCGTCGTTGGCGAACAGTGCCGACACAGCCGCACCCAGCAGGACGATAAATGCGAACAGCTTGCGGGTGCTTCCGCCTCCCCACCGAGCCACGTGCAATGCAGCCCACTTGAAAAAGCCTGCCTCATCAAGCAACAGACTAATAATAATGACCGCGATGAATGTCCCAGTGGCATTCCAGACGATGCGCCAGACCTCGGGAATGTCTGCAAGAGTAACGACGCCTGCCAGCAGCGCCACGATGGCGCCGAACGTCGCACTCCAGCCAACCCCGAGTCCCTTGGGCTGCCAGATGACAAGGACGATGGTGGCGATAAAGATCAATACGGCAATCAGCATTTCATTAATCCGGTTGGGCGTGAATCAGTTGCACACGGCTTGGTTGATCGGACGGTCGCTCATGCCGCACAGGCGCTTGGCCTCGGTTTCCAGCCATTGCTGATTGGCGTCTACCACTTCCTTCAAAACTGCAGCCACCCACGCGGGCAAATCAGGATTGACCCGGTAGTACACCCATTGACCCTGGCGACGATCCAGCAGCAAACCGGCGGAGCGCAGCAGCGCCAGATGACGAGAAATCTTCGGCTGACTCAGGTCGAGCGCTGCCGTCAGCTCGCATACACAGAGTTCACCTTGGCTCACGACAAGCAGGGAAATTTTGGCTCGGGTGTCGTCGGCCAGGCACTTGAACAAGGTGGTGGGGGTCATGGGTTCTGTCATTCGTCCTCCAGATGCTTTTGTCTTGACCAAAACGAAGAGCCTGATGCGTTTGCGGATGTCGTGATGCGTAGGATGAAAGGCGGCGGGATGATTGCCGGGCAATGGATACGGATGACCGAATATACGCATATGCATATATCTGGTAAAGCGAATATAGCAGCGGTTGAACCGTCGAGACTGATAGCGGCGGACCGCACGGATATTGCCCGCGAATTTTCTGATTCCAGCTGATTGAAAATAGCCATTGACTTAGAGCGCGCTCAAACCTTTACGGTGATGACATGAATCCAGAACTGACAATTTCAAAATTGGCCAAGCGCCTTGATTTGAGCGCTCACACGATCCGCTATTACGAGCGCATCGGGCTGTTCGACCCGGTTGGGCGCGGTGGCAATGGCCACCGGGTATACGCCGAGAAGGATGTGCTGTGGGCCGAGTTTCTGCTCCGGCTGAAGGCGACCGGAATGCCGATCCAGCAAATGCTGCGGTATGCCGAATTGCGTCGATCAGGCGACTCGACCCTGGCAGAACGCCGCGAGCTTCTCGAGCAGCATCGCCGGGACGTGCAAGCGCAGATCAGCCAGTTGAGCCAGTCCCTGGAGGTTCTGGATAACAAGATTCAGATCTACCACCAACTCGAGCAAAAGGAGCATCACCATGATCCGTAAACTTCCCGGCTTCAACCGCTTGCTGTCCGCCACACTGATTGGCGCAAGCGTGACCGGTGTCGCAGCGCCGGTGGAGATGACTGATCGTCGAGAGCGCGGAGAAGCCGCTCTGACGCAGATCACTGGCGGACCTGGTCAGGCAGTGGTTGATTCATTGAAGGATACTGCTCCAGAGCTTGCGGACTGGATTCTGAGTTTTGCCTACGGCGATGTCTTCGCCCGCCCCGGGCTCGATCACTGCACTCGTGAGTTGGCAACCGTTGCGGCACTGACTGCACTGGGCAATGCCCAGCCACAACTGAAAGTGCATATCGGCGGCGCCCTGAACGTCGGGTGCACGCCGGAGGCGGTGGTCGATGTGATCTTGCAAATGACCGTATACGCAGGGTTTCCCAGCGCCTTGAACGGTATAACGGCTGCGCGTGAAGTCTTTGCTGCTCGCGGGATCAGTGTCAAATCCTAGGTGCGCACGCTGCAGAAACTGCGGGATAAAGCCAGATTCAACCTTCTACCCACCCCGCATACAACTGCACAAACCGCACCTGCAGCCATTCGATAAACACCTGCACCTGCGCCGGCAAATGCGTGCGGCTCGGGTACAGCAGCGATACCGGCCGAGGCGTCGGGCGCAGCGGTTGCAGAATCTCTACCAATGCTCCGTTAGCCAGATGCTCGGCGACCGCGATGCCCGGCGCCTGGATAATGCCGAAGCCCGACACGCCACACTGCACGTAGGCGTTCGACTCCGTGACGGTAATGCCTTTGCGGCTGACGTAGGTTTTCTGTTTGCCCTCATCTGAAAACTGCCAGGGCAGAGTGCGGTTGTTCTGGCCCGAGAGAAAGTTCACGCCTTGATGGTTCGCCAGATCTCCAAGCGTTTCCGGCGTGCCGTAGTCGCGCAGGTATTCGGGCGCGGCGCAGGTGACCATGGTCGCCAAGGCGATAGGGCGGGCGATCAGGGTTGAGTCGGGCAGCTCGCCGATGCGCAGCGCACAGTCGATGCCTTCGCCGACCAGATCAACCGCACGATCGGTGACGCCCAGCACCATGTCGATGCCGGGGTAGTTGTCGGTGAATTCGCGCAGGCTCTTGATGAATTCCAGTTGCGCGAACGCAGTGGGGATATCGATGCGCAGGCGGCCGGACAGCGTGGCTCCGGGGCGATCGAACATCGTGGTGGCGGCGGTGATCTCGGCGAGGATTTCCTGTACCCGCTGATAGAAAAGTTCACCCTCGGCGGTGAGTGCGACTTTCCTCGTAGTGCGCTGGAACAGGCGCACGCCCAGCGATGTTTCCAGTTCCTGAATATAGCGAGTGACCTGCGGCCGGCCGATGTCCAGCGACTCGGCGGCTTTGGTGAAACTGCCCAGCTCCGCCAGCCGGGCGAACAGGCGCATCGATTGCAGTAATTCCATGACTTTTCCGCTGAGCTTCAGTATCTGGATTTGTTGCCTGAGAATAGAACAATCCTGTCTGTTTCCAAGCATTTATTGCGCTGGTGTAAAAGCCAATCATGGCCCCAAGGCAAACCTGCTGAGGGTTTGCGGCCAATAACGCATTTGGAGACTCACCATGAAAGCGTGGTTACTGAAAGATTTCGGGCTCGACAATCTGCAACTCGGCGAGACGCCAACGCCGCAGCCCAAGGCTGGCGAGCTGTTGGTCAAGGTCGGCGCGGTCTCGCTGAATTTCCGCGACAAGGCCATCGTTGACGGTATCTACGAGCCGCACCTAGTGCCAAAACCGCTGATTCCGGTGAGCGATGCCGCCGGTACCGTAGTCGCAATCGGCGCCGGTGTTACTCGTTTCAACGTCGGCGACCGAGTCAATTCGCATCTGTACTCGCGCTGGCTTGACGGCGAGCCGGGGCCGAACGAACCGGATTATTGCTTTGGCTCGCCGCTGCCCGGTGGCCTCGCCGAGTACATGATCATTCACGAGGACAGCGCCGTCGGCGCGCCGGCCAACATGAGCGATGAAGAGGCGGCGACGCTGCCTATCGCCGCACTGACTGCGTGGTACGCGCTGGTGGATTTCGGCGCTATTCAACCGGGCCAGACCGTGTTGGTGCAGGGCACCGGCGGCGTATCGATTTTCGCCGTGCAGATCGCCACCGCGCTGGGCGCCAAAGTCATCGCAACCTCAAGCAGCGATGACAATCTGCACGCGGTAAAACGTCTGGGCGCGGTCGCCGGTATCAACTACCGCAGCACGCCGAACTGGGCGGACGAGGTGCTGAAACTCACCGAGGGCAAGGGTGTGGATCTGCTGCTCGATGTGGCGGGAGGCAATGGCATCAACCAGTCGGTAGCAGCGACCAAGGCCTCGGGGCGGATAGCGCAGATCGGCTTTCTGACAGGGCAGACCGTCGAGCTGAACCTGATGCCGCTGATCTTCCGCCAGACCACCATTCGCGGCATCGCGGTGGCACCGCGTTCATCGTTCGACCGGATGAACGTGTTCCTCGCCGAGCACGACATTCGGCCGGTGATCGACCATGTGTATCCGTTCGAACAGGCGCGCGAGGCCTATGAGCATCTGGCGAAGGGGGCGTTTGGCAAGGTTGTGATCAAGGTAAGCTGACAACGAAAAAGGCGCCGATCAAGGCGCCTTTTTTGCTGGTCTGGTTTTTTACGGTTCGCCGCGCTCAACCATCGCGCGCCATTGCTGCACACTCGGACGTTGCTGCATGCGCGCGTGCCATTCGCGCAGTGCCGTGCAATCTTCCGGGACTTCCAGCTCAACCAGCGCCGAGAAGATCATCCCGCCCAACAGGGCGATATCGGCCATGGAAAAACTGGCGCCGGCCACAAACGGCTGATCACGCAGCAATTTGTCGAAATAGCGCATGCCGCGCACAGCCTTGTCCCGCATGCGCATGCCCCATTCGGCGTTCTGGTACAGCTCCACTTCCGGGCCAAGTCCCGGGGTTGCATGGTGGAAATACACGCTGACGGCATCGAGAAATTCAATCTCGGCACGCTTGGTCAGCATGTGGATCCGTCCTTGCTCAACCGGTGTGCGGCCGGTGAGCAGGGGGTTGCCGTCGAGAACGTCCAGGTATTGCGTGATGGCCGTGCATTCGGCGAGCAGCGTGCCGTCTTCCAGTTCCAGCACTGGCAGCGTTCCGGAGTAGTTCAAGCGCAAGAATTCGGGGTTCTTGTGTTCGCCTTTCCACAGATTTACCGAGACGAATTCGGTGCGCTCCAACAGCGATTTTTCCGCCAGGGCGATGCGCACGCGGGCCGGGTAGGGGCCGTTGTACCAATCGTAGATTTTCAATGCGGAAATGGATTGAGCGTGGTTTTGAGTCGAGTTAGCGGTCATTTCAGGTTCCCTGCCTGTCAGTTGGTAGGCAAAGATTGCGGTCAGAATTTATTGCTGTCAATCCCCTACCTGCCAATTGGCAGGTAAATCTTTCGCGGGTACACTCCGCCCCATTGATCGATGGTCATCAAGGACACAGACATGAGCGTGAACGCACGCGAAGCGATTCTGGACGCCGCCAAAACAGCGGCGCAGACCCACGGCTACAACGGCATCAACTTCCGCAGCATCGGCGAAGTGGTGGGCATCAAGAACGCCAGCATCTACTATCACTTTCCCAGCAAGGCCGACCTCGGCGCGGCAGTTGCCGAGCGTTACTGGCAAGACGCGGCCAAGGCGCTGGACAACATTCGTGAGGCCAATCCCGAGCCGCAGCAATCCCTGAAGTTGTACCCGTCGATCTTCCGCACTTCGCTGGAAAACGGTAATCGGCTGTGCCTGGTCAGTTTCATGGCCGCCGAATTTCAGGATTTGCCGGATGCGGTCAAGGACCAGGTGAAAAAGTTTGCAGAGGTCAATATCGAGTGGCTGACCCAAGTGTTGATCGCTGCTGGATCTGCCGACGAAGACAGCTGCAAGGCGCGAGCGCGGGCGATTTACGCTGCGGTGGCCGGCGCGCAGTTGATTGCGCGCAGCCGAGGGGATACTGCGTTGTTTGATGAGTTGATCGGCAGCTACGAAAGCGCCGGGCTGATTTCGGCGGATTTCGCTGAGTAGCTTCCCACTCGCGCCGAAATCCACTTGCGGCTGTAAGCCAGCACATGGTCAGCAGTGGCGGCGGGGAAGTGGATGAAGCCATGCGGACATTCCGGCAGCACGTACATCTCCACCGGCGCCGCGTGTTGCCAGCGTTCAGCGATGAGCCGCGTGTCATCCAGCAGCGGATCGAGGTCGCCGGCAAACAGCAGCGCTGGCGGCAGCCCGCTGAAATCGCCATACAGCGGTGACAACGGTGGCTGGCGTCGTTGTTCGTCGCTGATGTCCGGCGTGAGCAGGCGCAACGCTTCGACCATGCCGGGGCCGTCGAGCACCAGAGTATCGGCGGGTGCGGTGCGCACGCTGGGTGTGCCGGTCAGGTCGTAGACGCCGTAATACAGCAGCGCGCCGCAGATCCGTTGCAGCAGTTCGGGCGAAGATTTGAGGGCGAGCAGGGTGGCCGCCGCCAGATGACCGCCGGCGGATTCACCAACGACCACTGCGGGCAGCCCGGCAAATTCGCCATCGTTCAAGATGCCGCGAGTGGCACGCAGGCAGTCTTCCAGCAAGCCCTCGATCGGCGTCGAAACGGCCAGCCGATAATCAACCGACACCACCGCCACGTCGCAGGTGTTGACGATGGCGATGTTGAAGTTGTCGTTCATCTGCGCATTGCCGATCACCCAGCCGCCACCATGGAAATCCAGCACCACGCCTTTGGCTTTGCCCTTGGGTCGGATGATGCGCACGGGCACCGTGTCGATGATCTTCCGTTCGGCGCTCAGCCCATGCTGGCGCAGCTTGCCGTCGCCGCCGAGCTGACCCGCCCGCAGCAACGCCTGAATCAGCCGTGGAGTGAGTCGATTACGGATCTTGAAGCGCGGCAGCCAGGCGAGTTTTTTGTTGAAGGCGCGAACCTGCGCCAGTTCGCGCTCGCCTTGTGGCCACGGAAAATCGCTCACAGACGATTCTTCATCAGGATCGAGCAGTTCAGCGCCGCCGCAACGCACAGCCACGCCAGGTACGGGAACAGAATCAGCCCGGTGACCACGTCCAGTTGCAGGGCGAGCACGACCATCACGGCGACCACCACCCACAGCACCGCCAGAATCACCAGCGCCGCCAGCACCTGATGCGCGCCGAAGAACACCGGCGTCCACAGCGTGTTCAGGGCGATTTGCGCAGCCCACAAGGCCAGCACCGTTTGGCTGCCGGGGATCAGGCTCAAGCGATAACCGGCCCAGGCCAGCAGCAGGTAGATGATCGTCCACGCTACGGGAAAGGCCCAGTTGGGCGGGGTGAAAGAGGGTTTGGTCAGCGATTCGTACCACGGGCCGGGTTTGAACATCACACCAGTGGTTGCGGCCGCCGCGCAGGCGAGAAGGAAGATGAAAAAAGTCATTGCCAGTCCTTAGCTGTGATCAGCTGTTATGGAGAGTTAAGAAGAGGACGCTTCGCTGCGCAAAAAGTTTGTTTGCAAACGCAAAATGGCAGTCAGGTTGAACTAAAAGCTGACCGTCGCGTCAGGATAAACACTGCCTTTTCCCACCGACGCGGACGACATCATGTACACCTATCACATCGAATACCGTTTCAACGGCGAGCCTCGTACTTATCTGCTCGAACTCAAGGAAGCGCAACTGGCCGAGCACGACGCGGCGATGCATCTGCTGGAACTGCATCTGGGCGATGCGGAAAACAGCCTGGTCATGCCCACGGCGGATTCGACGCCAGAACAGATTTTCGAGCAGGCCGAGCGGGTAGGGATTACACATATCCGGGTGGTCAGCCGGACCAATTGACCTTCGAATGCGGCGCAGGCGTTAGCAGAATGTGCTCTGGATTCAGGCCATGCGCCGCAATACCAGCACCATCCCCGCGCCCACGAGGCCCATGCAGGCGATCAGCACGGGAAAGGACATCCACCACGGAACGCCGGACGTCATCATGCTGAACTCCGACATGCCACCGATGCCGGCGATCAGGTTCAAGGGAAGGAATACGACGTTGATCAGCGTCAGCTTGCGCAGCGCCCGGTTCATGCTGTTGTTGGCAAGGTTGCCGTGGGATTCGATGAGGTTGGCGAACACCTTGGCGTGAATTCTGGCCTGCTGGAAGCTTTGTTCGTTTTCCACGATCAGATCGTTCAGCGCAGCCAGCTGACCGTCGCTGAAGCCCTGACGCTGACCGTGGTTGCGCAGCAGCGTCAGCACCGCTCCGTTACTTTGAATCGCATTGACGTAGTACACGAGGCTTTCGCTCAGGTTGTACATCTGCGCCAATTGCTGATTGTCCATCGCCCGGGTGAATTGCTGTTGGATCTCCCGAGCGATCTGTTTGACCACGCGCAAATGCCCGAGATAGTGGTGAACGCTTTCAGCGAGCAACGCCATCAGCACGTCCAGCGGCCCGGTCATTTGCGCATCGTGCTCCAACCCCGAAAGCAGCGAGTTGCTCGCGCAAATAACCACCAGGCGTTTTTCGCTCAGCACCACTCCGAAGGACGAAACGTTGAATGCGCGCCCGTCGAAGCTTTCCGGGCGCTTCCAGATCATAAACAGGTGATCAGGCTTGACCTCGATGCGGGCCACTTCGTCAGGGTCCAGCGACGACTCTATCGCTTGTGCGCCAATGCCCAGGCGTCTGTGCAAATTCAGTTGCTCGGCTGCGTCCGGGGCGACACACAGCCAGACAGTCGCCTGTTCTCCAGATGTCCTGTGCAGGGCGCCGCAATCAATGCCATAGCCTTCAATCATTGCTCACCACGCTTGGCCACGGTGTTTGAGCTCGAGCCTTTGCGTGAACGCTTGCAGCACGCGCCGATAAAGTTCGTCGCCCAGCACCGCGTCTTCGATTCCCGCATCGAGGTTGGGGTTGTCGTTCACTTCGATGACCAAAACCCGATCGCCCGCCTGTTTGAGGTCGACGCCGTAGAGGCCGTCGCCAATCAGCCGGGCAGTCTGTACGGCGAGCTGCACGACTGCGGGCGGGGCTTGCTCGATGGGCACCGCCTCGCACATCCCGTTGATCTCGCCGGGCAGCGCCTTGTGGTTGTAAATCTGCCAATGCCCCTTGGACATGAAGTATCGGCAGGCATACAGCGCTTCGCCATTGAGCACCCCGACGCGCCAATCGTATTCGGTGTAGCAATACTCCTGCGCCAGCAGCAGCACCGAGTGCTCGAATAACTCCTGCGCAGCAGTGGCCAGCGCTTGCGCATCGGCGACCTTGATCACACCGCGCGAAAAGCAGCCATCGGGGATTTTCAGCACCAGGGGGAAACCGAGGCGACGCCCTGCGTTTTCGAGCTCCTGCGGACGATCCTTGTAGAGGATTTCCGTTACCGGCATGCCCAGCCCGCGACGCTTGAGCAGGTCGGCCAGATAGACCTTGTTGGTGCAGCGCAGGATCGACGACGGATCGTCAATCACCACAAGGCCTTCGCTTTCGGCCTTCTTGGCGAATCGATAGGTGTGATCATCCACTCGCGTTGTTTCGCGAATGAACAGCGCGTCGAATTCAGCAAGACGCGCGTAGTCTTTTTTCTCGATCAACTCGACATCGATACCCAGCTGTTCGCCCGCGGCGATGAAACGCTGCAATGCCTCGGGGTTAGAAGGCGGCAGGGCTTCGTCAGGATCATGGAGGATGGCCAGGTCGTAGCGGGCCACGCGTTTGGAAGCGGGCTGACGCCACGTTCTGCGATTGAACGCATCCAGTGCGTCAGCGAAGACATGCTGCTGTTCGTCGCGAAGCTTGTGCAGTGCACCGGCCTTGATGCCTGCGATCTGCCAGCTCTCACCACGGCGGAATTCCACCAGCAGGATAGGGCAGGGGAACGCCTCGAACAGTTGACGGCCGATCTCTTGCAGCGGCTCGATCGAGGCCTTGCCAAAGTACAACGACAGCGTGAAGGCCTCGGTTTCGCCGTACGGGTGGTTGGCCAGCGCCCGCTCCAGCGTGCGTTGCAGATCATTCAGCCCGACCCCGTATAGCGCTTTGCGCGCCAGCTCGCTGACGGTGCGCACCGAGGGAAAAACCTTGTGCCCACGCGCCTCGGCGAGCAATGAGCAGTAATAGCCCTGACCGAGGTATTTGTAATTGCGGCAGAGGTTGATGACCTGGGTGCGATGAGGAAAATCATCGCTGTGTTCAAGGTAATCCTGAGCCAGCATCAGGCTCTCGCTAGGCAAGTAATCAGCCCAGTCATCCTTGCGTTCGACCAGTATGAGCAATCGACTTCCCGAGGGTTTGAGACTGGGAGGTTCCTCGCTGAGGGAGATTGTCGAATGCTCGGTTTTGTCTAATACTTCGTTCACGTTGGCTTGCACCGCTGACATGAGTAATGAATCCCTGTTGAAGAAGACGCCGCTTCAATAAATCACGGGCCTTTCGGTCTGTCCCGGTTCGTTACTCAAACTTTACGGTGCGGTCATGTCTTTTGATTTTCGCTTTGCATCCATGGACGATATCGACGATCTGGTCGAATTGGAGCGGGTGTGTTTTACCCTCGACCGGTTGAATCAGCGCAACTTCAGCTGGATGCTCAGTCGAGCGAATGCCGCGTTGATTGTTGTCACCTCGGGCGCAACTCTTTGCGGTTACGCGCTGGTGCTTTTTCACCGAGGCACCTCTCTTGGACGCCTGTATTCGATTGCCGTCAGCCCTGCGTGGCGCGGACATGAGCTTGGCCAGCGTCTGCTGGAACAGGCCCAGGCCTGCGCATTGGCGCGCAACTGCGCATGGCTGCGGTTGGAGGTGCGCGCTGACAACAGCGCTGCCATTCGCCTCTACGAAGCCAACGGCTATCAGCGCTTTGCCAGTGTCGAGGACTACTACGAGGACCACTGCGAGGCGTTGCGCTACGAGAAACGCATCCTGCGCGAAACACCAGCGCCCGCGCGCCAAGTGCCTTACTACCAGCAAACCACCGAGTTCACCTGCGGCGCCGCGTGCTTGCTGATGGCCATGTCTGCCATCGATTCGAGCCGCGCCATGACCCGAGCGGAGGAAATCCAGCTATGGCGCGAGGCGACCACCATTTTCATGACGGCGGGGCACGGTGGCTGTAGTCCTCAGGGTCTGGCATTGGCGGCCTGGCGGCGCGGTTTCGATGTGCGCCTTGAGGTCAGTCACGCGGGCTCGCTTTTTCTTCACGGCGTACGCAGCACGGAGAAGAAGTCGATCATGAAACTGGTCGAGGACGGCTTTGCCCAAGACCTGGCGGCCACGCAAGTCGAGCAGGTGCTGGGTGAGTATCTGCAGATCGGCGCTGCGTTGGCGGCCGGATACAAACCGCTGGTGCTGATCAGCAGCTACCGATTCACCCGCTTGAAAGCGCCGCATTGGGTCATCATCACGGGGTGTGACGAGGACTTCGTCTACTTGCACGATCCTGATGTCGACCACAGCAAACTCAAGCGCGGGCTGGACTGCCAGCACTTGCCAGTCAGTCACCAGGAATTTCTGCGCATGACGGTGTTTGGCGTCCAGCGGGTTCGCGCTGCCGTGATGCTGCGCTCCCGTTGAGGAACGGTGGCTAGGCGCCGAGCACTTCCTCGCCGATACAGTAGCGATCCCTGCCTTTCTGCTTCGCGGCATAAAGCAGTTTGTCAGCCGACTCGATAAGGGTGGCGGGGCTCACTTCTTGTTCGGCCGGTTTGCCAACCGCAATACCTGCGCTGGCGGTGACGTGACCCAGCGGATGGGCTTTGTGCTCCATCCGCAAGGATCGAATGGCCTCAAGAATTTCCTGCGCCACAAGCGCCGCCCCGCGAATATCGGTGTTGGGCAGCAGCACGGAAAACTCCTCGCCGCCATAGCGCACGGCCAGATCACCCGGCCGTTTTACTGCTTGCGCAATCGCCTGTCCGACAGCGCTCAGGCAATCGTCACCCGCCGCGTGCCCGTAGCTGTCGTTGTAGAGCTTGAAGTGATCGACATCGATCATGATCAGTGAGATCGACGAACCCTGGCGTCTGGCCAGGCGAATTTCGTCAACCAAGGCAGTGTCCAGTCGCCGACGGTTGGCCAACCCGGTCAGGCTGTCGGTCAACGCCATGTCCTTCATGGCCTGATGTGCCCGGCGCAGATCCTTTTCCATCACCATCCGTTGACGCAGTTGCCTCAAGACAATCAGTCCGAAGACCGTGAACGCGGTAATCACCGACATCAGCACGAAACCGGTTTTGATCAGGTCCCAGCGCCACGGCGCAATGATCGATTCGCGGGAAAGGCCGGTTTCGACCACCAGCGGATAGGTGCTCAAAGCTCTGTAACCGTAAAGACGCTGGGTGCCGTCGACGACCGCTCGGACCTCGGCGACCCCTTGACTGGAAAAGGGCAGGTAGTTTTTGAACACCTCACTGTCGGCGAGGCTCTGACCGATTACCGAAGCGATGAAGGGACGCCGCACGAGAATGGTGCCGTTGCGCAGCGCCAGCACCAGTGCACCCTTGTCGTCGATCTTGAAATCGCCGTAATAGTCGACGAAATAACTGACCTTGATCGTCCCCAGCAGCACGCCGGCGAAGGAGCCGTCCGGGTTATTCAAGCGGCGGGAAATCGGGATGATCAGGTCGTCGGTGGATTTGCTCTTGACGACATCACCGATACGCACGTTTCGATCGGTGTTGGCGCGGTGATACTGGAAGTAGTCGCGGTCAGCGTTGTTCGCCGGGTCCGGGATCATTTCCTTGTCGGTGACGATCCATTTGCCGTCCGGGCCGTAGATAAACAGTCCATGCAACTGCGGCATCAACTTGGCCTGCTGCACCAGCAAGTTGTGGATGCGCGGCACGTCGATGTTTTGCAGGCCATCACCTTCGACGCGCTCGCCCAGTGCGGCGGTCAACACATCGACCTGGCGGATGGCGTCTTCGGCATGTTGCGCGGTTGCCCGCGCGAGGTTGGTGACCGAATCACGCGCCGACGAGAAGGCTGCATGATAGTCACGCCAGGTTCGCCATCCCTCCACGCCGAGAAACGCCAGAATGACCGTCAGCATGAAGATGACTGTCAGGCGGAAAGCGGCGATCTCGCTGGCAGCTTTGATGGGAGCGGTTTGTGCGGCGTCATGCCCCCGGCTTTTGGGCATCTTACGACCGAGCATTTGAGGGTCCTTATGCTTGTCATCTCTCATCTCTTGAAAGATGACCATCCTTTTCCACCTGGAATTCAATTTACTGCCTTGGCCAGGCTGTCGCGATTGGATCGTTCCAAGCCGTGCCGGGTCAACATCTGTAATTGAAGCGCGCCTTGAGGTGAGACTTGTGAGCGAAATCATCACCGCCGGTGACTTGAACATCGACCTGCACAATGCCAACGAAACCGGCCTGTTCAAATGGCTGCTGGCGAGTTTTCTGATGGGCAAAAGGATTCAGGGCGCCATCGCCGCCAAGGCGTATCAAGTCATAGTAGAGCAGCATCACCAAGACACCCCGCAAAAGCTGGCGCAGTGTACGCACCGTCAACTGGTGTCGATGCTGGGGCAGGCGCGGTACGTGCGCTACGACGAAAGCACGGCGTCGCGATTACTCGCGCTGGCCAACAAGCTCAACAGCGAGTACGCCGGCAAGGTGAGCAACATCGTGGCGGCGAGCGCGGATCGTAAGGCGCTGGAGAAGCGCCTGTCCGAGTTCGAGGGGATAGGGCCGAAGACCGTTGAGATCTTCATGAGGGAAGCGGCTGCGGTGCTGTTTTGAATGGCCGATAGCGAACCAAGGCTCACATCGTAAAGAAGGTTGCCGCCAGTTCGTTCATCAGGATCAGCGTTCCGCCGGCGAATATCGCACAGCCCAGCAGAAACTGGAGTCCCGGGGCGACACCCAGGCTTGAGGGGAAACTCAGGTTTTTATCAATTCTCATGTCGCGCTCCTGTTACCGATGAAAACTTTCAGCCACATCGATTGAACGGTTGCGCTGCGCCAATACGCGCTTGGCGGCCACAGGCATCGTGGGCAAGGCGTCGTCGACGGCTGGATGTCCGTCCGCTGGCGGAACGGCAGTCTCCTCAGCGAAATTATTCGGCAGCAGGGTGCCCAGGCCAAAAACATTCACCGCCATGCTGACTTTCAATCCTCGACAGGCCTGTTTGCAGTCCAGCTCAAAACCGGCGTACGCGTGCTCCATCAAACGTTGAAAATGTTCAGAGGTCAGTGCCGAGACTTTGCTGTTTTTCATGTTGATCACCTTGAGCAAGTGGCGACCCCGATCCGGGGCCGCCGGACGGGGTTCAGACATCTTTGCCTTGCACGTAACCGGAGCCCAGATCAGCACCGGTCACCGGCTCGCTGAGTGGGTCAGACGCCGTGCGGATCTTCATGGCTTCCAGGACCTCTGCGTCGTCAGCAGGGAGGCTGACGGTCGCCAGACCGTCACCGCCGTCAACTGCCGGCTCTGGAGTTTCCACGTACTCCCACGCACCGCCCTCGTTCCACGGACCACGAACGTTGGGCTCGCCAGACATATTGAAGTACTTGTTGGTGAACTCCGGCATCCCCGGCAGTTTCCCCTGCGGGAAATTCGGCTGGATCGAATGCAGGGCTTTTTCGAAGGACTGTTGATGGGCGATTTCCCGCGTCATCAAAAAGCCCAGCGCCTCTTTGACGCCCGGATCATCGGTGATGTTGATCAAGCGTTCGTAGAGAATTTTCGCTCGCGCTTCGGCGGCGATATTGGAGCGGAAGTCGGCGGTAGGCTCGGTGATCGAGTCAACGTAGGCCGCCGTCCACGGTACGCCAGCGGAATTGACCAGAGGCGCGCCTGCGCCATAAAGCAGGCTGGTAATGTGCGAGTCATTGCCAGCGCCATTCAGCGCGCGGTACAGCTCGCCTTCCTCTTGAACGCCCTCGGCGAGTTGGCCCTTGGCGCCTTTGTTGAGCATGACGATGATCGAGCCGACCACCTCAAGGTGACTCAACTCTTCGGTGGCAATATCCAGCAGCAGGTCTTTGCGCCCCGGATCTTCCTCGGCCAGTGCCTGCGTAAAGTAACGGGCCGCTGCCGCCAACTCGCCATTGGCGCCGCCGAATTGTTCCAGCAGCAGACTGGCCAGACCCGGGTTGGGCTCGGCCACGCGAACGGTGTACTGAAGTCGCTTGTTATGTATGAACATTCAAATTTTCCTCAGACCAGGCTATCGCGCCTTGCCCTTGTGGGCGTTGGCGCATGCATAGTTTGTGAGGAGGGCGCGCAGCAGAAATTTCGTTTTTTGCCAAGTGGCAGGACGGGCGGCAGAGCGGGGAAAGTTCCGCAAACAGGACGGTTGGCTTAGCCACGTTCCTCGACCAATGTGGGAGCGAGCCTGCTCGCGAATGCGGTACGTCAGTCACCGATCTGGCGGCTGATCCAGCGCTTTCGCGAGCAGGCTCGCTCCCACCTTGGTTCGTTTGCAATCAAGCGATTTTAAGCGCCCTCAGCACAGGCAGTGTCTGCTCGGCAAACACCTGCGCCTGTGCGGTCAGTGCGGCGATATTGGCTTCGGCAGTGAGCAGCGGCTGGCCATTGTCGACCAGCACTTCACCTTGTTCGCTGATCACCCCCCACGCCAGTTGCGCCCACTCGGCCGGCTGCTGTTTGCCTTGCTTGATGGAAATCAGGAACAACTGCTGGAAGCGGCTGACCGTCACGCCACCACCGGTGACTGGGCTGGCCAGAGTCTGGATGTTGGCGCCGTACAGCGAGCGTTTGCACAGTTGCAGATTGAGCGCGGCGCAGCGACCGCTGACCTGCGACTCTGCGGCCTCGCTCTGGCACGGAGCGACCGCGCCCATACCGATCAGCACGGCCAGGGCTTGTTCGAGGTCGTCGTAAGCCATCGCAGTCTCGGAGAGCAATTGGCGCATGGATTTGGCCGCATAGTTCTGCGCCGCCAAGGCATCGAACACCGGGCCGTAGATTTCCGCTTGCAGGGTCGCTTCGCCGGCAGGACCGGTGACCGAACCCGCGACAGTTTCCCAGGGTTGCAGCAACGCGAAACGGCTGTGCAGCATCCTCGCCCGGCGTTCGGCAGCGGACAGGCGCGTCGCGCCACGCACGTACAGATCGCGGCGGAAGTGCTGGTTGACGAAGTAGTCCCGCGCTTGCTCGCGCATGATCGGGTGTTCGATGGTTTCCAGAAAGTCCATGCCTTCGGCGCTCAGGTTGAGCGGGTCGACCGAGTCCAGCGGCACTGCCGTGGTGGCGTAGTCGAGTTTGGCCGGGGCCAGCGCGTCGACCATGTCGGCGAAGTACATGCAGTTCCAGTCGCGGTTGAAATATTCGTGGGCGACGTAGTGACGATCCTGGCCCTTGATGCTTTGCAGCCGCGCGCCGAGACTCGGCGCCGCAGCGGCATACTTCGGATTGGCCGCGAGCAACGCTTCGGAAAACTCCAGTGCGGCGTCAATACGCTCATCGGAGCGCGCCGAGGCATTGGCGAAACGGTCATGCAGGCTGAACAGATTGCGCAGCGGCGCCGACGGCGACCAGCCGGGGAAGCAGTTGTAGCTGACGTAGAGCATGCCGCCCGGTTTCAGATGACGGCGGGCGAATTCGACGATCAGTTTCTGATTGTCGCGGCTGACCCAGGTCCAGATACCGTGCAGGCTGATGCTGTCGAACTGCGGCAGGTCATTGCGCGCCAGCAGCTGTTCGAAACTGTCGTCATACAGACGCGCGCCATTGTTGGCGGCAGTCGCGAGGTCGATGGCATGGGCCGCCATACCCGGGTGAAAGTCCGTACCGACAAACGAACCCGGGTTGGCGGTGGCGTGGATGTTGATCGACACGCCCTGACCGAAGCCCAGTTCGCAGTGCACGCCGTCGTTGCTTTCCAGCGTGGCGAACCCGCGCAACAACAGGCAGTAACGCAGGAACACCGGATTGATCTCCCGGCTATAGCTGTAGGTGTAGCCTTCGTCGGTGAAATAACCTTCGTTCCAGGCGTTGCTCATGGGTACAGCCTCTTGTTCTTGAAAGTGATGGCAGTCTTATAAGGGGTTGGCATTGCGCGCGACAAATTGAAAAAACGGATACTTCTCCAAACCCTGTGGGAACGAGCCTGCTCGCGAAAGCTTTTTTTCAGTTTGAATATAATCGGCTGACACGCCGCTTTCATGAGCAGGCTCGCTGCCACAGGGATCTTCAACACATTCAAGCAGGATTGATGGACCGATCACGCACCCCACGGCCCATTCGCGCAGGCATTTTGTTGTGCGCCAAAACTGTCATATTCCTTCCCACTCGCCTGCCCATAGTGACCAGCCCAACGCTGATTTCATGAGGCTGCACTGTGTTCCAACGTCTTCTGTGTTCGCTGTCCGTTCTGAGCCTGTCCATCGCCGCTGCCCACGCGGCCGAGCCTGTCACCCTTGATACGCCGCGCTTGTCCGGCATCGACAACTTTCGCGACATCGCCGGCATCACCACCGCGTACTCCACCGCCCACGACGGCGTGATGCGCAGCGGCGTGTTCTACCGCTCCAACGCATTGACGCCGTCGGCGACGGATCTGGCGACGCTCAATGGTCTAGGCATCAAAGCCATTTACGACTTGCGCACGCCCAGCGAAATTGCCGCCACGCCTGACACGATGATCACGGGCGCGGCCTACCGCAATATCGATATCATCGGCAGCACCACCTCGGGTGCGGACATCACCAATATCTCGTTCCACAGTGCCGCCGAAGCGGTGGCGATGATGGAGGAAACCAACCGCGCTTTCGTCAGCGATACCGGCATGCGCGGGCAGTTCGGCCAGTTGTTCAATGAGCTGGCCAGTGTCGACGCCGCGCAGCTGTTCCACTGTACCGCCGGCAAGGACCGCACCGGCTGGACCGCCGCCGTGTTGCAGAGCATCGCTGGCGTCGATGAGGCGACGATCATGGCCAATTATCTGGCGACCAACGACTACACCGCCGCCCGTGTCGCCGCGACCTTGAAAGCGCTGCCGCCGAGCATGGCCGCTGTCTACGAGCCGCTGCTCGGCGTGCAGGCCAGTTACTTGCAGGCCGGTCTCGACCAGGTCGCCGCCGAGTACGGCAGCATGGACAACTACCTCAAGCAGGGCCTCGGTCTGTCCCAGGAAACCATTTACGTACTGCGCGGCAAACTGGTCGAGTACAACAGCTTGCCGGGGCAGGCCGGGCTGGTCGGCAACGCCGCCGCTGGTGCCGAATTGCTGCGGCAGTTGCAGAACTCCGAGCTGTCCGGCACCTACAGCGCCTATAACTACTACCTGCAATCGGCGATCGACGCCGGCACTCTGGGCGGTGTCGAATCTCAAGTCGGCGGTCAGGTCCACGCCGATGCGGCCAGTTATCTATTGCGGCAGAACGCGATGATCGAACAAGCCGCTGCGCCGTTCGCCAGCGGCAGCGATTTGAAGGTCGGCCAATACCGCCTCTGGAGCACCGCGCTCGCCAGCTACGTCGGCACCGACGGCTCAGCCCACGCCGATAGCAGCAACGAGCACAGCCAGGGCTTGATGCTCGGCATCACCCAGCGCTTCAGCGAACAACTCAGCGCGCGCGGCAGCTTTGGCTACAGCAAGGGCAGCGTGGGCAACGCGGGTGGCGAGGCCGATACTGACTTCACCTTCCTCAACCTCGGTGCGCGTTACGGCCTAACCAGCCTTGAGCGCGGCATGTTTGTCGATGCCAACGCCAGCGCCGGATATGTCGACTACGACAGCAAACGCGAGCTTGGCGGTGGTCTCGGCACTGCCAAGGGCGACACTCACGGCAATCTCACTGGCGTGACCGTGGCGTTGGGTTATCGCCTGCCGCTGAGCAGCGTGATTGTCGAACCGAGCCTGGGCTTTCGCGTCAGTCATCTCGACTTGCAAGGTTTCAAAGAGAAGGGCAGTGAGTTGGCGCTCGACGTCGATGGCATCGAGCAGACCCGCCGCAGCGCGGTAGCCAATCTCGACGTGTCATTCGCCCCGGTGACGATGGGTGCGTGGCAGTTGGTCCCGGGCGTTCGCGTGGGCTATGAACGCGCGCTCGGCGATCAGCAAGTCGACAGCGAAGGCCACCTGCTGGGGCTGGATATCGAGCAGCGCGCGGCGTTCGACAATCGCGACCAGTTCAGCGGCGGCGTTAATCTGATGGCCAATCTCGGCGCCCTGAGTGTAGGCGCTGAGGTCGGCGCCAACGGTGGCGGTGACAGCCATGGTTTCAATGGCGGACTCAAGGCCAGTTACGCGTTTTGAACACAGCGAGCCCGGCAAATTGCCGGGCTCTTGCGCTCAAGCATGCTGCGCACGCGAAGGTTGCTGTGTGCGTGCCGGCTGCGCGCTGGGTTCGGGCAGCGAGGCGACATGCACGGTGCGCGCCGGGAAGGCGAACGTCGCGTCCAGGTCGGCCACCGCTTCCATGATTGCCAGATTGATGCGTTGCTGCACGTCCATGTAGACGTTGTAGCTGGCGTCCAGAACGATATATACCGTCTCGAATTCCAGCGCGCTTTCACCAAAACTGCGGAAATGGCAGCGGTCGAATCGGGCCTGTTTTTCGTTCTTGATGATGCTTTCAACGCGTTGAGTGATCTGGCGGATCTGTTCGCTGGTGCACTCGTAAGTCAGACGAAATTCGAACACCACTCGACGCTCCTGCAAGCGTTTGTAGTTCTGAATGGTGCTGCCGATCATGTCGGCGTTGGCCATGACAATCTGCTCACCGCCGAGACTGCGGATGCGCGTGGTCTTCAGGCCGACGTGCTCGACCGTACCTGCCAGCGTGCCGACGACGATGAAATCACCCACCTCAAACGGCTTGTCGACGGCAATCGACAGCGAGGCGAACACGTCGCCGAGAATGTTCTGCACCGCCAGCGCCACCGCGATACCGCCGACACCCAGGCTGGCGACGAATGCAGTGATGTTCACGCCCAGGTTCGACAGCATCGCCAGCAGAATCACCGCCCACAGCAACACCTTGACGCCCCACAGGCTCAGGGTCGCCAGGGCGCTCGCCTGAAAAGTGCCGGTCGCGTTATGCCGCGAGAAATACCGATGCAACCCCAGCGCCAGCGCGCGGTTGGTCCACAGGCCGACCTGCAACGCCGCTACCACGAACCATAAACTGCTGACCCGCCCGAGCCAGCGCTCCGGCAAATCCAGCAAACCGATGCCGACCAGAATCGATGCCAACAGCAGCAACGTGGTGCTGGTCGCCGCCAGCACTTCGCTGGCCATGTAGGTCAGATGCCCATTGCCGGCGCTGGCCCGGGCCTGCACCTTGCGGAACACGAAACGGATCGCCGTGGTGGTCAGCAGATAACTGAGCGTCGCGGCGAGAAATGCCAGCACCCAGTTCGCCAGTGAAATTCCTAAAATCGTGTGAGCCGTGAAAAAGCCGATGAAATCCTCGGTCATGGAAACCCCCTTTTCGCCAAGTGACCTGTCTGGGGTTAGTCGCCCTGAGATTCCTGCTGTTCAATCAAATGCAGGTTTCGCCGGACCGAATGGTCAACGCCTGGCCTTCAACTCCGCTGGGCTTACGCCGTAAGCGCTTTGAAAATACTGACAAAAGCGCCCGACATTACTGAAGCCAAAGCTCAACGCCACCTCCGTCACGGAGCCTGCATGCCCGCGCACCAACGCCTCATAGGCGCGCTGCAAACGCACCTGGCGCTGATACGCCACGATCGACATCCCGACAAAACGTCGAAAGCCCTCCTGCAAGGCGCGCTGGCTGACATGGCTCAACCGCGCCAGATCCACGCCACTGACCAACTGCTGCGGATGCGCCTGAATAAACTCCATCGCCACCTTCACATGTCGCGGCGCCACACACGGCGCCGGCCCCCGTAATGCCTCGGTGAAGTTGTGCGGCCACGCCTCCAGCACCGCATCGATCAACATCTCGCGCAACCGTGACGGCATCAGCGTGCCGCTGTTGATCAAGGCATCGAACTCAGTGCCCGTGGCCAGATCGATCAACGCCTTGAGGCCCTGAAATGCCGGGGTATTCAGATCCACGCTTGGCTCAAACACGATCTTCTGCACGACCGGTTTCTCCAGCAGCGCCGACAACCGCTCGGTGAGCTGCTGACGATTGATCGAAATGCCGTGATGCGCGTGATCATCAACAAAGCGCATCGAACGGATATCCGCCTTGTCGATCGCCAGACCGATGTGCGCCATGCCAATGGACTCGGTGGCGTGGTTGAAAACGATCTTGCCGGCTGTAGGGATGACGAAAGTGATTTCGTTCTGCGGATCGGGGAGGGTGACGCTGAAGTCGCCGTGATAATGCATACGCCGAAAACTCACCCCGTCGTGCCGCCCGTAGACACCCCCGATGATGATGTTGGAGGGCGGCGGCGGAGTATCGGCGTAGCGGTTGCCGAAGAGCCTGGAGAACAGGGCGCCGAAGTCGGAAGAGGTGAGGTTGTCGGAGCGCAGGATGATCTTTTGGCGGGGTGGGGAGGTGGCGGTGATGGGCGGCATTTTGGAATGCGGGCTCTTGGGGCGACGGTCGAGATCGGTCGAGCGTAGGAGGCGGGTGTGACGGTTCAGTGACAAGGCGGAACCATGGACTGCTTTCAGGCAAAAGCAGACAGCCAATACTCGCACTTGTATATTCCCGGCATACAGATCACCACGACCGAACAGACTCGGGAACGTACGCATTCATGGATAGGAAAAAAGGCCAACCAGACAGCACTGACTGGGTCATCCGCAGTGTTCAACCAGGAGGAATCGAGCGTATTGAAGCGTGGTTCGGCAGCCACGGCTACGATCCTCATCGACATGACACCTACTCCATCGGCCGCACGTTGGCGGGCGTCCAGAGCTTTCACTATGTAGGCTCGTTGCGCCACGGTATCCCCGGCAATACGCTCGTGCTTCATCCAGACGAACTTCACGATGGCATGGCCGGGACTGATGCAGGCTTTCGTTATCGGATGGCTTACATTGATCCGGCAATGATTCAAAACATCCTGGGTGGCGAGCCCTTGCCTTTTATCACGGGGGGGCTTTCAAACGACCCACGGCTGTTACATGCCAGTGAAACATTTGTGCAAGCAGTGGATCATCCGCTGGAAGCATTGGAGCAACAGGACGCGCTGTATGACTTGGCAATGGCGTTGCGTGCCGTCGCGGGCAAGCCGCGCGGGCGCAAGCGCCTGGATTACCGCGCAGCCGAGCGTGCCAGAGCGTTCATCCTGGAACACTTGGATTCATGCATCACGCTGGAGATGCTCGAGTGTGCCAGCGGGCGCGAACGCTGGAGCCTGTCACGCGACTTCAGAACGCTTTACGGTACGAGTCCTTACCGATTTGTCACCCTGCGCCGCCTGGACCGGTTCCGCTCATTGGTGGTTGAAGGTTTTACCCTGGTCGATGCAGCGCTCGTCGCGGGGTTTCACGATCAAAGTCATATGACGCGACATTTCACCCGCTGTTACGGCATCCCGCCCATGCGCTGGCTGGAACGATTGCGCGCCGCACGCTGAGTTGCAGGATCGTACAAGAGACCCTATTCCTTGCTCTATAGGCTGGCGACTTCAACCACAGAGGATTCGTCATGGCAGAGCTCCGTCATCAATATTCATCAGTTCCTGTAAACCTGGCACATAAGGCTTCGCTGATCGAACAACAATGGAGTCCCAGGGTTGTGGCAGAGATGAATGACTACCAGTTCAAGGTTGTGCGAATCGAAGGCGAATTCATCTGGCACTCGCATCCTGAGACCGATGAAGCATTTCTTGTTTTGGAAGGCACCTTGCGCATTGATCTGCTGGAAGGCTGCGTCTATGTGAATCCAGGTGAACTCTATGTGGTACCCCGCGGCGTGGAACATCGCACGGCTGCCCAAGGTGAAGCCAAGCTGATGATGATCGAGCCGCGAGGCATCTTGAACACGGGGCATGAAGATGGCGAAAGAACGGCTTTGAACGACGTCTGGATATAATCCAACGCACATCCTGTGCAATGTCTGCGCAGAGTTGCAATTGCTGACCTGACCAGCAGCTATGAGTTAAAAGCGGGTTCTGACTTCTCATGCAAAGATTGTTATGAGAAAGGACCATGGACTTGATTATCGATTTGATAGGTCATCGGATTGGCGTGTTCGTGTTGGACTTAATGAATGACGGCCGTTTCAAGGTAGAGAGTGGTTTAGCATGGGGTTGTCGTCGGCGGACTGATTCTGTTATCTCCATTCGCAGCATTCTGGGGTTAAATCTGCAAGTACGAATTAGCCCCGTTATGCAGCTCATCAAATCACAGCGCAGGCGATTGACTGTTCTGTTTCCAAGCCCTGGGAGTCACACCTTCGGTTTGCACAAATGTTCGACTGAAGTGAGACTGATCAAAGAAACCACATTCTAGTGCGATCTCTGCAACCAACAATCTTGACGTCTGAAGCAGCTGCTTGCCCCGTAGAATCCTTTGCTCTCGCATCCATTCTTTGGGTGAGACGAGAGTGCTTTTTTTGAACTGACGAGTGAAATGGCTGCGCGACAGCGCACACGCCTGTGCGATAGCTGCCACGGAGATATGTGCGTCCAGGTTATCGAGCATCAGCTGCTTGGCGCGCTGGATCTGCCAGGGTTTCAATTGTCCGGTTTGTTTAGCCGGATCCTTTTGTGAGGACGCGCATGTTTCCTTGTTCATCCTGATTCCTTTTTCCCATTAGCCGGTTGATCAGCTCAATCCAGCGGTCAGTCGATGGGAAAAATCTAACGGAAGGCGCGACGAGGTGGGGGCGCAATTTTGCGCTACTGGAGGCGCAAAAATGCACATTTCCAGTCGCGTTCCCGATGCTAGCCTTTGCCTCCCGACAACTCGAATCGACATCATTCGATTCGTCATCTGCAAGGAGAAAGCAATGGCTGCCTCACAACCGCACGGCAAAAACACCGCTTACTGGGGAGTCTCATGGGAGGAGGGCTACGGCTATCCCCAGGCCAGAAAAGTCGGAAACGAGATCTATATCTCGGGTCAGTTCAACCACGATGAGGAGGGTAATCTCGTTGCTCCCGCGCCCCTGAATAGCGAGGGTAAACCCAGCGATTTCTCGTCGATAGGAGAGCAAATGCGCGCCTCCTACGACAATATCGCCAAGCTGCTCGCGCTCTATGGAGTAACCCTTGATGATGTCGTCGAAGAAACGCTGTACGTATTGGATATGGACGCGGCATTCGCCGTCGTAGGTGATGTGCGCAAAGCCGCATATCGCACTGAGCGGCCACAGTGCGCGAGCAATATCATCGGTGTATCCAGGTTGGCTCAACGTTCACAGCTGATTGAAATTGTCTGCAAAGCTGTCATCGGATCTCGCGCCGACTAAGAGACGCTCCCGGTTTCGCCCTGCGCAACCGGGAGATCCAATTGCCCTTCGATCAAAGGCTTTTGATGCGCTACGGCTGCTGCACAAAAAGTCATGAATGCTTTGACTCTCCATGACTTTCGAATGTCCTGATGCGTAAGCAGCCAGAGCTCGTCCTGTAGTTCGCGCACAACTGGCCCTACGCGTGTTAACCCAGGCGTAATGTCTCCCAGCATGCACGGAAGAAAGCCGTAACCAAGTCCTGCCGCAATGGCGACGCTCGCGGCCGCGACGGAGTCCGTACGATAAGAAATACAGTCGGCGCCGATTCTGTCTTCGACGTAGCTTTTGGCCTTCAGTCCACATAATCCTGCGGAATACGACACCCATCGCTGGCCTTCTGCGAAGGGGGTAATAGTCGCGTGTTTTATGCTGCCATAAGGCGCCCATGCGATCGAAGCGAGCTTGCGCCCGACGAGACTTTCGGCAGGTTTTTTGGTCGCTCTTACCGCTACGTCAGATTCATCGCGGGCGAGACTTAACGTCTCGTTGCCGACCAGCACCTCGATGGCAATTCCTTCATTAAGCGCCTTGAAGTCGGCGATGATCGGCGTGAGGAAATACAAAAGCAGGGAGTCGCTGGTAGTGATCCGAAGCTTTCCCTGTGGCCCTTGACCTGCCCGAGAAACCCGACGTGTAACGCTGACGATATCAAGCTCGACGCGTTCGGCGAGCGCCTTTAACTCGATGCCTTCTGGCGTGAGCATGTACCCAGAGCGACGGTGGTCAAATAGGGCGACCCCAAGTGTCTTTTCCACTTGAGCCACGCGACGCGATACGGTGGATACATTGATCCCCAACCGTTTCGCTGTCGTGGCTCTATTACCGCATTCGCTTAGCGTTTTGATGATTCGCAAGTCGTCCCAAGAAAGCTGACTTACAGCATCGCTTAAATTCTGGGTGACGCCGGTTGGTACGGGCGGAGTGGTTGAAGCTTTTTTTGATGACGGTTTCACGCCAAGCATCCCAAACTTAGATTGCTCATCATACGAAATGGCTGGAGGTGAACCAAGAAATCGCGTGCACAAGCAGACTTTGCCCAAGCATTCTGATTGAACAAGGTGTCAGTCGGTGGGGTGGCGAAGGTTGGATTTTTGCTATTGGCCGATTTCGGCCCAAAGCGGTCATCCTTTGTGCAAGAGGTGTTTGGGATCTGGGCCAGGAAAAATCGATGTTATGAAAGCGGGCATAACGGACGCGCCTATGAAGATGGATGCCATTGGCCGAAGACGTACTCTCGCCAAAATTGGTTTCACTCATAAGCAAACTGATCAATCAACCCCAGACGAGGAACACGTGTGTGGGGCCGCAACAAAGCGCCAGGAGCAATCACAGCGTTTGCGCCAATCTTGCAGCCGTCACCCACCAGCGCTCCGAACTTGCTGACGCCTGTGTCGATCACCTGATCTTCATGGCGGATCCTGATATCAGCCCCGTCCAGTTCGTTACGGTAATTGGCGATGATCGCGCCGGCTTCAATATTTACCGCTTCGCCAATCAATGAGTCGCCGACGAAGTTGAAGTGGGCAAGTTTGCTGCCATCGAGCATGAAGGTACTTTTCAGCTCGCAGCTGGGGCCAACAATGCAGTTTTTGCCCAGGTAAACGCCTCCACGGAGGTAAGCGCCCGCTGCTACGAAACAGCCCGCGCCGATGATGATTGCGCCTTTGAGAACGGCGCCTTGCTCAACGATGGCGGTTTCATGAATCGCACAATAGTCGTGGCGCCGGTATCCCGGGCCGAGCGTTTCAAGCAATTCCAGAATCCGGCTCTCGCAATCCTGAACCACCGCCCAAGGGGCAGCGGAGTCCACGCCCAGTAATGGCCATTGAGCGATGTAATCTTCGATTTTTGGCGATTTCATAAGAGTCTTCCGAATAAGTGGGGCGTGGGTGGACTGTCGACGACTTGAACGACTCGCTACGCCTGCCAGTCGTACCTGTACAAGCATTTTCAAGGTACGGCGCAATGGATAAGACAATCACTGTGGATCAATTGGCAACCACTGATCTTGGATCAATCAACGAGATATGGCTCGGCGGGACCCATACCCAGTTATGCCTATGGCGTGCTGAACAGGTCTTCACCCACGAAATGCTTAGCGAGGGGACGCATGATCAGAATGTCCAGCGCCTGTGCTTGCAATTGGTGGATCCTGAGGATCGTGACGCAGTGGCCCGTGTTGAGGCGGTAGCGCGCGAACGACTCGAAGAAATGGGCAAGCAGGGCGAGTTTTACCCGGCCGAGGCGGCGGACACTCGTCAATAGTTACTGCGCATCTGAGGAAAGGCGCTGCTGCTAAAGCAGCGCCTCAAGCGGGCTCCTCAACCCTGCGCACATCCCCCAACGAATCACGCTGCATCGATTGCAAATTCTTTTCGATGGTTTCGCACAGCGCTTCCATTTGAATCTGGTGTTCGCTGTGGCGAAACGGGCTTTGCAGATCGGTGCCGATGCGTTCGATGGCCAGCAGCATGAAGCCGACCACGGTCGACGCCAGCGGCGTGAACCAGCCGAGGGATTCCACCAGACCTATCGGGACGATCAGGCAGAACAGCGAAATGAACAGCCGTGGGAAATACACATAAGGGTAGGGCAGCGGGGTGTTGGCGATCCGCTCCATCCCGCCCTGACTGTTGGACAGGTCCACCAGGGTCGACTCGAGCCGCGCCAGGCGAATACTGTCCAGATGCCCGGCCTTGTATTCGCGAGCGAGCAGAGTCGCCGAGCCGGTGAGGATATCGTTGGCAAAGTTATTGGTTGTGCCACTGCGGGCGAATTCTTCGGCGGGAATAAACGCCCGCACTTCGTCGGGACATGGCTGGCCCTGTAGGTGCGCGGCGAGGCAATTCACGTAAGCGACGTGGCGGCGCAACAGCGTCGATTTGACCGGATTCACCTCGCCACCAGCGTCGTCCAGCAGCGTCAGCACCTGCCGGGCGAAGCTGCGGGAATTGTTTATCATCGATCCCCACAGTGTCCGCGCTTCCCACCAGCGGTTGTAAGCGCTGCTGTTGCGAAAACTGATCAACACGATCAACGCTGAACCGAGCAAGGTCAGCGGCATCAACGGCAGGTTGAGTTTTGTGTTGAGAAACAGCATGAAGTCGACGGTGACGGCGATGTCCCAGAGCAGCAACCAGAACAAAGACCAGCCCACGTAACCGAGGGTCTTGATGATCAGACGGTATTTTTTGACGATGGCAGCTTTCAAACGGAAACCTCGTGGCGAGCAGTTTGCTTAAACGCTTAAGCTCGGACGATGCCTGGCACCGGCAGTTCCCTGGTGGGGCGGACACCCGTCAGTCAGTCTGTAAAGTCTGGCCCTGTGCATGGCGAATGCTTTCGAGAAAAATCCTCGTCTCTCGATTCGACCGCAGATGAACCACCCGGCAAGCCGATGGCACCGTTGACACGAATTGGCGCATTTTGGCTCGCGAGGTTTTTCTCGTCCGCCACATGAACTTTAGAAACTCCGGCAGGTTCGCCAGCTGTTCGGGGCAGTTTTCCGGCAAGTCAGGCCGAGACTGACCGTGGTTGAGCAGCGTTCTACGCAGGACGCGCAAGAATCGAAGCGGTGGCGAACGATCGATCCAGATCAGCAGATCTGCACGGGCGACGCGATTTTCCCAAGTGGTTGAATGGCCACCTTCGAATATCCAGCGATCACGCGCCTCGACCTCCAGGCAGAGTCGGGTCTTCTCATCCGGGCTTCGCTCGATCCAGCCTGGCTGCCAATGGATCGTGTCGATATGCACCACCGGCAACCCCGTGCGCTCACCCAGCCTGCGCGCCAACGTACTTTTGCCAGACCCAGGCTGACCAACAATCATCACCCGTTGCATCGAAGCTCCTTCTCGCTCTGCAAGCTGATTTTTTGGGCGGGCGATTCTACGGCAATGCCTGTCTCAGTCAATGACCGTTGAACGCTACGCTGGGTTTTGCCGCACTCGCGCCACCCTGGCTCGGCGGTCCGCCCGCTCGCCGAGCCGCCATCCCAGCAGACCCCACAGCAATGCACACAACGCGCCGACCAACGCCGCCATGCCTGCACCTTGGCTGAGGGCGTCCAGCGCGCTTTTCGCCCAGGCACTGATGGCGTCGCCGGCGCGGTAGACCACGGTGTCGATGAAGTTCTTCGCCTTGTACTTGCTTTCGGCATCGAGCGGGGCGAACAGCATCTCTCGGCCTGGGCGCACGAAGGCGTACTCACCGATGCGGCGCACGATCATCAGCGCGGCGATCAGGCCAAAGCCGGGGGCGAAGATCAGCCCGATAAACCCCGCGCACATGACCAGCGGCACCATGGCCAACAGCACGCCGACGCCGAGCCTTTGGGCGAGGCGTCCAGTGATGAACAGCTGACAGAGCAGGGCGCCCGCCTGCACGACAAAGTCGATGATGCCGAACACGCGCACCTGCGCCTCGCGGTCCGGGAAGTGTTCGGCGACGACGCGTGCCTGCTCGAAGTAAAGGAAGGTGGAGATTGTCGCCAGCAGCACCACAAAGCCGCAAATGCCGAGCAGATAGGGTGATTTCAGAACGGCCGTCATACCGCTGAACGGATTGCCCGGCAACGGCCTGCGAGGGCTTTCGCTCGGCGCGGCATCGGGGCGTCCTGCGCCACCCCGTTCACGCCAGCGCATCAGCTGGCGCTTGAACCACATCGCAGCGGCCAGCAGAACAGCGGCCAGCAGCATCAGGCCGGACTCACCCAGCGGACCGATCAGCAAGGCGCTCAGCGCAGGGCCACTCAGGCCGCCGACGCTGGCGCCCGCCGCGATGAACGCGAACAGACGTTTGGCCTGGGCACTGTCGAATACATCGGCCATCAGGCTCCAGGCGACCGATACGACAAACAGGTTATAGACCGATATCCACACGTAAAACACGCGCGCCAGCCAAGGGCTTTCCTCACCCAGAAACAAGATGGCGAACAACAGCAGGTTGGTGCAGAAGAATCCGTATACCCAGTCCACGAAATGCAGGCGCGGTACGTGTGCGCTGAGCCAGGCGAACAGTGGAACGGCCGCCAGCATGACCAGGAAGGTCGCGGTGAACAGCCACTGCAAGTTCTCGACGCCGGCAGTGATGCCCATCGATTCGCGGATCGGACGGAGCATGAAATAGCCGGCGAACAGGCAAACGAACAGCAGAAAGCCATTGAGCGCAGGGCGCAGCTCGTGAGCCTCGGCATTGATGATGGCGCCGGCGCGGTGGGCAAGAAGAGACGTATCCATGTTGCGCTCCTGTGGGAGTGGCGAGGCAACGGCACGGGGCCTGCCCGTGCCGGGCGGTCAGCGGTAGGTGACGCCGGTCAGTCGCTCGGAGAGTTGCCACAGTGTGGCCGAATTCGAGCGATCGGCAGCGGCCGGCGGCATCTTGGCGAAGCCCAGCGGCCCGCGCTTCTCGTTATCACCGGTGGGGCCGTAGTAGGCGCCACCGACCGCCTCCAGCGCCGTCGCCGCATACAGCGTGGGCAGCGCGCCCTGCGCTGCGGAATGATACAGGTCCCGCTCTACCGCCCATTGTTTGCCGAATTCACTGTCCAGGCCAGGCCCCCGGGCGATGAGCTCGGTCACGGCAACGCCGGGATGCGCGGCGATGCTGCGTATCCCCCAACCGGCGGCATCGCTGCGCTGCTGCAGCTCGATACTCCACTTCAGAACCGCCAGTTTCGATTGGCTGTAGCTGGCGAAAGGGTCGTAACTGCGCTCAGCCTGCAGGTCATCGAAGTTCAGGCTTGCGCGCCCGGCGGCAATGCTCGACAGGCTGACCACCCGAGCATCGTCGCTTTTGCGTAGCAGCGGCATCAGCAGGCCGGTCAAGGCGAAATGCCCCAGATAATTGGTCGCCAGCTGCATCTCGTAGCCATCGGCCGAAACGCCTCGAACAGGCGGCGACATGATCGCGGCATTGTTGATCAGCACGTCGAGCCTCGGCAGGCGCCCTTGCAGACGGTTGGCGAGGTCGCGCACCGATTGCAGATTGGCAAGGTCCAGCGTTTCGAATTGCACGCGCGCCTCGGGCACGGCTTGCTTGATCTTCGTGATCGCTTCGCGGCCGCGCTCGGCGTTGCGTGCGGCGATGATCACCTCGGCACCGGCGCGCGTCAGGGCCAGCGCGTCTTCATAGCCCATGCCGCTGGTCCCTCCGGTCACCAGCACAATGCGGCCTTTCTGGCTGGGCATGTCGTGGGTTGACCAGTCCGGCTTCGGCTCCGTTTGGGGCGCAGCCTGCGCAGCCAGTGTGCCGGCCATCGCGGAAATGGCGAACAGCATTCGGGCGGCCTTGAGGAGGCGTTGGGTCGCGGTATTGCTCGGCGTAGCGGGTGAATGGCTCATCGGAGAAATCTCATTCGCGTGACAGGTTCCCGGCTGGCGAGGGCGAGTGAGCAGTATCGGTGTACGAATGCGCGAGGATAAGTCGGGCATTGGTGGATGGCCCGTACGGCATGGCGTACAGTCAGGCGCCTGCGGAGGAAGCATTCATGCGTAAACCAAACCTTACCGATGTGTCGATATTTGCTGCGGTGGTCGAGGCGGGGGGATTTCGTGCTGCCGCGCAAAAGCGCGGGCTGTCCGCCTCGTCGTTGAGCGACTGCCTGCGTCGGCTGGAAAGCGATCTGGGAGTGCGCCTGCTCAATCGAACCACGCGCAGCGTCACGCCGACGGCCGCCGGCGAACGATTGCTCGAGCGCCTGCGCCCGGCCTTGCAGGAAATCGACGCCGCTTTCAACGATCTGGACGACGACGCTCAGCGCCCGGTCGGCACGCTGAAGCTCAATGTGCCAGTGCCGGTGGCACGCTTTCTGTTACCCGACCTGCTGGCGCGTTTTCTGCGCCTTTATCCAGGGGTCAGTGTCGAAGTCGTCATGGACAACGCCTTTGTCGACGTCAACGCTGGCGGGTATGACGCCGGCGTGCGCTATGAAGAGAGCCTGGCCAAAGACATGATCGCCGTGCCCATCGGCCCGCGTCGCCAACGCTTCGTTGCAGCCGCCGCCCCGGGCTATCTGGCTGAACGCGGTACGCCCATTCACCCCGAAGAACTGCCGGGCCATGACCTGCTTGGCCATCGCTTCGAGAGTGGCAAAGTCGGCGTATTCGAGTTCCATCGAGACGGCCGTATCGTGCGTATCCCGCCTCAGGGGCAACTGCTGACGTCGTCGCACGATCTGAAAATTCGCTCGGCCATCAACGGACTGGGCATCGTCTATACCTTCGAGGATTTTCTGCGCGAGCCACTCTCCGATGGTCGACTGGTGCCGATTCTCGAGGACTGGTGGCAGGCCTTCGACGGCCCGTTTCTGTATTACCACGGCCGCCGCCACATGCCTTCGCCGCTGAGGGCGTTTGTGGGTTTTTTGCGGGGGGAAGGGCGGATTGCGGAGAGCTCAGATGTCTAACGCTGTTTCGTGAGGCGAATGCATGGCTTGGCAGCAGAGCGCCCATGGCGACTGGCAGCAATCGGCCATAAGCAGACGGTGGACACAGTGACGACAAATGGGTAGCGTCATCGACACTGCTTTCGAATCTAGAAGGCCACAGGGCGTCTGGGCCACGTCTCATTCTCTGCGCCACCTCTAAGCACACCACGAGAGCACAGCTGAGATGACGATCGCAAAAGTTCAGCACTACGTGCCGCAATTTCTCATGCGGAACTTCGGTAACGGAAAGAAAGATCAGGTCTGGGTCTATGACAAGTCCTCGAATCGAAGCTTTCCTTCAAACACAAAGAATCTTGCCAGTGAAAATCGGTTCTACGACTTTGAGTATCAAGGCCAGCCGCTATCTATCGAGCCGTGGCTCTCTGAATTAGAAGGGCATGCCAAATTAGTGATCAGCACGATCCTCGATGCTGACTCGCTCTCGAGCCTTGTGGATGAGCAAAAGCACATCTTGGCCTCGTTCCTTGCGGTACAACTCACCAGAACCAAGACCTTTCGCGAGGAGTGGAACGCGTTCCCCAGAATGGTGAGGGAACACTTCGAGCAGAATGGCGATCAAATTGCGCCTGGGTCACAGGCCGAAGAGCTTCTTCGCGATATTTCGGAGAGCGATTCGAAGGAACAGACCGCAAGGATTGTCTTCAGCGCCCCCTCAATTTACGCAGAACACTTTCTAGGCAAGGACTGGGTTCTCGCTGCGACATCAAGACAACATCCATTCCTTCTAAGCGACAATCCGTTAACGCGTCAGAACATGATTGATCGGGCTCTCCGAGGGAACCTTGGACTGACGACTCCAGGTATTGAAATCTACCTTCCACTTTCGCCTACTCGTGCTCTGGCAATGTGGTGCCCTACTCTGACCGATCTTGTTCACCGTGGCGCACGGTCATTGGTCGCCACGCGAAGAGCGGAAGATGGAGCTGATCCCGAGGGAATCGTTGCCATGAGCGATTCCCTTTCGAGTGGCAGGCCAGTGCAGTACTCAGTTGCTAATGTTGAGAATTTCAACTCCCTGCAGGTTGCATGGAGCGAGCGCTATATCTTTTCCACGTCCAACGACTTCAACCTAGCGCAAACAATGCTCGCGGAATATCCGAATCTTAGACAAGGCCCACGTTCAACAGTGGCTTAACATGCTGACGCCTCACCTTTTTATCCAAAACGCACCCAATGCGCTAGGCATTATGGACGCCTGTTTTGTCAGACGTTATGAATGTCCTCTACGGGTGGGTTTCAGCCGATGGTGACAGGCAGAAATCGGCCAGAAGCGGCCACTCACAAAAAGCTGCTTAGGACACACTGAAATTCCTAGCCGTTAGCACCCACGTGCCGATGGCTACCGGTCAAAGCAGAGATGATGCAAACACAGCATCTTGATTGTTTTTAACGCTTCCTCAGCACAACTAAACCGAGCCCTGAATTGGACCGGAGAAACCTAATGGGCGATCTCAATCAGTGTTGTAGTCTGTGCAACACCCGTCTCTCTCCTATCTAGATTTATATTCCGACGTCCACGTGTAATAGGTCTCAATTTAAAAATGGTACTTGTCGAATCGCCGCTTGAATGCCTCCGCTGAGCCTTCCATGATATTCAATACCGCATTTGCGGTATCAGATTGGTCAAGCCCACCTACGGCTAGTAGCTCTCCACGGCCCTTTTTAACGTCCAATGCAAAGACCAAATCGGTGTCGGCGTTGACAGGCAGATTGGCGTTATGGGTAGCCAAAATCAGTTGCCGACGATTCTTGATCTTACGCAGCAAAGGCACTAGTTCATGGTAGATAAAATTGGAGTCAAGTTCATCTTCTGGTTGGTCGATGACGATAGGGCCATCACCTTGCGCCAGTAGCAGCTTCAGTACCGCGGTATTTCGTTGCCCCTCTGACAGCGCATGGCTTTGGATGCTTCCGACAAGGGTGCCATCGGCACGGTACAGTTCAAGATCAACTTGATCCTCAATACGAACTAACCGTGCGGCGCGCCATTTATCCTTCTGGTCGACTAGATGCTTACGAACATCGCCCGTGAGTCCCTCCAGCTGTTGGGGCACAGGAATTTGTTCCATTAAGACAGCTTTTATATGCAGCCAAGGCGAGTAACCGGGTGGCCGATTAGCGGTCATGTAGCTGTGAAAATCTTCAAACAGCACCTCGCCAATCTGTGTCCATGCCCTACCGA
Source organism: Pseudomonas iranensis (assembly GCF_014268585.2). Classification (NCBI taxonomy): domain Bacteria; kingdom Pseudomonadati; phylum Pseudomonadota; class Gammaproteobacteria; order Pseudomonadales; family Pseudomonadaceae; genus Pseudomonas; species Pseudomonas iranensis. The sequence continues at coordinate 2,729,560 of NZ_CP077092.1, forward strand.
TACGGGCGCGTCCGTCCGGAGCGAGACCTTCCCAAACACGATTAAAGTGAGCTTTATCACCCATGGCCTGCACGAGAATATTGATCGAGCGGTTGGCTTTCTCGGATATCTCCAAAGCGGTTTGACTACGAACGGACAATTGCATTGCCCACAATACGTGCAGTTCTTCTACTAGAGCAGAGAGCTTTTGCACCAAAGGCTCCAGGCCTTCGATCTGTTTGCGCAACTGCTCCAAATTCCCCTGCTTGATCTGCCGCGTCTTGTCGATTTCCTGAAGCCGTGCGACATCCTGAGGCTGCAATCCCCTGTCCTGGCAGGCCTGCATGAAGCCGTCTTTAATGGCCGTCAGTTCAGCCGATACTTCCTCCCAGCCCTGCATTTGCGGTTCTAGTTTAGAGGTTTCACGTCGCATGGAATCCGCAAGCGCGGCCAGTTGTTCTGAGTATCTCAGACGTAGCGCTGATGCACTCTCGGTGTAGGCATTGAACCAACCTGCCTTCGGCCAAATTTCGATCTTGCCATCGTTTAATACTCCCGGCTGAGCAAGGGTTTCGGCAAGCGCGGCAATTTCTTCAGCATCGCTTACAGACTGGGCCTTAGCCTTTTCAAAGTACTGACGTCCGGCCTCTGCCCGCTGAAACTGCAGCGCTTCTGCCTGGATCTCTTTACGCGCTTGCCACTGGCGATTGAGCTCGGTCAGCTGTTGCGCGACGTCTTTCTCGGCATTTTGCAGCTCGGCTAATTGATCAGAGGCGGCAAAGACCTGCACGATTTCGGCTCGTAGAGTATTTTCTCGGGCTTTGAGTGCTTGCAGCTCCGCACTACAGGCCTCATCGAGCATACTCAGTAAGCTGTTTTCTCCACCAACACTGGTGAGATCGCTCAGTTGTTGTTGGCTATAGAACTGGATGGGTATCTGCTTGAGATACGCTGCGATGTCTAAAACTTCGCCTTGAATGACTTCATGCGGGCCCTCTGGCCGTAACGAAATGACATCCACTTGACCTGGGACCGCTTCCCAACCGATCTGAATTTCGGCATCACCGGTAAAGGTCTGACGGAGGCGATCAAACTTCGCCTTGATAGACGCAGAAAAATGGTCGCCGCTATCCCTTGCAAACGCGAAGCGGAGTAACTCCATCAATGTTGATTTTCCGGTTCCCCGGCCACCAATGATCGTGTTCAGGTTGGGCGAGAAATACACATCTTGGTCGGCGAGGAACGTTAGTCCGTAGCACTTCAAAAAAACGATGCGTGGATGAGTCTGTTCATCCGAGGGACGGAGGTCCTGAATTCGGAGCCGAGAGGCGCCGTCTAGAAAGGCTTGACGAAGCGCCGCGATAGAGGGCTTTGAAGCTTTCACCCAGGTCGACCGATAACCCAGTGAATTAGGCGGTGGTAGTCCGTCGTCGCCTAACTGCAACGATTTAGCATCTGAGGATTGGACGTAAGCCGGCTGGCGTCCGCGTCTGGACCATTCCCGATTACTTCCATCCAAAATCGACCGAATCTTGGGGGGCATTGGATAGGTGGTGACCTCAACCGCAAGTAGTTGGGGTATCTGATAGTCCGCGATATTGTTAGGAGAGGACAATATGCCATCGGCCTGATCTGCATGGGCGGCAATCACAATTCCATCATGATGTTGAACAACGTCGATAAGTTCTTTCAGGCTGAGAGTCCGCCCATCACGGCGCAACTGCATAGGAGCCCCAGCCCGGAAGCGCTCATGCTCTGCCAATCCCAGCTTGCTGAGGATCATGTTGAGGCGTTGAATATCCCGCTGTTTCTTTGCCGGCTGGAATAGGCAAAGAACGTGATAGCCGATGTCTACTTCAAAACCTGGAAAAATCGCGAGAGGTTCGCGTTCCAGGTCCTTTGCCACTGATCTGTTCTGTTCCACGAGATGGGTGAGGAACCAATCCCGCGGCTCGGATCGCTCTGAAAAGTTATGGTCAGTGATGCCGACCATCTGAAGTTCAAGCTCATGACAGCGTCGCAGAAAGCGCTTGGCTTTTTCCTGAATACCTAGTTCACAGGCCTTACCTTCAACTAATGGACGTCGATCATGCAGGCGCATGTCGTCGTCAACCCAATGGCGGTTATCTTCCGGGGTTTGAACCTGAAAGTCCGTTTTGAACCAACGCATGCCCTTATAGTCGCCCATCGTCGCCCCAAGACCATTATGTTGTTGGACAACTCAGTATGGCAGCATATTGGCATCATACAATTTCTGCGAGTGCGACTGAAACGAGAGGCGAGAACGGAATGGACAGGTTACTTAAGGCAAACCTTCGTTTTTACAGCACCGAACAGATTGACAGCTACAGTGATGGCGATGATTGCGCCATTAGAGAGCTGCGATGTAACCATTGATTTAGGGCCTGCTTCCATATCGATGCCTCATCAACAATGGATATTGAATTGCAGGTGGTACATAGGCACGCAGCATGCCAGCGATATGTACTTACAGTGAACCATCGCCTATTCATGACCCTCGTGCATCCTCTCTTGGAGTTTGCCCGTGGGAAACGGCTGCTCTGGTGAGTCACTTTACCAAATCACCCCCTTTTTAGAGTTAACTGACAGTCTACTTGTGGCCGAAGCCGACATTCGACGACATGCCCACCTACGTAATATCTCGCAGCGTCTCGCGAGCAGATCCTCCAGTCGATCCTGGCGGGCTTATCTATTCAACATCGCCAGCTTCAAGCGAAATTCGCCTGATAACGTCGTCATAAGGCACCAGGTCCAGAAAGGCAGTGACCTCAACTGCCTGCATATTTCGCATGCGCATAATCCAGACGTAGCTGTTGCGATAAGGCGCGCCGTCGGCTGCGGTGGCGGTGCCGTCCCAGTGCACGACTACGTCATCGCCTTCAGCCCAGATATCCGCCACCGTCGGGCGAACGGGCGAGGCGAGCCGTTTTGCGAAGGGTTGGACTGCGCGTTTCAGGAAGTCATCTCGGCCCCGATAAGTGCCCGCCGAAGGGCTCGTCCCCTTGATTGTCCAGATCACATCGGGAGCCAGGACATCTGTGAAGAACGTCCGGCCGCCCTGAGCCCACTGGTTGAACGCTTGCGCAATGAATTGGCGGTTGCGTTCCGTAGTCGGTTCGCTGGCCACGGCGGGCGCCGGCCCTGCAATGAGTGTGGTGAAGACTAGTGCTAGCGCTGTAGAGAGGCGGTGAACAAACGTCATTTCCTGTGCTCCTTAATCTGTCCCGAGTTGGATGGGCCGTTGTTGTTATCTGTAAGCCGCTAGTTGCGTTCCCACACGCCGTTGTTCTATATGAGGCATTGGCAAAGAATCGGCGCGGGTGTGGACGGCAGTACCTCTGGGCTTCATCTGAAGTGTGACTTATGAGCGGAGGAGGGCTGTTGCAGGATCGTCCTGATTTCTTGCTTGATCATCCGATAGGCCAGATGTTTAACCGCCGCATCCCCACGTTATGGAGTTGTGTTTGAATTCCCTTTCAAAGCTTGTCGATATCGTTGGTTGTCACGTCCGGGATGACGGCATTCACAGCACCGCGATTCCGGGTGTCAGCCTGATTCGTTCGGCTTCGCCCACGATGCCTATGCCGGTGGTGTACGAGCCAACACTCTGCCTGGTCGCCCAAGGACGTAAACAAGCGATGCTGGGCACTACCGCCTATGTTTACGATCCGGCCAAGTACCTGATTGCGTCGGTAGACCTTCCGGTGATGGGCTCGGTCATCGAGGCGAGTGAGGCTGTTCCCTATCTGTGCCTGGCGCTGGATCTCGATATCACTGTGTTGAGTGAACTGGTGCTGCGCCATCCGCTAAGAGAAGAGAGCGTCAGTGCACCGCCGGCAGGCATTACGCTCAACGATACGACTCCAGAACTGCTGGATGCTGCGGTTCGGCTGGCCGGGCTGCTCGACAGGCCGCGGGATATCGAAGCGCTCGCTCCGCTGGTGATTCGCGAAATGCTTTATCGCCTTCTAACCGAGAATGGCAACAGCATCATCAGGCAGATGGCACAAGCAGACAGCCGCTTGAACCAGATTGCCAAGGCCATTGCCTGGCTGCGCAGCCACTACAACGAAGCGTGTCGAATAGATGAACTCGTCGAAATCGCTGGCATGAGCCGTTCTTCGTTTCACACGCACTTCAAGGCGATCACCTCGATGAGCCCGCTGGAGTTTCGCAACCAGTTGCGGCTACAGGAAGCACGTCGGCTGATGGTCACCGAAGCGATTGATGCCGCAGAGGCGGGATATGCAGTCGGTTACGAAAGTCCCTCGCAGTTCAGTCGGGACTACGCCCGCTTGTTCGGTATGCCGCCGGCGAAGGACGCCTGGCGGCTGCGCACGGACATTTGTGGAATTTGAATCCAGCACTTTTCTTCGCGCAGAAAAAAACGAGGCCGCATTTGCGGCCTCGTTTTCAATGTGTTCCGGACTACTGTTTGACGCTCAGGTAATCGCCGGTCGTGGCTGGATGACGACTCTTCGCCGTGAGCATGATGGACGTCCTCAGCGATCTGCCAGGCTGGCTGCCCCGAGGAGATTGACAACGAATAGGTATGCGCGGCCCAGGCCATGAACATGGCGAGAGCAAGCGCGATTACTACCGTCGTTGTCAGTGTTTTGCTGTACATGGTGTTAAAGGTTTCAACTCGTTGACAGGGCGCTCAAGCGATTTGCCTAATCCCCCCTGGGGGGATAGGATGCCAGCGATTCATCGAGCCCTGAGACTCAACTCATGAGTGAACACGACCACGACCACAGCCATCCCCACACCCACCAAAGTCATGAGGCGATCATCAAACGCCTCAAACGGGCGGACGGGCATTTGCGCGGCATCATCACCATGATCGAAGAAGGGCGTCAGTGCGTGGATATCGCCCAGCAGCTTCATGCGGTCGAGAAAGCGATCTGCCAGGCCAAACGCACGCTTATCCAGGATCACATCGACCACTGCCTCGAAGATACCGTTTCGGCGCTAGGCAATGGCGAGCGCGCACCGCTGGAAGCCTTCAAACAAATCACCAAGTACCTTTAGGTCTGACATGCCCGATTTCGCTGAACTGTTGCAGCAAGGCGGGGCTCACGCCTGGCTGTATTTCCCGAGCGCGATTCTGCTCGGTGCCTTGCATGGCCTGGAGCCAGGTCATTCGAAAACCATGATGGCGGCCTTCATCGTGGCCATCCGTGGCTCGGTCAAACAGGCTGTTTTGTTGGGGTTGGCCGCAACGCTTTCGCACACCGCCGTGGTGTGGCTGGTCGCCATCGGCGGCATGTACCTGGGCAAAGGTCTGGACGCTGAAACCACTGAGCCGTATTTCCAGCTTGCTTTCTCTGCACTGATCATCGCGATTGCCCTGTGGATGCTGTGGCGTACCTGGCGCGGTGAGCAGATGTTCAAGTTCGAGCAAAGCGATGATCACCATCACGGCGAACACGACCATGGTCATCATGATGAAACGCACCGAATAGATACCGGCCATGGCCGTGTTGAACTGTCGATCTTCGAGGAAGGCATGCCACCGCACTGGCGCCTGAAGACCTTGAGCGGACACGCCTGGGCAGCCTCGGATGTTCGCCTGACCACGACGCGTCTGGACGGCAGCAGCCAATCGTTCGCGTTCGTCGAGCGTGAAGGCTTTCTGCAGTCGACGGTGGATATTCCGGAACCGCACGAGTTCAGCGCTCGCTTGAGCCTTGGACATGCCGGGCATTCGCATGATTACGACCTGACGTTCCAGGAGCATGATCACGGGCATGCGCATTCCGAATTGGAAGGCCTGGAGCTGTCGATTGATGGCTATCAGGATGCGCACGAACGTGCTCATGCCAACGACATCCGTAAGCGCTTCACCAACCGCGAAGTGACCACGGGTCAGATCGTCATGTTCGGGCTGACTGGCGGCCTGATTCCCTGTCCGGCTGCCATCACTGTCCTGTTGCTGTGCCTGCAAGTCAAAGAGGTCGCGCTCGGCGGCATGCTCGTCCTTTGTTTCAGCATCGGCCTGGCGCTGACTTTGGTCACTGTCGGTGCCGCTGCGGCCATCGGTGCCAGACAGGCTTCCAATCGCTGGCCGTGGCTGGGAACCGTGGCGCGCCGCGCTCCTTACCTGTCCAGCGTGCTGATCATTGGCGTTGGCCTGTATGTCGGCTTTCATGGCTGGATCGGCCTGAGCGCATAAGACCCTTTGCGCACAGCGGTGGCACTGATTCAAAGGGTTGCCATCGCAACTATAAAACCAACGACTACCACTGCCACTGACGAGCAAAAAGCCCAGCGCAAGGCTGGGCTATCGAGGCGCGAGCGATGAGGGCGAGGCATTAGCGAACGCCAGCATCTGCAGGATTACTCGACCGGCACGACGTTATCCAACGCCTGATTAACCGCCAGCTCGCCGAGCATCACTACCTGCGCGATACCTTGCAGTGTCTTGCGCGCAGATCCTTCAACCATCCCGATCACATCACTCAGCATTACCGAGGCAGAGCCTAGCGATTCGCTGGCGTTGACCAGCAGTTCTTCGGTGGCGATTCTCGGGTTGGCGAGGAACATGCTGCTGGTTTGGTAGGGCGTGGTTTTGAGGGTGTCGGTGGGTTTGAGATAATGGTCGAGGGCGCGGTCGGCGGCTTCGTGGAGTTTTTTTGAGTCGAGGGATTCGTAGGGGGAGGTTGCGTCTGACGCTGGCGGGTTAGGCGTAACTTTGAACATGGTGAAGCTCCATATGTGACCAAGGGAGCCATCACTCTCGCTACCAAACGAAGGGTGGTGGCCATACGAAGGTTGGTAGACCGGCCCACATGGAAAAACCGGCGCGCTCGAAAACGCCCTGCGCATGGCCACCATAAAACCGATGCGAAAGCATCTGCATACGATGACGTTATGCGCCATGTGGAAAGCGGGCTACCAAACCCGATCACTGTTTTTCAGTGACCGGCCAACGATAGAACCACGGCCCGAGGCGCACAAGCCGGCGGATTCTGGCGTAGTCGTAGGCAATGGCGCAAGGCGTTGTAGCTTGCTGGAATAGTCTGGATGTCGGCTTTAAACGGGGTGTTTAGGGAATTGGTTTTGGCTGAGGTTTTGTGTTGATCGGGCTGGGGTCTTCGCGAGCAGGCTCGCTCCCACAGGTGTCGAGTTGGCGATGTTTATAGCGTCGTGCCGACAAGCCCCATCACAGATTTTGAACTTTGCTTTCGGCGCCATTTCCATTGTTTGAGGTGACAATCCTCCAGCTCCTCCAGCTCCTCCACACCTGAACCAAGGAATGACCGTGACGGCTCACACTCATAAACCTGCTCTGCGCCGGGCTATCACTTTCCCGATGCTGTTTCTGTTTATTCTCGGCGATGTACTCGGCGCGGGGGTTTACGCCCTCGCCGGAACCATCGCCGGGGAGGTGGGCGGCGCGATTTGGGTGCCGCTGCTGATCGCGTTGTTCTTCGCCATGTTGACGGCGGGTTCCTACGCAGAGCTGGTGACCAAATATCCCCACGCCGGCGCGGCTTCGGTGTTCGCGGAAAAGGCCTTCAAGTCGCCGCTCATTTCCTTCCTGGTCGGTTTCTGCATGCTGGCGGCTGCGGTCACCAGCGCTGCGGGTTTGTCGCTGGCGTTTGCCGGTGATTACCTCAACGCCTTTGTCGACGTATCGCCGCAGATTGCAGCCCTGGTGTTTCTTCTGGCTATCGGCCTGCTCAACGCGCGCGGGATCAAGGAGTCGCTTGGGGCGAATCTGGTGATGACCGTGATTGAACTGTCCGGGTTGATTCTGGTGATCGTGGCTGCGGTCTGGTATTTCCGCACAGGCGATGCGGATCTGGGGCGGACGCTCACGTTCAAGCCGGGCGTCAGTCCCATGCTGGCGGTGTTGGGGGCGGCGTTGTTGGCGTTCTATTCCTTCGTCGGTTTCGAAACTTCGGCCAATCTGGCCGAGGAAATCAAGGACGTGCGCAAGGTTTATCCGCGCGCCTTGTTCGCCGCTTTGCTTACGGCTGGCGTGGTTTACATGGCGGTGGGCGTGGCGGCTTCTTCGGTGTTGCCTACCGAGAAGTTGGTGGCAACGTCGGCGCCTTTGCTCGAAGTTGTCCGCGCATCGACCCTCGCAATCCCGCCGGCGCTGTTCTCCTTTATTGCGCTGATCGCTGTGGCCAACGGTGCGTTGTTAACCATGATCATGGCCAGCCGATTGACCTATGGCATGGCGAATCTGGGGCTGTTGCCTGGTGTTTTGGGTGCGGTGCTGCCTCAGCGCAAAACTCCGTGGGCTGCCATTGTCGCAACGACCTTGGTCGCCATTGCCCTGACACTTACAGGGACGCTGGCAACGCTGGCAGAGACGGTGGTTTTGCTGTTGCTGTTCGTTTTTCTAAGTACCAATGTGGCGGTGCTGGTTCTTCGTCGTGACAGGGTGGAGGAGGATCACTTTCGCGTACCGACCTTTGTCCCGGTGCTTGCGATCGTGTCGTGTCTGGTTCTGCTCAGTCAGCAGGGGGTGGAGACGTGGTTGCGGGCGGGGGCGCTGATCATTGTCGGGATGTTGCTGCATGGCTGTTCTCGTATCAATTTTTCTGCGATCAGTAAGGCGGGGTAGTGCAGCAGCTTGGGGAATTGGTGTTGTTTGGGCGGGCGTATTCGCGAGCAGGCTCGCTCCCACAGTGGATGGGTGGTGTTTTTCAGAATGAGTCACACGTTGTCAGTCGGTGGGCGGGTGAGTAAGCTGCCGACATGAATCAGTCCTCAGTTTCCCCATCCTTCCCCGGCCCGCGTGGTCCCGTCGATCACGACATTCGTGATCAGATTGTCGCGGCGGCCAACGAGCATTTCAGCCAGTACGGCTACGCCAAGACCACGGTGTCCGATCTGGCCAAGGCCATCGGTTTCTCCAAGGCGTACATCTACAAATTCTTCGATTCCAAGCAGGCGATTGGCGAAGCCATCTGCGCGAACTGTCTGGGGCAGATCGTTACAGCGGTCGAGCAAGCGATCAACGAAGAAGACCTGACGCCCACCGAGCGTTTCCGCCGGTTGGTGAAAACCGTGATCGCCACGGGTGTGAATCTGTTCTTCAACGATCGCAAACTCTATGACATTGCCGCGTTTGCAGCGGGTGAGAACTGGCCAAGTGCGCAGCGTTACGATGCGCAGATCAAGCGCTTTATCACCGACATTGTCCGTGAAGGGCGCGAGGCCGGTGAGTTCGAGCGCAGGACGCCGCTGGACGAGACGGTCGAATCGATCCACTTGGCGCTGCGGCCCTTCGTCAATCCACTGATGCTGCAACACAACCTCGATTTCATCGAAGTGGCGCCCACGCTGACTTCGAACCTCATCTTGCGCAGCTTGATGCCTTGACCCTCTTCTGATCCGAATACTCGGATCAGTCTCACTCTTATATCGCCTCGCCTGTACAGGGCAGACGATGAATTGCCCAAGTCGTGACTATTGACTGATATGGTCACTCGGATAACATGGCCGCCGCAGTTCAGGTATTCCAATTCCGAGTCACCCATAGGGTCCACACAATGAAAAAAACAATGCTCAAGCACCCGGTGGGGCTGGCTGTCGTTCTTGCGTCCTCAAATGTTCTGGCCGGCGGTTTCGCGCTCAATGAGCAAAGCGTCAGCGGCATGGGATCGGGTTTTGCCGGTCGCTCTTCTTCGGCGGAAGACGCCAGCACCGTTTTCGGCAACCCGGCAGGCATGGCGCGGCTCAAGCGCGAGCAGGCCAGCGTCGGGAAGGCGACGCTGTTTGCGAAGTCCGATATCAGCCAGACCCGCAGCACGTTCGGCGGCAAGGAAGACGGCGACATGGTGCCGACCACCACGGTACCGATGGGCTATTACGTCAAACCGATCGACGAGCATTGGGCGTTCGGCGTGGGGTTCTACGTACCGTTTGGTCTGATCACCGACTACGGCAGCGGTTTCGCCGGCCGTTACTACGCCAACAAAAGCGAAGTCACCACGCTGACGTTCCAGCCGACCATCAGCTATGCCTTCAACGACAAGGTGTCGATCGGCTTCGGCCCGACCATCAACCGCATCAGCGGCGAGCTGTCGGGGATGGTCGCCAACCCGCTGAGTCCCGGGCGCAATGACGGCAAAGTCAAAAGCACCGGCGACGATACCGCGCTGGGCTTCAACGCCGGGGTCATGGTCCAGGCGACCGAGCAGACCCGCCTGGGCCTGACCTATCACTCAAAAGTCAGTTACCACCTCGACGCGAAATCCAAACTCAGCGATGGCATCTTCAACGTGCTTGGGGTCAGCGGTCGCAGCTATGGCGCCTCGCTGGACGTCGACAGCCCGGAGTCGGTGGACTTCTCGGTCACCCATCAACTGAACAACGACTGGACGCTGTATGCCGGCAGCACCTGGACGCGCTGGAGTCGCTTCAAAGAGCTGACCATCGAAAACAGTGGATTGCCGCCATTGCTAGCCGGCCAGTTGGGCACGATCAGCGAGGAGCAGAACTGGCACGACACCTGGGCTCACGCCATCGGCGCGGCGTACCGGTTGAACAACCAATGGGTGCTGCGTACCGGGTTCTCGGTTGATCAGTCTCCGGCGAACAACACCAATCGCGGGCCGCGTATTCCCACGGGTGATCGCAAAGTGTTCAGCCTTGGTGCCGGTTGGACTCCAGCGGAGAATGTCACCATCGACGTCGCCTATTCGTATCTCAGGGAAGAGAGCGTCGAGATCAACGACACCTCGGCGGGCAAGGGTTCGTACAGCGCGAAATACAAGAACAGCGCCAGCGGGCTCGGTACTTCTGTCAGCTATCGGTTCTGATTCAGCGCTGAAAATCGGGCCGGCGACTCTGTGACTGTTGACGATATTGGTCACAAGATTGAGAATATGATGATCATCCTATTTTCAGTAAAGGAATTCCATGCGCCGGCTCCGACCTTTCCCCCTCGCGGTATGTTTGTTGCCCTTGGCCCTGACGGCGTGCGGAGATTCCTCCAGCGCAAAAGATCCACGCACCCTGGCGCCGACTGTCAGATCGGCAACGGTGCAACCGGCAGAAAATGGATTTCGATCATTTACCGGCGTCGTCGCTGCGCGCACCCAGGGCGATCTGGGCTTTCGCGTTTCGGGCAAGGTGCTCGAGCGTCTGGTTGATACCGGGCAGACGGTCAAGCGCGGCCAGCCACTGATGCGCCTCGACCCGATCGACCTCGGCCTGCAGGCGCGAGCCCAGCAAGAAGCGGTGAGCGCCGCTCGCGCCCGAGCCATACAGACTGCCGGTGACGAAGCACGCAATCGCAAACTCGTCGCCGCCGGCGCTATTTCGGCATCGGCCTACGATCAGTTCAAAGCTGCGGCCGACACCGCCAGGGCGCAACTCAATGCCGCTGTGGCGCAAGCGGACGTAGCGCGCAACGCCTCGGGCTACGCGGTTTTGCTGGCGGACGCTGATGGCGTGGTGGTGGAAACCCTCGCCGAACCCGGGCAAGTCGTCAGCCCGGGACAACCGGTGGTGCGACTGGCGCGGGCCGGTCAGCGGGAGGCCATCGTCCATCTGCCCGAGACCTTGCGCCCCGCGCCGGGCTCAACCGCTCAGGCAAAACTGTATGGCGATACGTCGGCTGGCGTCAGCGCAAAACTGCGTCTGCTTTCCGACTCGGCCGACAGCACAACTCGTACTTTTGAGGCGCGCTATGTGCTCGAAGGCAGGTTGGCCAATGCGCCAATCGGCTCGACGGTCACCCTTGATATCGGCCAGGGTTCTGTACCGCAACAGGCATTGAAAGTGCCCATCGCAGCCATCTACAACGCAGGCAAGGGCCCCGGTGTGTGGGTCATCGCCGGCACACCGGCAAAAGTGACCTGGCGCCCGGTCGAGGTCCTGGGCTTGAGCGACGACTCGGCCCGTGTCGCTGGCCAGCTCAACGTCGGTGAACCGATTGTCGCGCTGGGCGCGCATCTGCTGCGCGATGGCGAAGAAGTGCGCTTGCTTGCCCGCGACGATGGCCAGATTGCCGGGAGTCGTCCATGAGCGAGGGCCGGTTCAACCTTTCTGCTATCGCCGTGCGCCAACGTGCGATCACGGTGTTTCTGATTTTTCTCATCGCCGTCGCCGGCGTCCTGTCGTTCTTCAAATTGGGCCGGGCGGAAGATCCGCCGTTCACGGTCAAGCAGCTAACAGTGATTACCGCGTGGCCAGGGGCGACCGCGCAAGAAATGCAGGATCAGGTCGCCGAACCCCTAGAAAAACGCTTGCAGGAACTGAAGTGGTACGACCGCTCGGAAACCTACACGCGTCCGGGACTGGCATTCACCATGGTTTCGTTGCTCGACAGCACACCGCCGTCGCAAGTGCAGGAAGAGTTTTATCAGGCACGGAAAAAGCTCGACGACGAAGCAATCAAGCTGCCGGCGGGTGTCATCGGGCCGATGGTCAACGACGAGTTCTCCGACGTGACCTTCGCGCTGTTCGCCTTGAAAGCCAGGGGCGAGCCGCAGCGCTTGCTGGTACGCGATGCGGAGACGTTACGCCAGCGCCTGTTGCACGTGCCGGGGGTGAAAAAGGTCAACATCATCGGCGAGCAGGCCGAGCGGATATTCGTTTCGTTTTCCCATGATCGCTTGGCGACGCTGGGCTTGTCGCCGCAGGACCTCTTCGCCGCGCTGAACAATCAAAACGTATTGACGCCTGCCGGGTCGGTCGAAACCAAAGGGCCGGAGGTTTTTCTGCGCGTCGATGGCGCGTTCGACACGTTGCAGAAAATCCGTGACACGCCTGTTGTCGCTCAGGGCCGAACACTCAAGCTGTCTGACGTGGCCACGGTCGAGCGCGGCTACGAAGACCCGGCAACCTTCCTGGTGCGCAACAACGGCGAAGAAGCGTTATTGCTCGGCGTGATCATGCGCGAGGGCTGGAACGGTCTCGATCTGGGCAAGGCGCTGGATGCCGAGACGGCCAGGATCAACGGGGAAATGCCGTTGGGCATGACGCTGTCGAAAGTCACCGATCAGGCGGTGAATATCGACTCGGCGGTCGGCGAGTTCATGGTCAAGTTCTTTGTCGCGCTGCTGGTGGTCATGCTGGTTTGTTTTCTCAGCATGGGCTGGCGTGTCGGCGTGGTTGTGGCAGCGGCGGTGCCGTTGACCTTGGCGATCGTGTTTGTGGTAATGGCGGCGACCGGCAAGAACTTTGACCGGATCACCCTCGGCTCGCTGATTCTTGCGCTCGGGCTGCTGGTCGATGACGCGATCATCGCCATCGAAATGATGGTGGTGAAGATGGAGGAGGGCTACGACCGCATCAAGGCCTCCGCTTATGCCTGGAGCCACACGGCAGCGCCAATGCTGGCCGGTACGCTGGTCACGGCGATTGGCTTTCTGCCCAACGGATTCGCGCAATCAACGGCGGGCGAATACACCAGCAACATGTTCTGGATTGTCGGCATCGCGCTCATTGCTTCGTGGGTCGTCGCCGTAGCTTTCACGCCGTATCTGGGCGTGAAGTTGTTGCCGGACATCAAGAAAGTCGAAGGCGGGCACGCGGCAATCTACGACACGCCGCGCTATAACCGTTTCCGGCGCGTTCTGGCGTGGGTGATCACGCGCAAATGGCTGGTGGCCGGTGCGGTGGTCGCGCTGTTTGCCGTTGCGATTCCGGGCATGGGGCTGGTGAAGAAGCAGTTCTTTCCGACCTCTGACCGCCCCGAAGTGATGATTGAAGTGCAGATGCCCTACGGCACGTCCATCGAGCAGACCAGCGCTGCGGCGGCCAAAGTCGAAGCCTGGCTGCACAAGCAGGAAGAGGCCAAAATCGTCACCGCCTATATCGGTCAGGGTGCACCACGGTTTTTCCTGGCAATGGCGCCGGAATTGCCGGACCCATCGTTCGCCAAAATCGTCGTGCTGACCGACAGCCAGGACGCCCGTGAAACCCTCAAGTTGCGTTTGCGCGAAGCGGTCGCCGAAGGGCTTGCTCCAGAGGCGCGGGTTCGGGCGACGCAGATCGTATTCGGCCCGTATTCGCCATTTCCGGTGGCCTACCGGGTAATGGGGCCTGATCCGGCAAAATTGCGCGACATCGCCGAGCAGGTCAGGGCGGTGATGCAGAACAGCCCGATGATGAGAACCGTCAACACTGACTGGGGGCCGCTGACGCCGACGTTGCATTTCAATCTGAATCAGGATCGCTTGCAGGCAGTGGGGCTTACGTCCAGCGCGGTGGCCCAGCAGTTACAATTTCTGCTCAGCGGCGTGCCGATCACGGCGGTGCGCGAAGACATCCGTTCCGTGCAGGTCGTTGGCCGTGCGGCGGGCAATATCCGCCTTGATCCGGCGCAGATCGAAGGCTTCACCCTGGTCGGTGCGGCGGGGCAGCGCATCCCGCTGTCGCAGATTGGCCAGGTCGAAGTGCGCATGGAAGACCCGATCCTGCGCCGCCGCGATCGCACGCCGACCATCACCGTGCGTGGCGACATCGCCGAAGGTTTGCAGCCACCTGACGTTTCCGGCGCGATCATCCAGCAGTTGCAGCCGATCATCGAAAACCTGCCTTCCGGCTACCGGATTGAGCAGGCGGGCGCCATCGAAGAATCCGGCAAGGCCGGCAAAGCGATTCTGCCGTTGCTGCCGATCATGATCGCCATGACGCTGCTCATCATCATCGTCCAGGTACGCTCGATTTCGGCGATGATCATGGTCTTCCTCACCTCGCCGTTGGGCTTGATCGGCGTGGTGCCGACGCTGCTGATCTTCAACCAGCCGTTCGGCATCAATGCGCTGGTCGGGTTGATTGCGCTGTCGGGGATTCTGATGCGCAACACGCTGATTCTGATCGGGCAAATTCATCACAACGAGCAGGAAGGGCTGGCGCCGTTCCATGCCGTGGTCGAAGCGACAGTGCAACGGGCGCGGCCAGTGTTGTTGACCGCGCTCGCAGCGATTCTGGCGTTCATTCCGCTGACCCACTCGGTGTTCTGGGGCACGCTGGCCTACACGCTGATCGGCGGCACGTTTGTTGGCACCATCATCACGCTGGTGTTTCTGCCGGCGATGTATGCGATCTGGTTCAGGATTCGGCATGAGAACAGTGGGCAGGTTCAACCCTCGCGTTCGGTATAAGGTCAGGTTTGAAAGAGGCCCGTCAATGACGGGCCTTTTGCTATCCGCGACTAACTCTCTCTCTCTTGGCTATTGGAGATTTTCAAGTGTGCGGAGTTGACCCCCGTAATTAACCAGGTCCGCCGCTTATACAGGATGTGATTAATAAGCATCACAGTTGTTTGCGAATTTTGCGGATCAGATTTACCCGTCATTGAAAGAATGCGTTTTGCTGTGGCTAACGTGCTGAAATATAAGTACGAAAATTCATTTATATCTGTTTGAAATAATGCGCCTGATGTTTTGCGCGACTTTCTCTTAAGAAAAACAGTTTTCATTGGCAAACAAGCTGTTAGGCGGCCATTTATTTTTTAAATTGACGCGGCGTAGATGGCGGGGCTAGTTTTTCCTCCAACTTGCTGCGCTGCTTTCTACGTTATTGCGTTACGCACGATCGAATCTTGTTCGAATGCCATGGCGAATTTAATTTGCCTGGGTATTGGACTTTGTTCGCTCTAAACTTTTTAAAGGGAGAGTCAGTCGTCATGGATTGTTTAAAGGAAACACGTGTTGGCAATGTTCTATCGGGATGGAACCACTTGTCGGTAGTCGGGCCGATAAATGTGCAGAATACCGCCGGCGCGCGCGTTCAGCTGTCATCGGGCGAATGGCGCGATGATTATATTATGGGCTGGGGATCCTGCCTGTTGGGGCACGATAGTCCGGTCATCAAAAACTCCATTCTCAAGGCACTGGAGCGGGGCTTTCTTCAGCAGTATGAGACCGATGAACATCGTCTGTTGAGTGAGCGGTTCTGTGCGGTCGTCCCCTGCGCCGAAAAGTTGCGGCTGGTCAACTCCGGACTGGAAGCGACCATGTATGCGACGCGTATCGCCCGTGCCGTTACCGGTCGACGCATCATCATCAAGTTCGAAGGGCATTTTCATGGGCTTAATGACTCTTTGACCTGGAACGTGGATTCTTCACCGCGCTCTGGCGCGTTATTGGCGGGAAGAGAACTGGAACGTTTATCGGGCACTGTGGGAATTCCTGACGAATTCGGCAACTTGACGGTTTCGGTTTCATGGAATGATCTGGAAGCGCTGGAAAATGCTTTTGAAAAATACAAGGACGATGTGGCAGGGGTGATCCTGGAACCTGTTGCATTGAATATCGGATGCATCAGGCCGGATGAAGGTTTTCTGCAAAATGTGCGTGCGCTGACCAGCCGTAAGGGTGCGCTGCTGATCTTCGACGAAGTGCTCACCGGTTTCCGCGCAAACATTGGTGGTGCGCAAAAGGACTTCGGTGTCGTACCCGACATCGCCGCCTTCGGCAAGGCGTTCGGTTGCGGCATGCCGATCGCGGGTATTGCCGGTAAAGCCGAATACATGGACGTAATCGCACCACGCGGTCCTGTTCAGGTCAGCGGGACCAATACGGGGCGATACCTGTCCGTGTCCGCCGCACTTGCCGCCATCGAGCATTTGCAGGATGGAGCGGTGCACCGGCACATCGCCGCGCTGGAATCGCGCTTGAAGGCCGGGCTGAGGGACGTTTTCGATAAACACCACATACCCTGTCATATCGATGGATACGGCGGTCGAATCGGCGTCCACATCGGAACCTGCGAGCGTCCTCGAACCATGAGGGAGATAGAGCATTTCTACCCGATCGACTTTGCCCAGAAGTTGTTCGCCCTGCTATCCCGTGAGTACAACTTGTATGGCTTCTTGATGCCCCTCAGTTATTGCCCAGAGCCTGTCACCCTGAGTGCATCGCATACGACTGAAATGTTGGCGGACGCCTGTGAGCGGCTGGATTCGGCACTCAAGAGGGTTCAGTACCATGCCAAATGAACCTGTTACGAAGATTCGCCTGCGGCGATTTGCAAAGGCTGACATGGAAGCTGTTCTGGGGTTGGTCGCCCAGATTGCCTCAGGCGAGGATCTTACCGAGTCTGCGGGTCAGCAATTTGCCGATGAACTTGCCAATCCTCAATTTGAGGGGGGGCGATTTGTCGCCACCGTAGACGGACGGGTGATCGGGACGATGGGCTGCGCCGCAGGTCCGATCCCCTCGAAGTATGTCCTGTGGGCAGACTGGTTGATTGTTGATAGCCAATACCGTCGATACGGGGTGGCTTCGTTGTTATATGGCGAAATTGAAAAGTATGCTCTGGCAAATGAAAAGACATGGTTATGTCTGGATATAGGAAATATTGACAAAGAACGTGCAGCCTACCGTTTTCATTTACGCAATGGGTTTCAGATCGTCGGGCAGCTTCCCGATTACTGGGGAGAACTTGAACACCTGAACATCATGGCTAAATCTCTTATCTCAAAGGAATGAATAATCATGGGCGTTTTAAGTGACATCACTGCATTGCAGGATGAGGCGGTTTATTGCCGCGAAAAAGGTTTGACTATCGGTCTTTGTCACGGCTGTTTCGACATTGTGCATCCTGGGCACCTTTATCATTTGCAACGTGCCAGAACAATGGTGGATCGATTGTTCGTGTCAGTTACCGCCGACCCATATGTCAATAAAGGAGCGGACCGGCCGGTATTCCCCGATCAAAAACGCGCAGAGTTTCTTGCCTCTATTCGCTATTGCGATCATGTCATCGTAAATCACACACCCACTGCTGAATTGATGATCAAGACGCTACGTCCCAACCTCTATTTCAAGGGTGCGGATTACAGTGACGGGTCAGACGTGAGACTTCAGGCGGAGCGCGCACTGGTTGAAAGCGCAGGGGGGCGAATGATCTTGACGGACGACAAGATATTCGACTCGACGTCCAGAATCGCCCGGCTCGTCATGTCCACGCACAGATGACAGGTAAGCAATCATGTCGAAACTTTTGCTGATTGACCTCGACGGAACAATGATCGACACGCCGCATTTTCAAGCGTGGAGCAACGTCGCTCACAGACTTGCCGGCAAACAACTGACTCAGCGCGAATACATTGACCACATTGCCGGACGTCCTCGCATGGAAGGCGCTTCACGATTGCTGGCGCTGATCACCGATGACATCGGTGCTCAAAGGAGCGGCTCGCTCAGCGCAGACGAACTGGCGCAGCACAAACAAAAGGAATTTCTACAGCTCTCCCAAGGCACTGAGCTGTTCGAGGACGCAAAGCGATTGCTGGAACGTATTGCACAAGCCGCACAGCCAGTGATGTTTTATACGGCGTCTCTGAATGCGCCGCAGTTGTTCGAGGCGGCTATCGAGCGCTCCAGTCTGCGGCAAGAATCCAGGTTATCGATTACCCGACAGGCGCCCGGTCAGAGCCGCGAAGCGCTGATTCAACAATTGGTCGGAAGCCGCGATCCGCAGGATGTCGAGCTGATTGACGACAGTCCCTATGCAACGGATCTGGCCTGTGGCCTGGGGCTCCATGCCTGGCAGATCCGCCGGCATGATCTTGAACCCAAGGCTGCTCATCCACAGGCATCAATACTGTCATCGCTTGATGAATACCCCCTGGCAAACCCATCCCAAGGAAGGACCATGAATAATCAATCCGCTGTTCTCGTTACAGGCGGTGCGGGCTACATTGGCTCGCGTCTGGTACCAAAACTGCTGGCTGCCGGTTACCGGGTCCGGGTACTGGATGCGCTTTATTTCGGCAACGGCCTGGAGGGCGTGATGAACCATCCGGCACTGGAATTCATAAAGGGCGATATTCGCGATCCGCTGCTCGTCGAGCAGTCGCTTCGGGGGATGCACACCGTTGTCCATCTTGCCGCAGTGGCCAATGATCCCAGTTTCAATTCGGCACCCGAACTCGGCCAGTCCATCAATATCGATTGTCTGCCGCATCTCATGAGCAGTGCAAAGCGCCTTGGCTGCCGGCGCTTTATCTATGCATCCTCAGCCAGTGTCTACGGCGTCAATACAGAACCATTTGTCGATGAGCGCCAACCCTGCGTGCCCATCACCGACTACAACCGCTTCAAGGCTGACGGCGAAAAAATACTGTTCGGGCTCACTGATGCATCCTTTGAAACCGTCGCGGTTCGAGCCGCTACCGTGTGCGGCTGGTCGCCTCGCCAGCGCCTGGATCTGACCGTCAATATCCTTACCGCCAGTGCGCTGGCGCGCGGTGAAATTACCGTGTTCGGCGGCAGTCAATACCGCCCCAACGTGCATATCGGCGATCTGACCCGGCTGTATACGATGCTCGTGGAGCGCGAATCGCTGGACGAAGTCTGCGGAACCGCAATCAACGTCGGCTACGAAAACCACACGGTGACCGAGATAGCCGATCAGGTGAAACAGGTTGTCGATCGCTACTTCCTCGTCAACGTGCCGATCACCACTACCCGCAGCGATGATGTTCGGTCTTACCGTCTGGATTCGCGACGGGTGCAGGAGACACTGGGTTTCGAGTTCATCTATTCGATCAGGGATGCCATCGTGGAAATCTGCGAGCAATGGCAATCCGGGAACTTCAACGACAGTGACGATGTGTTATCCGACACCCGCTATCACAATGTGCGCAACATGATGCACAACGACTGGTCGTTCCAGCCGTCGGGGGACACGTCGTGCTGACCATCGCTTATGGAGAGGAGTGCGAGGATATCGTCGGTATCGAGCCGCGGACATCGTCCTTCGCAGCCTGCGTGGCAATGCTGGCCAATCCCTTGATCGGCGTGCGCCCGCATGTGCCCAGTGCCTCGCCGCGCACACGGCGCACGCAACTGCTCTGCGCGGGGGTCTATGCAGCCGGGGTCGGCGTTTCGCGGGAGATCATTTCTTTGCCAGCGCCGGCAGTCCTGCGCCTCTACGATGTGGACACGGGCGAACCTCTCGAGCCATCAGGCGATGGACCGGCGGTGGTGTTGGCAATGGATCAGGCGACAGTCAGCAGCCGCGAGCTGTTCCAACTGCGGGGCGTCCGTTATGAGCTGACGATTGATCAGTTCATTGATGCCCCTGATGACAGCGCCGTGTCGACCCGCATCAGTCTGACTCGACTGGGCGAGCCGACCGGTGCGCACCGATTGCGACTGGATTACGGCGTGGATGGCAGTGCCGAGAATGAATACCTGGGCACCAGTGACTGGCTGACCGCCCGACATTACCGTTTTGGGCAAAGTGTTGTCGATCGAACGGCCTTCACTGTGGATGTCGATGCCGCGGAGTATCGGCTGCGCTACGACGTACGTGTCGAACAGTCCGGTTCAGCGGCGAGTTCCGTTGTCTGCTGGCGACACGGCCTGCAGGGTTGTATTGCTTCCGTCACCATGGATTTCGACTCGGTGCTGCAGCATCGCATCGCCACGCATTGGCGGGTTGCAATCGATGGCGAGCACAGTATGCCCGACGCGCTTTCTGGCGACTTCGATGTGACCCATATCCAGAGCAGCCATCTTGACCGATGGAGCAGGATCTGGAGCGAGCATGACGTCACTGTTCAAACCGCGCAGAGACGTACCGATCTGGGCATCAAATACGCGATGTTTCAATTGCTGCAGCACGGCGTGGGAGTCGTGCCCCCCGAGCGGGGAACGCTCTCGCCGGCGCGCGGCCTGACCAGCACATATCACTCCGGAGCGACGTTCTTCGATACCGAACTGCACAAGTGCATGTTCTGGCTCTGGAACGAACCCGGCGTCGCCAGGGCGTTGATTGACTATCGCTACCACCGTCTGGAACAAGCGCGGGAGTTTGCTCGGGCCAGTGGCTATGAGGGAGCGCGTTTTCCGGAAGCAGCCAATGATCGAGGGCGGGAAAATGGTCCCCATTATGTGCTGGCGTATCCCGAACAGGACATTCGACGAGAGTGGAGTGTCCATGAGGTGCTCCACATTTCGGCAGACGTTTGCTATGCCGTGAACAAATACTGGAAGGTCACCGGTGACGATGCGTTCATGGTTTCTCGCGGCTTTGAAATGCTGCTCGAGTGCGCCCGTTTCGCCGCGTCCGTGTTCAAGTGGTCCGAGAGTCGGCAGGCGTATGTCGTTGAATCGGTCATGGGGCCGGACGAATACCACTATCATGTGGATAACAGCTTTTTTACCAATTACATGCTGCGCTGGTGTCTCCGGTCAGCGCTTTCCCTGTGCGACCGGCCGGGGTTTCCGGAATTGCCCGAGGCACAGTCCAGGCGCTGGCAGTCGATAGCCGATAACGTCTTTCTGCCCTGGATCATTGTGGGTGGGGTGGTCATTCCTGAAGAGTTTGAGGGTTATGCCGCCTTACCTGACACGCAGCTGCGGTCCGACAAAAAGCGTGGGCCGCAGTTTGCGGACGAGGCCGAACGGGAGAACGCAGAGAATCTGCAGAATTTTGCGTCGCAGGTGGTCAAACAGGCGGACATCGTGTTGTTGATGTCGATGTTTCCAGAAGATTTTTCAACGGACGTGAAACGCGCAGCGTTCCAATATTATGAACCGCGTACGGTGCATGAATCGTCATTGAGCTACGGGCCGCACGCGGTTGTCGCCGCGCACTTGGGCAAGACGTCGATCAGTGCCGATTTCATTGCTCGGGCCAGCCGCTACAACCTGGATTTCACCCCGCTCGACGACTACAGCAATGGCCTGCATCTTTCCGCCTATGCCGGAGCCTGGCAGGGCTTGGTGGAAGGGCTGGCAGGACTTGATCTCATTGCGGACCAACTGGCCTTCCGCCCGAGGTTGCCCGCCGATTGGGATGCCTACCACTTCACCCTTGAGTTTCGGGGCCGCCGTCTGCGCATTTGCGTAATCGGAGACGATGAGCTGGAAATCCGCGAGGGCGGCCGGCAGTTGCCAACCGAACGTGGCCAGGATGGATATATATGCCTCAAGGAGGGGCACCGATGATTTCTATCAAAGAACGCTTATCCCCCTATAACGATGCGCTGCGAGTCTTGCCTTTTCGCAAGTTGCTGATCGGCCAGGGCCTGTCGATGGCCGGCGACGCCATCTGTCTGGCGGCGCTGCCGATAGCGCTGATACGGGACGGTTTTGGTGGTGATGTGTTTGGCTTCATCATGGCCGCAGTCGGAATCGGAACCGTCGTCGGTGCTCTGGCCGGCGGCATGCTGGCGGATCGCAAGTCGCCTCGACAGGTGCTCATCTACACCGATACGGCCCGAGGCATGGCGCAGCTTGCGGCCGTCGCACTGCTTCTGACCGGTGCGCCTTGGGGCTGGCTGGTGCTGGCCTATCTGATCTTCGGCATCGGCATCGGCGTTTCTCGGCCCTGCGCTCAGGTGCTGCTGGTCAGCCTGTTACCCAAAAAGGCGCTGGTCGCGGGCAACGGCGCGATGAACTTTATCGATAACCTGGTCGCCATTCTGTTTCCGGCGACGTTGGGCGTGTTCATCATCTTGTGGGATCCGGTCTGGGGGATACTGATCGATGGCTTGACCTTCTTCGGCGCGGCGATTTACACCGCTCAGTTACCGAATGTCGGCCGTCATGAATCCGAAGAAGAGTTCTCCCTGCGCGAGGCGTTCAAGGGCATCACCGTGGTCAGCCGTAACGCCACGCTGCTGCTGGGGTTTGCGGCGACGCTGGTGGTGAACGTGCTGTGTTTTCCGATTTTTCTGGTCGTTGCACCCTACGCGATCAGTCTTCGTTTCAGCGAAGAAATGTGGGGATATTGCCTGGCAGCATCAGGGTTCGGCGCTTGTCTCGGATCGGTTGTCACCGTGCTTGCCTCGGGGCACGAACGCCTGGTCGGGCTTGCGGTGGTATGCGGGTTGTTCCTGGCCGGAGCGATGGCGTTACTCGGGCTGGGAACGGCGGCATGGATGGCTGTTCTGGGGGCGACGTTCGTCGGTATCGTCGAAGCGTCCTGGCTCACCGGCTGGGCAACCGCCATGCAAACACTGTCGCCCGAAAAGGATCTGGGCAAAGTCGTGGCGGTGGATACCTTTGTCACCAGCGGTGTGCACCCGTTCATTTATCTGGGCAGCGGCGTAGTCGGCGGGATGATCGGCTATTCCCAGACGCTTGCGTTGACCGCCGTCATCAGCGCGGTTGGCACTCTGCTGATCGTCCTGACGTCCATCATGTTCATGCCAGGGAGTGCGCGTAATGATCAAGTGCAATAACGTACAGGAACAGGCTCAGGATCTCTGTGGCGAGATCTTTGAACGCTGGCGGGAGCTGTTGCAATCGGGCGAGTTCATTCTCGGCGATCAGGTTCTGGCGTTCGAGTCATGGATGTCGGATCGTTGTGGCGGCGCGCACGCCGTTGCCCTCAATTCAGGCACGGATGCGCTGTTTCTGGCATTGCGCGCGCTCGATATCGGCCCCGGTGACGAGGTGATCACCTGCGCCAATACCTTTGTTGCCACAGTCGGAGCCATTGTTGCTGTTGGTGCCCGGCCGATCCTGGCGGATGTGGGTGACGATGAACTCCTGAGCGTCGAGACGATTGCGCCACTTGTGACTGATCGGACCAAAGCCGTGATTCCTGTCTATCTGCGCGGACGCCCTCTGGATATCGACCCAATCATCGACCTGTGCCGCTCGCGCGGGGTTGCCGTGATCGAGGATTGCGCTCAGGCGATCGGCACTACGATCGATGGCCGGCAAGTCGGCACTCGCGCTGATGCGTCAGCGTTTTCCATGCATCCGTTGAAGACGCTCGGTGGTCTGGGTGACGGTGGGATGCTGGTGACTCGCGATCCGGGAATTGCCGAATACGCGCGGATTGCACGCAATCACGGCCTGGAAAACCGTAACGAATCGATCCGGTTCGGCATCAACTCCAGACTCGACTCGTTGCAGGCAGCAGCACTCAACATCAAAGCGCAGTATCTGGATCAGTGGCTGAAGCGACGCGTGGAAATTGCCGCGTTCTATGATGACGTCCTCTCTACAACCCGCACGGGCGCTGACCTGGGGCGCGGCAAACCGGGAAATGCCTACTATCACTATGTCGTGCAATCCACGCATCGTGACGAGTTGCAGGCTTATCTGGCAGAGCACGATGTGCAAGCGGCCATTCATTATCCGGTGCCCATTCATTGGCAGAAGGCATGGTTGAGCAGTCAGCCGCGCATTGCGTTGCCCACAACCGAACGCCTGTCCCGGCAAATGATCACACTTCCTTGCCACCATCATTTGTCGGATGGCGACGTGGAAAAGGTCGTCACGCTGATCAAGCAATTTGAACGCGCGGTGAGGTGGTGAGCGTCGATATCGAATGTGTCGTGATTGGCGCCGGAGTGCTCGGGCTGGCTGTCGCCCGGGCCCTGGCCTTGAGCGGCCGCGAAGTGATTGTGGTGGAGGCGGGTGAACGCATTGGAACGGGCATCAGCTCGCGCAATTCAGAAGTCATTCACGCCGGCATCTACTACCCCACTGGCAGCCTCAAGGCGCAAATGTGCGTCGACGGCAGGCATCGCCTGCATGGCTTTTGCGAAGCACACGCAGTAGCGTGCCAACCTCTGGGCAAGCTTGTTGTCGCAACCGATGACGCGCAGTGCGGGGCATTGCAGCGGTTATGGCAGCAGGGACGGCGCAATGGCGTCAACGACCTGCAGCTGCTCAGCGCCCGACAGGCGTTGGAACTGGAGCCTGAGTTGTCATGTATCGCGGCACTCTGGTCGCCCTCTACTGCAATTGTCGACTCCCATGCCTTGATGCTTGCCCTGCAGGCAGACGCCGAGGCGGCGGGCACCTCGTTTGCCTTTAACACACCGTTCGAATCGGCCTGTCGTCGCCCGCAGGGTTTTGAGTTGCAGATCGGCGGCGCGCAACCCATGAACGTCAGCTGTGGCGAACTGATTAACTGTGCGGGCTTGTCTGCGCCCCAGCTTGCGGGTCACATTGTCGGTCTGTCTTCACGATACGTCCCGTTGGCCAGGTTGTGCAAAGGCAGCTACTTCAGCTTCAGCGGTCGGATACCTTTTCGCCATCTCATCTATCCCGCGCCCGAAGCCGCGGGTCTCGGCGTGCACATGACGCTTGACCTGGGGGGGCAGGCGCGTTTCGGACCGGATGTCGAGTGGGTCGATCAGGTTGATTACCGTGTGGATCCTCAGCGGGCCGAAGGCTTCTATCAAGCGATTCGCCGCTATTGGCCCGGCCTGCCCGATGGCAGCCTGGAACCGGCCTATAGCGGCATCCGCCCGAAAATCAACGCCGTACACGAACCGGCGGCGGACTTTGTCATCAGTGGCCCATCGGTGCATGGAGTGCCGGGGCTGGTTAATCTGTTCGGCATCGAATCTCCTGGGTTGACGAGCTGTCTCGCCATCGCGGAGCGTGTCGTACAGGCGCTCGGGCAAAATTGACCAGCCTTTGTCCAGAGGGGTCACACGTCCAATTCGATCAGCTCGCCATCGTCTTTTTCCAGCCGCTGCAAAAACACCTGTGCGTCCAGCAGCTGGTACGGAAAATAAAGCCCGGGCGGGGCAGGCGGCTGCCCATCCAGCCCAACCAGCCGCTCCAGCAACATGGCCACACTGAGCCCGGTCAACGCCGCTGCGCCTTCGCGGTGAACCACGGCGTGGCGGGTGCGCAACGCAGATCCCTTGTGATCCATGCCTTCAAGTTCGATGAGTATTTCCGTCGACATCGGCAGACCCTGACGCCGGGTCGAGCTGATGCCGCTGGCGAGGTTGAACTCGACGTTCGGGGCGTCGGTGGCGGCGGCCAGGCCTGTCACGTCGATGGAGGAGAAGCCGGCGCCCTGCAGGGTGGTGCCGTCGACGGCGCGGAAGCTGACCTTGGCGTCGTCGCCTTCACGCCAGATGAATTCGCCGTCACGGCGGGTCAGTGCGGCGGGCAGCATCTTGTTCAGGTGTTCAAAATCGACGGCAACGGTCGGGCCGCCGCCGTCCTGTTCGTCGACCAGTGCATGAATGCGGATGTCGTGCACGCGGGCGAATGCCTTGGCGATGTGCAGCGTTGCCACGGTGGTGGCGCCGACCATCCATTCGTAGCCGAGGACAATGGGCGACGCGTCGGGCGAGTGGATGAAACTGGCGATCTGCGGGGCGATTTCGAACACGCCGGAAGAGATGCTCAGGTGCGGCACCTTGCGCTTTTGCGCAAAGCGCAGACCGGCGAGGGCGTGGTCCATGTAGAACAGGACGATGGCGCTGACCCGGCGATCACCCAGCCGCAGATCTTCTGCGCGAGCATCGATGACCACACCTTGGGCATTGCCGATTTGCTCGGCGGTTTGCTGAGCCTTGGCGAGGTCGCGTCCACCGATCAGCAGGGGGACGTCGGGATGCGCCGCGCGCAATGCGCGAGCCGTCTGATGGCCGATGGCGCCGGAGCCGCCCATGAACAGAATGGGATGAAGTGGCATGAATCCTCCTCATTTTTCCTGGATTGAAACGTGCTTGGGCTAGACACCCTAGCACGCACTTTCCGGTTCGCCGGTGCGCTTGGTCTGCGCACCGACGAACGACCACTTGGGGAATCAGCCCAGATGATGCCGCTCTGCAAGGCGATAGACATCGGTGTCGAGGCCTTCGAAACGAGCCTTCAACTGCAACGCCAGATACAGCGAATAGTGCCGTGACTGATGCAGGTTGCCGCCGTGGAACCAGAGGTTCTGCTGCTGGGTCGGCTTCCACATGTTGCGCAGTTCACCTTCATACGGGCCGGGGTCGTTGGTGGTACCGGAACCCAGGCCCCAGCAGCGCCCGACCTTGTCGGCGACTTGCTGAGAAATCAGCTTCGCGGCCCAGCCGTTCATCGAGCCATAACCCGTCGCATAAACGATGAGATCGGCCGGCAAGCGGCTGCCATCGGTGAGCACCACCGCATCCGCTTCGATGCGTTCGACACCGAGGCCCGGCGCGCTCTTGAGCTTGATCGTGCCGTTGGCGATCAGTTCCGAGGCGCCGACGTCAATGTAGTAACCCGAGCCACGGCGTACGTATTTCATGAACAAACCCGATTCATCGTCGCCGAAATCGAGCATGAAACCCGCCCGGCTCAGGCGTTCATAGAAGTCCTTGTCGCGCTCCTTGATCGCGTCGAAGATCGGCCGATGAAACTGTGGCATGACCTTGTACGGAATCGAGGCGAACAGCAGGTCGGCCTTATCCGTGGTCAGACCCGACTCGAGCGCCTCTTCGGAATAAAGCCCGCCGAAAACCAGTTCCATCAGGCTGTCTGAACGCACGATGTGCGTTCTCGAACGTTGCACCATGGTCACCTCGGCGCCGTTTTCCACCAGATCGGCGCAGATGTCGTGGGCTGAATTGTTCGCGCCGATGACCACTGCGCGCTTGCCTTTCCACGCATCGCCGCCGGGGTGACGGCTGGAGTGATGTTGCTGGCCCTGGAAGTTTTCGGCGCCGGGATACACCGGCACATTCGGTACGCCAGACATGCCGGTGGCGAGGATCAGTTGCGTCGGTTGCAGGGTGACGGGCTCGCCGTTGCGCAGGACCTCCACGGTCCAGCGGCCAGTCTCTTCGTCAAACGTAGCGCCGAGGCATTCAGTCCGCGGCCAGTAGTTGAGTTCCATGACCTTGGTGTACATCTCCAGCCAGTCGCCGATCTGGTCTTTCGGGGTGAACACCGGCCAGTGGTCGGGGAAGGGCAGGTAGGGCATGTGGTCGTACCAGACCGGGTCGTGCAGGCACAGTGACTTGTAGCGGCCGCGCCATTGATCGCCGGGGCGTTCGGCTTTGTCGATGATCAACGTAGGTACGCCCATGCGTTTGAGCCTTGCGCCGAGGCCGAGCCCGCCCTGACCGCCGCCGACGATCAGGCAGTACGGTTGCGTGGTAATGCCCAGCGCCGCTTCTTCATCGCGGCGGCGCTCCAGCCAGTTGCGCTTGTCAGCGTGGGCATGGCCGTGGCTCGCGCCCATCGGCCGGCGGCGGCCGCTGGGTTCTTCGAAGCCTTTGAGTTCGCGCATGGTGGTCAGCAGCGTCCAGCACAGACCGTCTTTCAGGCGCACATAGCCTTTGCCGCGCGCCGAGTCGGTTTCCAGGCTCATCCAGCCTTCAAGCACGCCATCGGTGAGCGTGGCTTCACCTTCGAGTTGCCAGCGTTCGGGCCGGGTCTGCTCAAGGCGTGTTTCGAGCATGTCGCGAATCGCCGGTTTGCCTTCCAGGGTGACGAGGTTCCAGCTGAACAGCAGCAAGTCACGCCAGTGGCATTCTTCGGCAAACAGCTCCAGCGTGCCGTCCACATCTCGTTGCGCCAGACGTTCGCCGAGGCGTTCGACCCAGGCCGCAAGTTGCGCTGTTGGCGATTGCAAAGGGGTTTCAATAGCGATGTTCATGGGGCCACTCCCGATCTTGTTGTTTTGGTAAGCCATGGCATCAGAGCAAGGCTTGGGCCATCTCATTGAAAGGCGCGGGCCAGAGCGTTTGATGCAAAGGCCGACAAGGCTTGGCGCAGGCGACATGTCACAAATTCGAGAATCGCGGATGACACTGTGTCACTCGGCGCGAAATTCCCCCGCAACGAGCTTTTCATCTAAGCTGCGGACACACCCGTGTCTTCACCGAAGCGGAGAACAACAACAATGAAACCGGCCTCGATCAACGCCCACGCGCGCCAGGTACTGCAAGCCGTGCAGGGCTCTGTTGCCAGCCACAGCGCGGCGGCAGACCTGGCGATCACCCGTTCGTGGCGGCGCTGCCTGGATCAATACCAGCTCGATCCGGCCAGCCGCCGCGCGCCGGACGTGCTCGAACAGGCGCGTTTGCGCGAACACCGTGCGCCGTTGGAACACATCATCTCCGTTGCGCATTGGCAGATGAACAGCCTGCACCAGCAACTGGGACGTGACGGCCATGTCGTGCTGCTCACCGATGCGCGCGGCGTGGCGATCGACAGCGTGTTCAACGAAGCCGAACGCGGCGAGTTCCAGCGCTCCGGGCTGTGGCTCGGCTCGGTCTGGAGCGAGGAGCACGAGGGCACCAACGGTGTCGGCACCTGCCTGGTCGAGCGCCAGCACGTGACCATTCGCCGCGACGAGCATTTCCGTGGCCAGCACGTCGGCCTGACCTGTTCGGCCAGCCCGATATTCGACGCCAGCGGTGGGTTGCTCGCGGTGCTCAACCTTTCCTCCGTGCGCGAGGAAAGCAGCCTTGAGCAACGCTTCAAGGCCATGGCCCTGACCAATCTGTCGGCCAGGTTGATCGAGAGCTGTTTTTTCCTCGGCCACGATCCGCAGCGCTATTTGCTGCGGTTTCATCCCGACGCCGGGTTTGTCGGGCTGCTGGGTGAAGGCCTGCTCAGCTTCGACGAGAGTGCGCGGATCTGTTCGGTGAATGCGGCGGCGCTGGATCTGTTGGGCCTGAGCCGCGAGCAGATGGTCGGGCAGTCGTTGACCATGTTGCTGGAAACGCCGATGGAGCAGTTGCTCGATCAGGCCAGTGCTCAGGCGCACGTCTGCTGGCCGATGCGCCTGGCCGACGGGCGCTTGTTCTACGGCCAGTTGCGCGAACCGATCCGCTCCGCGCCGTTGACCCTTGCGCCTGTCCCGCCAATCAAGGATGAGCGCGTGTGCCTGGAAGACCCGCGCCTGCAACGCGGATTCGCTCGCGCGTTGCGTGTACTGGAGCGTGACGTGCCGGTGTTTCTGCAGGGTGAAACCGGCACCGGCAAGGAGGCCTTTGCGGCAGCGCTGCATCGCGCCAGCTCCCGCGCCGGCCAGCCGTTTGTCGCGATCAACTGCGCGGCGATCCCCGAGACGCTGATTGAAAGCGAGCTGTTCGGCTATCGCGGCGGCAGCTTCACCGGCGCGCGCAAGGACGGCATGGTCGGCAAGCTTGAGCAGGCCCATGGCGGCATTCTGTTTCTCGACGAAATCGGCGACATGCCCCTCGCGCTACAGACCCGTCTGCTGCGCGTGCTCGAAGAGCGCCAGGTTGTGCCGCTGGGCAGCGCAACGCCGCGACCGCTTGATGTACGCCTGATCAGCGCCAGTCACCAGAATCTGCCAGCCTGCGTGGCCGACGGACGTCTGCGCGAGGACCTGTTCTATCGCATTGGCGGTTTCGCCGTGGAACTGCCGCCGCTGCGCGAGCGTTCCGACAAGGGCCGTCTGCTCGACCTGCTGCTGCGCGAAGAAGCGGCGGGCGCCACTGTGCGGCTGCAAGCGGGAGTTCGAGAGCGCTTGCTGGCGCAGCCCTGGCCGGGCAACGTCCGGCAACTGCGCACCTGTCTGCGGACGTTGGTGGCGTTGGCAGTGGAAGGCCGGGTCACGCTGGAGGACGTGCACGAGTTACTGCCCGCAAGTGACGACCAACCTGTTGACGATCCACTGGGCGTATCCGAACGGCAAACTCTGCTCAGCATGATCGAAGCTGAACACTGGCATGTCGCGCGAGTTGCCCGTCGTCTGGGGATTAGCCGCAATACCCTGTACCGCAAGCTTCGTCAGCATGGGATCACTCGACCTGGTTGAAGACAATCGCGATCATTTGCGTTCATTCGCTGTTGATTGCGCGTATTGCCTGGAAATTGCTTGGATCCAATCATTAACTCACTATATCGCATGCCGACAAGCGGTAGGCTGAACCTATTGCTCAAAGTGATGGCGCAATGACATATTGCAGCACCTTTCCTCACTTCAAGATGTACCGAAAATGCGCCCCCTCAAGTCACTTGTTGCAGCGTCGTTGCTGCTCAGCGGGTGCAATGGAATGCCAGTCGCTTTTGTTCAGGATCCTGTTTTAGACCAAGCCTTTGTCGTTCACTCCGGCGCGCCTTTGCCTTACGTGCTGATGGGTTCGGCTGTGCAATGGAATGAAGACTTCGCCGTGACGGTGAAGCACATTCCTTACTTGTCGGGCACGGTTTTCCAGGGGCAGGCAGACGTGCAGTTCTTCCGCCACAAGGCCAATAGCGTGCCGGCGTGGCGCGGCTACAAGCCGGGCGAGGAGCTGACT
Source organism: Pseudomonas iranensis (assembly GCF_014268585.2). NCBI lineage: Bacteria > Pseudomonadati > Pseudomonadota > Gammaproteobacteria > Pseudomonadales > Pseudomonadaceae > Pseudomonas > Pseudomonas iranensis. The sequence continues at coordinate 2,760,458 of NZ_CP077092.1, forward strand.
TCGGTGGGCTTCAATTCGCTGTACATGTCGGTCAAGGGCACCGGCCAGGCGCTGCCGGCGATGGTTCGCCTCGACGTCAAAGAGGGCAACGTGCTCTACGGCACCCATAATGGCGCGCTGGCCAAAGGCATGTCCGGCGGGCCGGTGTTTTCCGCCGATGGCAAAGTGGTTGGCATCAACGTGGCGTTTCTCACCCGTGACGACGTCAGCCGCCTCAAGCGCAAAGACTTGCTGGATCAACCGCGCGTAAGCATCTTTTTGCCGTACGCGGAGATCAATCGCGAGTGGTCGCGCTATCAGGCCAGCATCACCCCGACAGCGCCACCAGCGACCAAACTGGCCAGCCGCTGATCAGCGTTCGCGCAACGCTTCGCGGGCGCGGTTGAGTGGTTTGATCAGGTAGTCGAGCACGGTTTTTTCGCCGGTACGGATGTCCACCGTGGCGATCATCCCGGGCACGATGGCGAAGCGTTTGCCGGCCTTGTTGCGCAGCTCATCCGAAGCGGTGCGGATGAACACGCGGTAGTAGAAGATCTCCGGCTTGGCTTCGTCCTGAATCGTGTCCGGCGAGATCGTCACCACTTCGCCGTCGAGGCTGCCGTAGATCGAATAGTCATAGGCGGTGATTTTCACTTTCGCCGCCTGGCCCGGGTGAATGAAGGCGATGTCGCGCGGCGAGATGCGCGTCTCGATCAGCAGTTGTTCATCGAGCGGCACGATCTGCATGACCTGGCCGTTAGGCGCAATGACGCCGCCAATCGTGCTGACCTCGATGTCCTTGACGATGCCGCGCACCGGCGAGCGCAGGGTCAGGCGCGATAGTGAATCGGTGCGACCACGGATCACCGCTTCGAGCATCTGCGCTTCGGCGTTGGCCTTGGCCAGGTCTTCGCGGGCGCGGACCATGTAATCGGATCGGGCTTCGGTGGCCTTCAATTCCAGCTCCGAGCGTTGACGGGTCAGGCGCAGCACTTCAACCCGGCTCGAGGCGCCGATCTTCGCCAGGTTTTCAGTGATCGCCAGTTCGCTGCGCACCAGTTTCAGCGAGCTCTGAATACCGTCGAGGGTTTCTACCAGACCTTTGCGCCGGGTCTGATAGAGCTCGGTTTCGGCGCGGATCAGGTCAGGAAACTCCTGCAGCGATGCGTCGAAGGTCAGGGGCTTTTCGCTGACTTCGGCCTGCAAGCGGTTGACGCTGGCCAGCGCCGCGCGGTACTTGGCCGCGCTTTCGCCGACGTTGGACTGGTTCTTCACCGGGTCCAATTGCGCGAGGATCTGGCCGCGCTCGACCAAAGCGCCTTCGCTGACATTGAGCTGCTCAAGAATGCCGCCCTCCATCGACTGAATCACCTGTTCGCGCGAGCTGGGCACCACTTTGCCTGTACCGGTCGAGACCTCGACGATCTCGAACCACGCCGCCCAGGCAATGAAGCAGGCAAGCATCAGCGCGCAACCCCAGATCACCTTTGCGCCACCGGCAAGTGCGCGCTCATCGCGGCCGTCGAGGTAGGACATCGGGTCCGGCACATCGGTCATCATCGGCTTCATACCGCCACTCCTTTGCCCGGTGCGCGCAGCCGCGCCAATGCCGCGTCGCGGTGGTCGTCAATGACGATACGCCCGTTGTCGAGGACGATGATCCGCTCGACCAGTTGCAACACACTGACCCGATGCGTGGCGACCACCAGCGTTCGGCCCTGGGTCCAGGTCGCGAGTTTTTCCAGCAGCAGCCGCTCGGTGACGTCATCGAGCGCGGCCGTCGGTTCGTCGAGCAACAGCACTTGCGGCTGACGGATCAACAAGCGCGACAGCAACAGGCTCTGACGCTGACCGCCGGACAGGCCCAAGCCACCTTCAAGCACTAAGTGATCCATGCCTTTGGGCAGCTGCCGAACAAAGTCCAGCGCACCGGTGACGGTCAGCGCGGCGATGATTTCCTGATCGCTGGCCTGACCGGCGCCGAGGGTGATGTTGTCGCGCAAGGTGCCGTGAAACAGTCGCGCCTGTTGCGACAGCAGGCCGACATCGCGGCGCAGGTCGGCCGGATCCAGATGCGCCAGGGCGATGCCGTCCAGAGTGGTTTCACCGCTGCTCAGATCCATCGCGCCGCCCAGCGCTTGCAGCAGCGTCGACTTGCCAGCGCCGTTGCGGCCGAGCAGGGCGATGCGCTCGCCGGGGCGAATGCTCAGATCAATGTTGTTGAGCGCCGGCGTCGATTCCTCGCTGTAGCGAAAACTGGCCTGACGCAGGCGGTAGTCGCCACGAATCGCCGGCAGGTGCACGCGCTGACTGCCTTCGGGATGATCCACCGGCATCTGCATGATCCGGTTCAAGCCTTCGAGCGCAACCTTGGCCTGCTGCCATCGGGTGAGCACGTGGGTCAGTTGCGCCATCGGCCCCATCATCCGCGACGACAGAATCGACGCCGCGACCAGACTGCCGGTGGTCAGGTCGCCGGCAATCACCATCGGCGCGCCGAACACGATGACCACCGCAAAGACCCCGCCCTGCACGTTCTGCGTCCACGCCACCAGGCTGTTGGTCAAGGTGCGCAGGCGCAGGCTGCTGTCCGCCGAGGCGGCGTTGTACTGGTTCCACTGTTGTTGAAAACGCTGCTCGGCCTGCAATGCCTTGATGTCGTCGAGGCCCTGAATGCTTTCTACCAGCATGGCGTTGCGCAGCGCCGCTTCACGCATCGAGGCATTGGCCAGTCGCGCCAGACGCGGTTGCGCGATGATCCCGGGCAGCAACATGAACACCAGCGCCACCAGTGGAATCAGCACCAGTGGCCCGCCGATCAAATAAAACACCAGCAGGAACAGCAGGAAAAACGGCATGTCCGCCAGTGCCGTGGCGGTGCTGGAGGTGATCAGGTCGCGGATCTGCTCCAGTTCGCGCAACTGCGATATGAACGAACCGGTGGATTTCGGCCGCGCGGAATTGCGCAGGCGCAAGGCGTGGCCAAAGACCAGATCGGAGACGCGCAAGTCGGCGCGCTTGCCCAGCACATCGGTGATGCGCAGACGCAGAATGCGCATGACGAAATCGAACAGCAGCGCCAGCATCACCCCGCCGAACAACACGTACAGTGTCGGCAGCGACTCGGCCGGAATCACCCGGTCGTACACCTGCATGGAAAACAGCACCCCGGCCATGCCCAACAGATTCGCGACCAGTGAGGCGATCATCACTTGGCTGTAAGGCCGCAGATCGGTGAGGACGATGCGCCGGAACCAGTGCTCATCGTAGGGCTTGATGTAATCGTTGGTGCGCACGTCCGCCACCGGTTGCGTCGGACGCAGAATCACGGTGCGCAATGCCTGCTCGGCGAGCGCGCCAGCCTCCATGCGACTCTGCAAACCTTGATCGCCACTGAAGCAGATGCCCAGCTCGCCGGTTTCGCCGATGCTTTCGAGCACGCCGACCTGGCCATCACGCAGTTGCATCACCAGCGGCGTGCGCCAGCGGCTCAGGCTCTTGTTGTCGAATACCGCGAATTTCACGCTCAAACCGGCCTGACGCGCCATGTGCCGAACCACTTCTTCGACGCGGCCTTCGCTGTGCACCGAGGCCAGACGCACGCTTTCCGGCGAGACGTCGAGTCGGTAGTGGCGGGCGACCTTGAGCACGGCTTCCAGCCATGGCGAATAATCTTCGCGAGCTTCGGCAGCAGCGGGTTCGGGAACAGTGATGCTGGCATCGGTCATGGCAGGATCTCGACACTCTGGATGGCGCTGTGGTCGATGCCGAAGACCCGGCGAATCGCACCGCTGTTGTAGAAGCAGTCGATCTGCAGGCGTTGCAGATCAGCCTGGGTGTTGACCAGATCGAACCGTGACTGATGGATTTCCTGCTCGGCGTTGAGCAGGTCGAGCAGCGGCCGCGTGCCCAGTTCCAGGTACTGGCGGCCATACAACATGCGTGCCTCGGTGATGCTGGTCTGGCGAAATTCCAGCGAGCGCAGCCGCCGGTTCAGGCCCGAAGTTTGCGCCTGGGCTTCGGCCAGACCCTGGCGCGCTTGCAGACGGGCGAAGTCTTCGGCCGAATCCGCTGCGGTCAGCGCATGCCCGGCGGCGCGGCTGCGCGCACTGATCGCACCGCCCTGATAGATCGGCACTTCGAGATTGAGAAAGATCCCGACCTGAGTGCGATCGGCGCGCGAGTTCTGATCGTCGTAATGATCGTCCAGGTATTGGTTGACCGACGGTTGCAGCGACAGGGTCGGGTAGGCCTCGGCTTTGGCCTGGGCCAGTTCGGCCTGGGCCTGAGTGCGTTGCGCGGCGGCCTGGAGGACGGCGGGCAGGGTGTCGGAGATCTGCGAGGCGTCGCAGGCCTGGGTTAGCGTAGGCGCGGCGGCGTCGCTGACCGCCGGCGGCGTGCGCCGTCCGAGCAGACTGGTCAGGGTCGCTTGCCAGCGTGCGTATTGCGCTTTGAATTCCTGCAATGTGGCCGTCGCGCCTTCGGCCCGGGACTGCGCCTGAACCATATCGGAGCGGGTGCTGGCGCCCATGTCGCTGCGTTGTTTGGCCAGGTCGACGATGCCGCCGATGCCCTGGATCTGCTCACGCGCAACCTCCAGCAGACGCTGATAACGCTGCACTTCGATGTAGGCCCTGGCGGTGTCGCGGGCGATGTCGTCGATCGCCAGCAGAATCCCCGCCTGACTGCGCGCCACCCGGGCGCGGGCGGCGTCGACCGAACTGGAAACCTTGCCGAAGTCATACAGCATCTGCTTGAGGGAAATGTTCACCGACTGGCTGCCGGCATCGCTGCCGTAACCGCTGGTGTAGCCACCCTTGATGCCACCGGTGACCTGCGGGTAATAACCGGACTCGGCGACGTTGACCCCTTCGCCTTGCTGGAACAGGGTGCCGATGGCTTCGCCGATGCGTGGGTGCCAGTCCACGGCCAGCCTGACCGCTTGTTCCAGCCCCAAAGTATCTGCGTTGGCGGCCGTTTTTGAAGCAGGGGCAGGGCGCTGACGGCTTTCATTGCCTGCCGGTTGTTGCAGTTGCGACGGGCTGATGCTGCGCAAGCTGCTGTCGAGATTGTCGTCGGCGCGAACGCCGACGGTGAAAGCGGGGTAGAGGCCGATGGTCAACAGGACCACCGGCCATTTCTGGCGAAAAACTGACTCCACAGACTTCCCTTACTGTTGAGAGACCAACGTTCGATGTCTTGTTTCAAACCACTTGAATGCCGTTCTGTACCCACAAGTGGTGGCTCGGATCCTCCTGTGCCGTGTATTGAACATAGTCGATGCCGTCGGCCTGTTGCGTACCATCGGCGACCCAGCCATCGATCATGTGCACGCTGTCCCTGTCGTCACCCTTGATCAGCAGGGTGTTGTTGTCCGAAGAGGTAATCGCCAGCAGATCGCTGAGATTCAGTGTCAGCGCAACCGCACTCGAGTGATTGAGGTCAAGGATTTCGACGTTGTGGATCTTGCTCTGCAGATCGCCGAGGTTGATCGACACATCACCACCGGCCCAGAGCAGGGTGTCGGTGCCGCTGCCGCCGTCCACCGAGGTGAATTGCTGATCGGCGATGATCAGCGTGTCGTCGCCACCGCCACCTTGCAGGGTCACGGCGCCACCGTGCGAGCCGTCGAGGGTGTCGTTGCCCTCGGTGCCCTGGATCAGGTCACTGCCAGTGGCATGGGCGAGACCGAGGTCATCGCTGGCAAGTGCCGAGAAAGCGGTGCTGGCGAATGCGCCGGCCTTGTTCAGGTCGATGGTCAGCGTCGCGGTATCCACGGTGCCGTTGGGGTGGGTGAGTTGATAGGTGAAGGTGTCTTCCTGGCCGATCACCGCATCGGTCAGCCCGGCCTTGAGCGTGTAGGTGTAGTTGCCGTTGGCCTGGACCACCAGGGTGCCGTAGTTACCGACCAGCGAGACGCCGTTGTAACCCGGCGCGACGTAACTCCCAGCGACCAGCACGCTGAGCAAGGTATAGACCGAGCCCAACACATCGGCGCCGCCGCCAGCGGTGTCGGTGAGCAGATTGCCCGATACCGGCGTGTAGCTGCCGACCACGAACTGATTGTTGTAGGTCGCGACGTTGATCAGGCTGGTGTTGACGCTGGTCAGCAGGCCGAGGCCGCCCACTGCCACCCGCACCTGATAACTGCCGGCGGTCTGGTCGTCGAACTTGATCCCGTAGTTGCCGCCGCCGAGATTGACCAGCGCGTTGCCGCCGTAACTCTTGACCAGCACGTACTGGTTGGTGGCGGTGTTGAGCTTGTACAGGCCCACCGTCATCGAACCGAGCAGCGCCAACAGGTTGCTCGAATTGACCACCACGGTCAGGTCACTGACGGTATCGGCCGCGACCACCGTGTTGTAGTTACCGCTGCCGCCGCCCAGCAGCACATTGAACGTGCCAAGGGCAGAGTTGGTGGTGACTTCGCGGTTGATCAGGGTGACGTCAGTCGAGGCGATGTCCGCTGTGGCATCCACCACCAGCGCCGGGCTGCCGAGGTTGGCGTCATTCCACACTTCGCTGGCTTGCGGGCTGTCGATGCGCACATACAGATTGGCGGTGTCGCTCAAGCCGTTCGGGTGCACCAGTTGGTAGTTGAACACGTCGACCTTGCCGACGCTGCCAACACTGCCGTTCGGTTTGTAGCTGTAGTTGCCATTGGCGTCGATGGTCAGCGTGCCGTACAGGCCTTGCACCGTGGTGCCGGCCCCGGCGCTGACCCAGGCGCCGTTCTTGAATATCTGCAACTGCGCGCCGTTGTCCGGGCCGGTCTGATCGGCCGTGCCATCGACACCGACGTTGGTGATCACGTTGCCGGTCACCGCTGGCCCGGCAATGCCGTTGAACTGGGTCAGGCTGCTGACATCCAGTTGCAGCTGGGTATTGACCGTGGTCAGCACGCCGATACCGGTGCTCGAAACCGTCAGTCGATAATCGCCTGACAGCAGGTTACCGATGTCGACCCGTACGCCTTGGCCGGCGAGCGCGATCAGGTCAAGCCGGCCGCCGCTGCCGTTGACATCCAGAGTCACCCAGTTACCGCTGGCATCCTTGACTTGCAGGGTATAGACCACGCCATCGATCAGCGAAATCAGGCTGCTGGTGGTCAGCGTCAGGGTCGGATCAAGACGCGTGCCGCCGGCGACGGTGAAGGTGAAGGTTTTCGAGAATCCGGCCAGTAGCGTGGTAAACGAGTCGTTGAAGGTCTGCGACGCGGTGACCGGAGCCAGGGTGACGGTGCCGACGGCGAGGTTATCACTGGCGACCACGGGCGCGTTGACGTCGACATCCGGCGCAATGACGTTGGCGGCCACCGAAACGTTGCCGCGTGCGTCGCTGAGGTTGACGGTGAGGTTTTCGCCGTTGATCTGCGCACTGCTCAGGGTGACGGTAAACACGCCGAGGTTGTTGACCGTGGCGGTGCCGAGAACGGCGCCGCTGGCCGACTTGATGGTCACGGTTGCGCCGGCTTCGCCGGTACCGGTGACAGTCAGGCCATCGGCACCGACCAGCAGCGCCGTGGCCGCCGCTGGAGGCGTCAGGTCTGGCGCCGTCGCGGTCGCCGCAGCCGATACGTTGCCACTCGGATCGGCCTGGGTGACGCTGAGCAATTGGCTATTGATCTGCGCCGAGGCCAGTGTCACCGAGAAGCTGCCGTTGGCGGCGACGGTCGCGGTGCCGAGCACCACACCACCGACGCCTCGCACGCTGATGGTCGAGCCGGGCACGCCGACGCCAGTGAGCACGGTGCCGCTGCCATTGACGCTGACGCCAGTCGGCGCGCCGGGTGCGGTAATGTCCGGCGCTGTCAGGCTGGCATTGGGCGACAGATTGCCGGCCGGGTCGACCAGACGCACGGTCAACAGCTGCCCGTCGAGTTGCGCGGTGTTCAGGTTGAAGCTGAACGTGCCGCCACTGCCCACGGTAGTAGTGCCAATCAGCGCGCCGCCCGGGCCGTAGACGTTGACCGTCGCACCGGCTTCACCCGTACCGCTCAACGTCAGACCGTTGGCAGCGAGCGTCAGACCGCTGGCCGCGATCGGCGCCTGCACGTCAGGGGCCGTCAGATTGAAGACCTGCGACAGATTGCCCGTCGGGTCGGCCTGTTGGACGTTGAGCTGTTGGCCGTTCAGTTGCGCGCTGGACAGTTGTACGGTGAAGGTGCCGCCAGCATTGACCACCGCGGTGCCGAGAACGGTACCGGCTGCGTTGGTCACGCTGACGGTCGCGCCGGCTTCACCCGTGCCGCTGACGGCCAGGCCGGTGCCGTTCAGGCTGACATTGCTCAGCGGCGCTGGCGCGGTGGTATCGGCGACGCTGAGGTTGGTAACCGGCGAAACGTTGCCCGCCGCATCGCTCTGCGTGACGCTCAGTTGCTGGCCGTTGAGTTGCGCCGATGACAAGGTCACCGAGAACGAGCCATTGCCCGCCACCGTCGCCGTGCCCAGCACCGTGCCACCCGTACCGCGCACGGTGACGATGGCGCCGGCTTCACCGAGCCCGCCGAGCACCAGACCGGCGCCGCTGAGGACCAGCGCCGTCGGAGCGGCCGGGGGAGTGATATCGGGCGCCGTTACGTTAAGCCCGGATGAGGTGTTATTGGACGCATCGGTCTGTGTCGCATTGAGCACCTGACCGTTGACCTGCGGCGTATTGAGCTGCGCGCTGAAGGTGCCATTGGCGCCAACCGTCGCATTGCCCAACACCACGCCGCCAGCGCCGGTGATAGTCACCGAGGCGCCGACTTCGCCGCGACCGGTGACCAGTGTGCCGCTGGCATTGACCGCCAGATCGCTGAGTGGCGCCGGCGCCGAAGTGTCGCCTGCGGTGATTTCAGTCGGCAGCGAGGCGCCACCCAACGCAGTGTTGGCGGTGACTTCGAGGCTTTGGCCGTTGATTTGCGCAGGCGTCAGCAACACGCTGAACGTGCCATCCGGGCCAGTGACGCCGGTGCCGATCAGGCTGTTGTCCGGCGCGTAGACATTGATGGTGGTGCCGATCGCCGCCGTGCCGGTCAGCGTCACGCCGTCGGCTGTCAGCACAAGATTGTCCGGCGCAGCCGGGGCTGGCACTGCCGGAACAGTCAGGTCGGCGTCTGCGGACACGTTAGTCGCAACGTCTGTTTGATTCACTGTCAGCACCTGGCCGGCAGTGATGCCCGGATCCAGATCGATCAGGAATGTGCCGTTGGCCGCGACCGTGCCGGTGCCGACAACATTTCCCAGCGCATCGGTCACCTCGACACTGGCACCGGCTTCGCCACGACCGGCGAGCTGGCTCAGATCGCCGCTGATGGTCAGACCGGTGACGGCATCCGGAGCCGTGGTATCTGCCGCCGGGTAGAGCAGCACTGGCGATGCGTTTTGCGCCTCGTCCGTCGCGATCACTGACAACAACTGACCATTGGCCTGAGCCGGATTCAGCGTGACGGTGTAGGTGCCGTCGCCCAATGCCACCGCTGTGCCGAGCACGGTGCCGGTGGCGGACAGCACAGTCACGGTGCTGCCGGCTTCGGCGGTCCCGGCGAGCAAGGTGCCGGCGCCGGTCAGCGATGTCACCGTTGGTGCGATAGGTGCAGTGCTGTCCGGCGCGTCGACCAGTACGGGCTCGGACTGGTTGTTTTGCGCGTCGGCTTGCACTACCGAGAGCGCGCGGCCATCCAGTTGCGCAGCCGACAACGTGACGCTGAAACTGCCGTCTGCCGCCACCGTCGCTGTGCCGAGCACCACCGCGCCGTCAAGCACGGTGACGGTTGTGCCGGGCTCGCCGGTACCGGTGACGGTCAAGCCGTCCTGGCTGACATTGAGGTCGGCCACTTCCAGTGGATCAGTGCTGTCGCCTGCTTGCAGAGGTGCTGTGGGTGAAATGTTTGAAGCCGGATCAGTCTGATTGACGCTCAACAACTCGCCATTCACCTGCGGCGGATTGAGGGTCACGCTGAACGAGCCATTGCCGGTCACGGTTGCCGAGCCCAGTACCGTGCCAGTCGCGCTGAGCACGCGCACCGTGGCACCGGCTTCACCAGTACCGGTCAATGTCACGCCGTCGGACGTAAGAGCGAGGCCTGTGGGCGCAGCGGGCAGGGTGATGTCCGGCGCAGTGACGGGCACGATTGGCGAAGGATTACCTGCGGCATCGCGCTGGATCACCGACAAGGCTTCACCGTTGAGCAGCGGCTGATCCAGTGTCACGCTGAAACTGCCATCGGCCGCGACGGTGCCGGTACCGACGATGGTGCCCACCGCGTTGGTGACGACTACCTGCGAGCCCGCCGCACCGGAACCGGTGATCAGGCTGCCGCTGGCGTCGATCTCGACATCGGTCAGTGCTGCAGGAGGCGTGCTGTCAGGCGCCGTCAGGGTGCCGGCAGGCGAGGCATTGCCGGCTGCATCCGCCAACACCACGAACAGCGCTTGGCCATTGGTTTGCACCGGGGTCACGGTGATCTGGAAACGGCCATCGCTGCCCACGGTGCCGGTGCCCAGCTCGGTGCCATCGGCCGACGTCACACGGACAGTGGCGCCGACTTCGCCGGTACCGGTGAGAAGACCGCCATCGGCATTCAGTTGCAGATCGGCCGGCGTCGCTGGCGGGGTCAGATCCGGGGCGGTGACCGTCACCGGGGCGCTGACGTTGCCGGGTGGATCGGCCTGCTGCACGCTGAGGATCTGTTCATTGATCTGCGGCGGATTGAGGGTGACGCTGAAGGTGCCGTCGCCGAGTACCACGCTGGTGCCGAGCAAAGTGCCGTTGGCATCGCGCACGGTGACGGTCGCGCCGGGTTCGCCAGTACCGATGACCAGCGCGCCGGACGAGTTGATATCGACGTTGTCCAGTGGATCAGGCGGGGTGAAGTCCGGTGTGGTCAGGTTCACTGCCGGCGAGTCGTTGCCCGCTGCGTCGGCCTGGACCACGGTGATCACTTCGGCGTTGGTCAACGCCGGGTTCAGTGGCAGGGTGAAGGTACCGGTCGCGCTGACCACGGCGGTGCCAAGCACGTTGCCGTCGCTGTCGATGACGCGCACCTGCGCGCCCGGTTCGCCGCGCCCGGTCAGGCTTGCGCCGTCGCCGCCGATGCTCAGTTGCGAAACGGCCGCTGGCGGTGTGCTGTCGACCGAAGTGAACGGCGTGGCTGCCGAGGTGTTGCCCGCCGCATCCGTCAGCGACACGGTCAGCGCCTGGCCATTGGCTTGCGGCGTGGTCAGGGTGATCGCAAACGTGCCGTCGATGCTCACGGTGCCGGTCCCGACCAGCGCTCCGGCGGCGTTGTACACGTTGACCGTGGTGCCAGCCTCACCGGTACCCGACAGCAAGGTGCCGTCAGTGCTTGCCACCAGCGCCGCCGGCGCATTGGGCGCGATCAGATCCGGGGCGATCAGATTGACGCTGTTGGATTCGTTGCCGGCGGCGTCGGCCTGGCTCAGGCTCAAGGTCTGACCCGAAGTCTGCGCCGGGCTGAGGTTGACGCTGAACGTGCCGTTGGCCGCCACCACGGCGCTGCCGAGAACCGCTCCGCCGGTGCCGAGCACGGTCACCGTGGCGCCGGCTTCACCGCGCCCGGTCAGGGCCGTGCCGTTCGGTGCCAGGCTCAGTTCGCTGAGCAGCGTTGGCGCGGCGATATCGGCAGCAGTGTAGTCGGTCGGTGACGAATTGATACCGGTGCTCGAGGTTGCCACGGCAGACAGCTGTTCGCCGTTGAGTTGCGCGGCGTTGAGGGTGACGCTGAAAGTGCCATTGGCCGCCACCAGCGCGCTGCCGAGTAACACGCCCGAGGCATTGCGAATGCTCACGGTGCTGCCGGCGGTGGCCGAGCCGGTCAGGGTCAGACCGTCGGCGCTGAGGGCCAGATTGGTCGGTGCACTTTCCGCCAGATTGCCCGGCGCAGTCACCGGCGCCGTCGGTCCGGTGTTGCCGGCAGCATCGATCTGCACCACGGAAAGATTCGATCCAGCCACCGCCGCCGGGGACAACGTGACGCTGAAATTGCCATTGCTGGCAACGGTCGCAGTACCCAGCAAAACACCGCCGGCATCGCGAACTTCCACGCTGGCGCCGACCTCGCCGATGCCGGTCAGGGTGGCACCATTGGCGCTCACCGCCAGATCGCTCGCTACCAACGGCGCCGTGCTATCGACCGCATTGACGATTGCCGGGGCCGACGGATTGCCTGCCGCATCGGTGGCCGTCACGTTCAGCGACTGGCCATTGGTTTGCGGGCTGTTGAGGGTAATCTGGAAAGTGCCGTTTGCGGCCGCCGTGGTGGTCCCGAGAAGATTGCCCTGGCTGTCGCGCACGGTCACGGTACTGCCGGCCTCGGCGCTACCGGCCAGTTGCACGCCGGCAGCATTGAGGGTCAACGCGCTTGGAATCGCCGGCGCGGTCAAATCCGCGGCGATGACTTCAACCGCCGTCGAAACGTTGCCCGGCGGATCTTCCTGAGTGACGGTCAGCACTTCGGCATTCAGTTGTGCTGCGTTCAGCGTGACAGTGAACGCGCCGCCACTGCCGACCTGCGCGGTGCCGAGCAAGGTGCCGTCGGCGCTGCGCACGGAAACGGTGGCGCCCGGTTCGCCATGACCAGTGACGGTGACGCCGTCGGCATTCACCGCGACTTGGGTCAGTGCCGCCGGTGGGCTGATGTCGGGTGCGGTGACGCTGGTCGATGGCGAGACGTTGCCGGCGGGGTCGGTCTGGCTGATCGCCAGCGCCTCACCATTGGTCGGCGCTGGCGCCAGGGTCACGCTGAACGAGCCGTCCGCGCCAACCACGGCGCTACCCAGCAGGGTGCCGCTGGCGGTGGTGACATTGACCGTCGCGCCAGCTTCACCCGTGCCGCTGAGGGTGCTGCCATCGGCGCTGATCAGTGGATTCTGCACGGCGGCCGGCGGGGTGCCGTCGATGGTGATCACGCCAGTGGAAGTCGAGGCGTTGCCATTGGCGTCGGTCAGGGTGACCTGCAGGGTTTCGCCGGTGTTCTGCGCATTGGGCAAGGTGACCTGGAAGTTGCCGCTCTGATCGACCACGCCGGTGGCCAGAACATTGCCGGCGGCATCGCGCACGGTCACGGTGCTGCCGGCTTCGCCCTGGCCTTTGACCACGGTGCCGACGTCATTGATCGAAACGCCAGTCGCTGCGGCGGGCGGTTGCAAATCGGTGGCGATGATGCCAGCGGGTTGCGAAAGGTTGCCGGCGGCGTCGCTCTGGATCGCGGTAAGCGCCTGGCCATTAAGTTGTGCCGGCGTCAGCGTCAGGCTGAACGTGCCGTTGCTGGCGGCCAGTGCAGTACCGAGCACGGTGCCCGTAGTGTCGGTAACAGTGACCGTCGCCCCGGCCTCTCCGCGTCCAGTGAGTGTCGTGCCGTTGGTATTCAGCGCCAGATTGGTCACAGCGTCCGGCGCCGTGCCATCGACCGCCGTCACCGTGCCCGGAATCGACACGTCACCGTCGGGACTGGTGGCCGTCACTTGGAGAACTTGCGCATTGATCTGTTTGCTACTGAGCAACAGGGTGAAGCGGCCGAAGCTGTTGATCAGACCTGAGCCGAGCACCGTGCCGCTGCTGCTGGTCACCGTCACGGTGCAACCGGACGTTCCGGCGCCCGTCAGGGTGAAACCATCGGCACTCAAGGCCAGATCGGTCGGGGTCGCGACCTGGCTACCGTCCAGTCCTGCCAGCGGCACGACGGGCGAATCATTACCGCCGCCATCCGTGCTGATGACTTCCAGATTGCCGCCAGGCTCGGCCGGTGGGCTGAGGGTCACGACAAAGCGGCCATCCGCATCGGCCGTCGCGGTGCCCAGCACAGCGCCACCGCCGGCAATACTGACGGTGACCGTGGTGCCCGGTTCGGCAAGGCCAGAGACCTGCGTGCCGGCCGGGTTGAGCGCGAGATCGCTGACCGCTGCCGGCGGGGTGCTGTCCGGCGCGGCAACTGTGCCTGGCAGCGAACTGTTGGCGCCGTCCGACACCACGACTTGCAAGGCTTCGCCATTGGTCTGAGCCGTGTCGAGGTTGACCGTGAAGGCGCCCGTGCCGTCAGCGGTCGCGGTGCCGATGACGTTGCCGTCGGCATCCAGCACCTGCACCGTGTTATTGGGTTGCGTGGTACCGGTGACGGTGGCACCCGCCGGATCGATGAGCAGACCGCTCGGTGCAGGTGGGGCGGTGATGTCCGGTGCGGTGACCGGCGTGGCCGGCGAGGGCAGGGCGCTCGCATCGGTCTGGATCACACTCAACACCTGACCGTCGAGCTGAGCCGGGCTCAGGTTGACGCTGAAACTGCCGTCGCTGGCGACCACCGTAGAGCCGAGCACCGTGCCGTCGGGCGCGCTGACGGTTACGGTGCTGCCCGCTTGCCCGGTGCCGGTCAAGGTCACGCCGTTACTGGCGAGCACGACATTGTCCGGCGCCAGCGGCGCGGTGGTGTCCGTCGCTGTCAATGGTGTGCTGGGGGAAACGTTCACGCCATCCGATTGGCTGACTTGCAGTTGCTGGCCTTCGATCTGTGGGCTGTTCAGCGGCACTGTAAAGGCGCCGGTGCCGCCGACGATCACGGTGCCCAGCGTATTGCCGGCCGAATCCTTGACCGTCACCGTGGCACCGGGTTCGCCGGTGCCACTCAGTTCAGTGCCGCCAGCATTCAGCGTCAGGTCCGAAGGAGCCGTTGGGGCCTGGATATCCGGCGCTTCAACTGGAACTGCCGGCGAGCCCGACGGCGAGCCATCGGTCTGCACGACGCTGAGGTTCTGGCCATTGGTTTGTGGCGAGGACAAGGTGACTTCGAACCGGCCGTTGCTGCCGACGACAGCTGTTCCCAGCACGGTCCCATTGGTGTCAGTGACAGTAACGGTCGCACCGATCTGACCCGCGCCGGAGACCACGGCGCCATTGGCGGAAATGCTTACATCGGTCACGGCAACCGGCGTGGTCAGATCGGGTGCGATCACGTTGATCGGCGCCGAAGGATTGCCGTCCGCGTCGGTCTGGATCACTTGCAGCTGTTGCGCATCGGTCTGTGGTGTGGAAAGTGGAACGGTAAAATTGCCGTCGGCACCCACCGTGCCGGTGCCGATGATGTTGCCGGCCGGATCGCGCACAGTGACTGACGCACCCAACTCACCCTTACCGGTGAGCGTCTGCCCCTGAGCGTCGAGCGCGAGATCGGAGACGGCCGTCGGCCCTTGGGTGTCAGGTGTGACGTAGCTCAGCGGCGCGGAGGTGTTGCCAGCGGCGTCGCTGGCACTGATCTGCAGTGTTTCGCCATTGTTCTGTGGACTGCTCAGTTGCACCGTGAACGTGCCGTCCGCAGCGACCACTGCCGAGCCGAGTATAGTGCCGTTGGCGTCGCGTACCGTGATCGTTGATCCGACCTGGCCGCGACCGTTCATCTGCAGGCCATCCACGCTCAGGGCAACGTCGCTCGGCTGGGTCATTCCGTCGAGATCAATGGCGATAACGGTCGCTGCTGGCGAAGGGTTGCCGGCGGCGTCGGTGACCAGCACGCTCAGCGCCTCACCATCGATTTGCGCGGCATTGAGTTGCACAGTGAACGAGCCATCGGCTGCGACTAAAGCCGTGCCGAGCAGTGTGCCTTGGGCATTGGTGACGCTGACTGTGCTGCCGGGTTCGCCACGGCCGGTGACCGAGAGGCCATCGCTGCTCACCGTCAGATCCGTAGCAGCGGCGGGGCCGGTGATGTCCGGCGCATTGAAGGTGATGGCCGGCGATTGCGCACCGGCGCTGTTGACTGCCACGACACTGAAGGTTTCACCGTTGGCCTGCGCACGAATCAGCGTCAGCAGGAAAGTACCGTCAGCGGCCACCGCCGCGCGCCCGAGCAATTCGCCGTTGGCGGCACGGACTTCGATCGTGGTGCCGGCCCGGGCGGTGCCGGTCAGTTGGCTGCCGTCGCTGCTCAAACCAAGATTGCCTGGCGTCGTCGGTTCGACAATCTCCGGCGCGCTGACCGTTGCGCCGGTCGAGGTGTTGCCTGCGGCATCGGTGGCATTCACTGTCAGCGGCTGACCGCCGGTTTGCGCGGGGCTGAGGACGACGCTGAAGGTGCCATCCGCCGCAACCAAGGCGCTGCCGAGCAGCGTGCCATCGGCGGCGCGCACCTGGATGGTCGAGCCGACTTCACCGGTGCCGCCGAGTTGCGTGCCATCTGCGCTCACAGCGAGGTTGCCAGGCGCGGTGGGCGCGGTGGTATCCGGCGCAGTGACCGTACCGGGTGTCGAAACGTTGCCCGCAGGGTCGGTGAGCGTGACGTCGAGCGGCTGGCCATTGTTCTGTGGCGTACCCAGGTCGACCTGGAAACTGCCGTCGGCGCCAACGGTTCCGGAACCCAAAAGGTTGCCGGCCGCATCGCGTACCTGAACGACACTGCCAGCTTCGCCAAAACCACTCAGCACCCTGCCATCGGCCGACAAGGTTAATCCGGTCGCGGGCGCAGGAGGCGTCGCGTCTCCGCCCCCACCACCACCACCGCCGCCGCCACCGCCACTTCCGCCGGCAGCGGCTGCCGCACCACCCGCGCCCAACAGGCCAAGCCCGGCAATCGCCCATGCCGGCGTCGCGCCATCCACCACACCGACGCCAGCGATCAGCTCGTCCAGCGAATTGATTTCGTCAAAGGTAAAGCCATTGAACGGCTCGGCGCTGTAGCGCGCCTGCCACAGCGTCGCGTCGTCACCCTGAAAGACAATGTCATTGGGCACGCCGTCAGGGCTGGTGACAAAGAAATTGGAGATTTTGATTTGCTCGCCAGACTTCAGATTGACGATCAAATCCTGACCGCTGCGACTGGTCGACGCCAATTGATCGGGCCGAACCGGCATTTGTACAACTGACGGCTGACTGAGCTGAACATTGCCCCAGTTCTGGGCAGTGAGCTGAGAATTGGCTTTGTCGGCAATGACGATGTTGTCCATTACTACTCCCTGTAAATGGGTGGGGCGGACGTCCACGGATGGTTTTAAAACCATAGATAGGGAGTGTCAGATGGGGCTGCCTGATTTTTGACGAGCGCATGGATGGGCCATTTGCCCACGTTTATCTCTCTGAAAACATGTTCTATTCAGGTCGTTACCGTTTGTCGGGACGTTGGATCCAAGCGGTTTTTCGGTGCAACAAAATGTGTCGTTTTCGACATTATCCAAAGGGACGCTGGAAAAGGTCCGGGCGGAATCGCCGAGGATGATGGCTAAGCGATATTGAATTTCTCAAAGCGCAGGCCACCCTCCGCAGTTGCCTGTCTGCGAAGGTATTAATCAATAAGCGTGGGAGGGGGGGAAAGGCTTTGTATAAGAAATCCTGTTGTACCGTTTCAGCTGTTCTTTCTATCCCTCAGCAGTTAATGCGCTAGCTATCGATCGCCGAAGTGATCGGACGATATCCAGCGCAGCCTGATCGCTAACACTGCCGGGGCACTGATCAAACATATGTGGCGCCCCAGGGTAGACATGCAGTTCGACGGCAACCCCGGCGCGGGACAGACGCAGGGCAAATGCAACGTCCTCTTCCAGAAACAGATCCAGCGCCCCGACGGCCAGAAACGTCGGTGGCAAGTCACGCAGATCATCCTGCAGGGCCGGCGAAAACCAGCCGATTGGCAGATCATCCAGCGCTTGGTCAGCGCGCAGGCAATCCCAACAGAACTGGTTGGCTTGCGCCGGCCAGCCAATCACGCCGGTCGTGCTGTTCTGGTGAGGCGAGGCTGCGCTGCCCGAACGGTAATCGAGCATCGGATAAATCAGCACCTGGCTGGCGATGGAATACTCGCCGCGATCCCGCGCCACAATGGCCAGCGCTGCTGCCAGCCCGGCGCCGGCACTGTGGCCCATGACGATTACTTTGTCGGCGTCAATATTGAGCGTTTGCGGGTGGGCGAAAACCCAGCCGAGGGCGGTGTAGCAATCCTCCAGAGGAATAGGGAAGCGGTATTCGGGCGCGAGACGGTAATCGACAGCAACGATGATCGCCTGAAGTGCTTCGGCGAGATTGGCCAGATAGTCATCGGCCATTTCGGGGCAACCAAGGACGAAGCCTCCGCCGTGGATGTACAGGATCATCGCAAAATTACCGTCCGCTGCTGCGGCGGCGGGCCGGTAAAGACACAGGCGCAAATCCTCACCGTCGTGGGACTTTATCCATAGGCTTTCACCGCGCGCTGGTTCTCGGGATCTGAATGTCGCATGGACACGCTCCCTGATCGCGGGCAGCGTTTCCAACGTCCAGGCTTCTGCGCCGGGGGTTAAAAAGCTTTTGAAGTCGGGATCCAGCAGTTCATGTGCTTTCACGTTCTGCCTCCTGTTTGCGAATGAACGAGCGCCTCGGATGGAGGCGCCGCTCACGGTGGAGTTACAGCCAGGCTTTGATCTGCGCGCAAACGGCCGGCGTCGAAATGCCGTAGCGATCATGCAGCGTCGGCAGGGCGCCGGCGTCAAGGAACGCGTCGGGCAACGCGATCTGTCTGAAGGTGGGCGTCACGCCATTGCGCAACAACAACCCGGCAACCGCCTCACCCAAACCGCCGATGATCGAGCTGTTCTCGGCTGTGACCACCAGACGCCCGGATTTGCGCGCTTCGGCGAGAATGGTTTGCTCATCCAGCGGCTTGATGGTCGGCACGTGCAGCACGGCCACATCGATACCGTCGGCCTGCAATTGCTTGGCCGCTTCCAGTGAGCGCATGGTCATCAGCCCGGTGGAGATGATCAGCACGTCGTTGCCCGTGCGCAGGGTCTTGGCCTTGCCGATCTCGAATTTATAACCGTAGTCGTCCAGCACCAACGGCACATTGCCGCGCAGCAAACGCATATAGACCGGGCCTTGGTGAGCGGCGATGGCCGGCACGGCCTGTTCGATTTCCAGCGCATCGCACGGGTCGACAATCATCAGATTGGGCATGGCGCGGAAAATAGCCAGATCATCCGTGGCCTGGTGGCTCGGCCCGTAGCCGGTAGTGAGGCCGGGCAGGCCGCAGACGATTTTGACGTTGAGGTTTTCCTCGGCGATGGCCATGCAGATGAAGTCGTAAGCACGCCGCGATGCGAACACCGCGTAGGTGGTGGCGAAGGGCACGAAACCCTCACGCGCCATGCCGGCGGCAGCGCTCATCAGCAACTGTTCGGCCATGCCCATCTGATAGAAACGCTCCGGGTGCGCCTTGGCGAAAATGTGCAGGTCGGTGTACTTGGACAGGTCCGCTGACAGGCCGACGATGTCCGCGCGTTGGTCTGCCAGCGCTGCGAGCGCATGGCCGAACGGTGCCGAGCGGGTCGCCTGGCCCTCGGAGGCAATCGAGGCAATCATCGCCGAGGTGGTCAGGCGCTTTTTCACCGGCGCGCCAGTAGCAGTCGAAGGCGCAGTGTTGGCGGCGTTGCTCATTGGTCTTTTCCTTCTTCAAGGTTGTTCAGTGCCAGGTCCCATTCGTGCTCTTCGACGCGAATGAAGTGGGTCTTCTCCCGGTTCTCCAGAAACGGCACGCCTTTGCCCATTTTCGTGTCGCAGATGATCACGCGCGGTTGCCCGCCGGGGTGATTGCGCGCGGCATCGAATGCAGCGACCAGGGCGTCGAGGTCATTGCCGTCGACGCGCTGGGTGAACCAGCCGAAGGCTTGCCAGCGATCGACGATGGGTTCGAACGAAAGAATCTCGCTGGAGTAACCGTCGGCCTGCTGATTGTTGACGTCGACGATGGCGATCAGGTTGTCGAGCTGCCAGTGCGAAGCCGACATCACCGCTTCCCAGGTCGAGCCTTCATTGAGTTCGCCATCGGACAGCAGGTTGTAGACGAACGAGGCCGAGCCTTTGCGCTTGAGGCCCAGGCAGGCACCGACCGCGATGCCCAGGCCCTGACCCAGCGAGCCGCCGGTGATTTCCATCCCCGGCGTGTAGGCAGCCATGCCCGACATCGGCAGGCGGCTGTCATCCGAGCCGTAGGTTTCCAGCTCATCGAGGGGAATGATCTCCGCTTCGATCAGCGCTGCGTACAGCGCGATGGCGTAGTGGCCGATGGAAAGATAGAAGCGATCACGCTGCTCCCACTCGGGATCCTGGGGGCGATGATTCATCGCATGAAAGTAAGACACCGCCAGCAGGTCAGCCGCGCCGAGGGCCTGGCCCACATAGCCCTGGCCCTGAACCTGGCCCATGCGCAGTGCATGGCGGCGAATGTTGTGCGCGCGCTGGGTCAGGCTCAGCGATGCAGCGTGTGCAAGATTAGTCGTCATGATGAAACTCCGTTGACTCAACGATTGACCAAAGCGGCAGGAATACGCAGAACCAGGCTCGCGCCGAGGAGCAGCACGCCGGTGATCAGGTACATGCCGATGGCACTGGAACCGGTCAGGGTGGTGATCCAGCCGATCAGATAAGGCGAGCAGAACCCGGCGAGGTTGGCGAAGCTGTTGACCGCGGCGATGCCGGCGGCCGCAGACACCCCGCCAAGCAGCGTGGTGGGCAGCATCCAGAACAACGAGGTGGCGGAAAGAATGCCGGAGGCAGCGAGGCACAGACTGAGGATCGACAAGGTCGAATTGCCGCCCATCAGCGCTGCCAGACTCAAGCCGATCGCACCGGCGATCATCGGCACGATCAGGTGCCAGCGGCGCTCGCGATGTTTGTCGCCACTGCGGCCGACCAGCAGCATCGCGGCGATGGCGCACAGATAAGGCAGGCTGGTCAGGAAACCGATGTGCAGCGGGTCGGAAACCCCTGCATTACGTACCAGTGTCGGCAGCCAGAAGGTGATCGCATATTGGCCCATGACCACACAGAAGTAGATCGCCGCCAGCAGCCACAAGCGCCGGTCGCGGATGAACTCGCCGATCGAGGCGTGGGTGACCTTTTGCTGGTCGTCTTCGGCCAGTTCGCGAGTGATCAAGGCTTTTTCGTCGTCATTGAGCCAGGTCGCCTGATGCACGCCGTCCTTCAGATAACTCAGCACCAGCAGGCCGACGACCACGGTGGGCACCGCCTCGAGAACGAACATCCACTGCCAGCCGGCCCAGCCGTGCACGCCGGCAAAGTGGTTCATGATCCAACCGGACAGCGGGCCACCGACCATGCCTGACAGCGGAATGGCGATAAACCACAACACGGTCATGCGCGCCCGCCGATAGGACGGAAACCAGTAGGTGAGATAGAGCAGCAGGCCCGGCGCCAAACCGGCTTCGGCAATCCCCAGCAGAAAGCGCAGCGCGTAGAACTGCCAGGCGGTTTCGACGAAGGCGAACAGCGCCGAGACGATGCCCCAGGTGATCATGATCCGCGCAATCCACAGTCGCGCGCCGACCTTGTGCAGGATGATGTTGCTGGGCACTTCGCAGAGGAAATAGCCGATGAAAAACACCCCGGCGCCCAGTCCGTAGACTGTTTCGCTGAGGGCCAGATCGTTCATCATTTGCAGCTTGGCGAAACCGACGTTGACCCGGTCCAGATAGGCGCACAGGTAGCACAGCATCAGGAACGGCATCAGGCGCCAGGCCGTTTTGCGATAGGCAGAAGAACGCACGGTCGAAACCGCTTCGAGCGACAGGGTAGTCATGATGGTCTGATCTCTTGTTTTTATTGACCGCCAGGCCATCAGGCCCGGCTGCGTCATCGATCCAGAACCGCACGGGCCACGCAGGCCCGCCCAGAGTTACTCAGTGAATCAGCATGCCGCCGTTCACATCGAGGGTGATGCCGGTCAGATAAGCGGACAGGTCGCTGGCCAGAAACAGCGCGGCGTTGGCAACGTCCTGCGCTTGACCCAGGCGCCCCAGCGGAATGCCTTCGATGATGGCGTGGCGGCGTTCATCCTGCATCAGGCCGCCGGTGATGTCGGTGTGAATCAGGCCGGGAGCGATGGAATTGACGCGGATATTGTCCGGCCCCAATTCCCGCGCCATGGCCTTGCCCAGCCCCAGCACACCGGCCTTGGCCGCGCTGTAATGCGGGCCGCCGAAGATGCCGCCGCCGCGCTGGGCCGACACCGACGACATGCAGACGATGCTGCCGGAAGACTGTTGGCGCATCAGCGGAATCACCGCCTGGGACATGAGCAAAGTGCCGCGCAGGCTGACGTCCAGCACCTTGTCATAGTCCGAAGGGCGAATATCCAGAGTCTTCAGTGGCTGGGTGATGCCGGCGTTGTTGACGAGAATATCGATGCGCCCGAAGTGCTCGATGATGGCGGCGACGGCTTGCTGAACCTGCGCTTCGTCGGCCACGTTGGCCGCCAGGCCCAGGTGACCTTCGCCCAGTGCTGCGGCGGCGTCACGTGCTGCGCAGGCATCCAGATCGAGGATGACCACGCGAGCGCCGTGTTGCGCAAATGTGCTGGCGGTAGCGCGGCCAATGCCACGGGCAGATGCGGCACCGGTAATGATTGCGACTTTGCCTTGAAGAAGCATGGAGGATTCCCTCGAATTGTTTTTATTGGGTCGGTGTGTAAGTAACCGATGACTCAGCTTGTCCTCCGGGGCGAGCGTGAGCAATAACGCGGAAGTCACTCAATGCTGAAAAAAATTCAGTACTCGTCAGGCCGTTTCGCAAATGCTTGAATGAAACCGGTCCGTACATCACAAGAAATCACCACGGAGTCCCCATGCGCTCTGACACTGAGGCATCGATCATCCTGCCACCGCTGAAAGCAATTCAGGCCTTCGAACAAACCGCGCGCTTCGGCAACGTCGCCAGAGCGGCGGAAGTGCTGGACCTGACCCCCTCGGCAGTCAGCCATCAACTGGCGAAACTGGAAGGGATGATCGGCCGGCAATTATTCGTTCGCGCTGCTCGGGGCGTCTCGCTGACGCCGGTCGGCGAGCAGTACCTCAAGGAAGTCTCCGGGATTTTGCACAGCCTCGCCGTTGCCACCGAGCGTGCGGCCAGCGATGTCAGTCTCGATTGCCTGCGCTTGCACTCGTCGCCAAGCTTCGGCCTGCTCTGGCTGATGCCGCGCCTGGAAGCGTTTCGCGCCAGTCATCCGGACATTCAGATCAACCTGTCATGCTCCTATGAATCGCTGCACTTCAGTCGCGACAAGATCGACGTCGATATCCGCCACGGTCTGCCGAACTGGCCAAGCTATGAGGTGCGCACGGTCAGGAATGAGACGTTCGCGGTGCTGACCTCACCGAAACTGCTCGCGCAACGTTCGGTACGCGGCGCGGCGGATCTACTGGAGTGCGATCTGATTCTGTCGGAAGCCACTCTGCTCAAATGGCCGCAATGGTTTGCCCAGCATGGTCTGGCGCGTCCGGAGCGGCCGTACGCGCTGAGCTTCGATCGTTCATACATGTCGCTGGAAGCGGCGAGTCATGGCTTGGGTTTCGCACTGGAAAGCACATTGCTGGCGCAGAAGTATCTGGCGGCGGGCACGCTGGTTGAAGTAGCGCCTGAATCTCTGAGTGCTGCGGTGGCGGCGCACCATTTGGTATTCCCCAAAGCGCATTCGAGCTTTCCACGGGTCAGGCGTTTTCTGGCGTGGATGGAGAGCGAGTTGGGGCACGAATTCGCGTATTGAGTCGGGATCAATTCTTTCAAACTCTCTGAACCGCTCAAGGTCAATCCTTTAACGGTCACGTCATTCACATCAGAGGTGAAGGAATGGATAACTACCACATCAGTAAAAACCAGCAGCGCTGGGAACTGGTCAAAGAGGGCGCGCAGCGTGCGTCGAAAACGGCTGCAACCAAAGCCGAGATCACCCAAATCGCCAGCGACTACCTCCAAGATAAAACCGCCTCGCTGAAAATCCATAAAGAGGACGGGACGATCCAGGAAGAACGCACCTTTCCACGCGCTGCCGACCCGCGAAAAACCAAAGGCTGAGCAGGCTGTTCTTTTCTGTGTTCATCGTTTCTTCAGAAGGGTCTGATATATGGTCATCGCATGTCTGGGATGGGGCTCACTGATCTGGAAGCCGGACGGCTTGCCGCTGGCCAGCGAATGGTTTGCCGACGGGCCGCAGGTACCGATCGACTTCGTTCGCGTCAGTGACACTGGCGAGTTGACTACAGCCATAAGCGCGAACGCGCCGCCGTGCAAAGTGCTGTGGTCGGTCCTGGACGTGACCGATCTCGATCAGGCCCGTGAACTCCTGCGTATTCGAGAAGGCGTGCCGGAGGGCAGGGAGGATGGCATCGGCAGTTTCACCGTCGGTACCTCGCCGATGGGCGTGCTTGCTGAATGGGCAATTCCTCGGCAACTTGATGCGGTGATCTGGACGGCGCTGCCCGGCAGATTCAAGAACATTGAAGGCCTGGTGCCGAATGTCGACGACGCAGTTTCTTATCTGGCCGGGTTGAGCGGCGCGGCGCACGAACAAGCGCGCGACTATATCGAACAGGTGCCGGCGCAGATCGACACGCCGTACCGGCGTGAAATCATTGCCAGGCTTGGGTGGAAATGATGAGCACCCGCAGCCAGGCGCAGATTGTCGCGATCTTCGATCAGCTGTTGGCACTGCGAGAAAGTGTCGACATTCTCCAGCACGTGGAGAGCGCTAGCGTCGAGTCGCTGCGTGGCCATCAGACCGTGGACGCCCCCGAGTCGCTGGATCTGGTGTTTCAAAAGCTGCATGAAGACATCGCCAGCATGGAGGAAACCTTGGCGACGATTGCCGAGGCGACCGGGGACGTGCCGAAGTTGTGAGGGTGTCGCGGGGCCTGCATGCAGAGAAGATGTGCCGGGTCTGGCGCCTTCGCGAGCAGGCTCGCTCCCACAGGGATTTGCGTCACATCCCGGAAATCAATCGATTTACAAATCCCATGTGGGAGCGAGCCTGCTCGCGAAAGCGCTGGATCTGGCACTTACTCTGTTGGATGTGCCGACGCTATCGCGAGCAGGCCCGCTACTACAACGGGGCTGGATCCACGCGCAACGCATCCACCACCAGTGAAAACGCCGGCGACGGTTGGCGGCGGCTGGGGTAGTAGAGGTGGAAGCCACCGAACGGTTCGCACCAGTCTTCCAGCACTCTGACCAAACGCCCTTCGGCCAGATGCGCACCGAACTCGTCTTCAGGCAGGTAGGCAATTCCCAATCCGTTCACAGCGGCGTCGGCGATGTGCACGGTGGAGTTGAACACCAGTTGGCCGTCGACCCGCACTTTCAGCTTTTTGCCCTGCCGCTCAAATTCCCAGGCATCGACACCGTCGTAGGTCGGAAATCGAATGTCGATGCAGCGGTGCGCCGCCAGCTCGCGCGGATGCTGCGGGGCGGGGTGCCGGGCAAAGTAGTCGGGCGAGGCAACGACGGCCATGCGCAGCGGCGGGCCGATCGGTACGGCGATCATGTCCTGGGCGACGGTATCGCTGAAACGCACGCCGGCATCGAAGCGGTCGGCCACGATGTCACGGAAACCGTAGTTGATATCGAACTCGAGCTTGATGTCCGGGTATTGCAGCAATAGTGGCGTCAGCTTGGGCAGCAGAGTGGTCTTGATGATGTTGTCGCCGCAGGTGATGCGCACCGTACCGGCAGGCTTGTCGCGCAACTCGGTCAGCGCGTCCAGCTCGGCTTCGATCTCATCGAAACGATGGCCCACGGTGTGCAGCAAGCGTTCACCGGCCGCCGTCAGTGACACGCTGCGTGTGGTGCGGGTCAGCAGGCGAATTTTCAGGCGCGCTTCCAGCGCCGAGACTACCTGGCTCACCGCCGATTGCGTCACGCCCAGTTGCACCGCCGCGCGGGTGAAGCTGCCGCTGCGGGCCACGGTGACGAAGGCGAGCAGGTCGTTGAAATTGGGTTTGGCCATGGCGCAATGCTCAGGTTTATTGATTAGCTGCGTTTATAACCGCATTAAGCACTCATTAGCTAATCAAAGCCTCGAGCCTGCGCAACAATACCTCCATCCCGGCCTCGCCTGGTTTCTCGTTCAAGGACGCCCCCATGAAACGACTGTTCATACTGCTCGGGTTTCTCCTGAGTTCATTTACTGCATTCGGAGCTGACATGTCCCACGGTGCCGACAATTTCTTCAAAAGCGACAAGGTGACCGTGCAGAAGGTCAGCTTCAAAAATCAATATCAACTCACCGTGGTCGGCAACCTGTTTGTCCCTAAAGGACTCGACCCGGCAGCGCGCAGCGCGGCGATTATCGTTGGTCATCCGATGGGCGCGGTAAAGGAGCAGAGCGCCAATCTGTATGCGCAGAAACTGGCGGAGCAGGGCTTTGTCACCCTGTCGCTGGATCTGTCGTTCTGGGGCGAAAGCGAGGGCGCGCCGCGCAACGCGGTATTGCCGGACATGTATGCCGAAGACTTCAGCGCGGCCGTCGATTACCTCGGCACACGGCCATTCATCGACCGCGCGCGCATCGGCGTGTTGGGCATCTGTGGTAGCGGCAGCTTCGTGATCAGCGCGGCGAAAATCGATCCACGCATGAAAGCCATCGCCACCGTCAGCATGTACGACATGGGCGCGGCCAACCGTGATGGCCTCAAGCACTCGCAAAGCCTTGCGCAGCGCAAGCAGATCATTGCGCAAGCGGCCGAGCAGCGTTACGCCGAGTTTACTGGCGGCAAGGTCGCATACACCGGCGGCACCGTGCTGGAACTGAAGGCCGACATCCATCCGATCCAGCGTGAGTTCTTCGATTTCTACCGCACCCCGCGCGGCGAATTCACCCCGGCCAGCTCGACGCCACAACAGACCACGCGGCCGACGCTGAGCAGCAACACCAAGTTCATGAACTTCTATCCGTTCGTCGATATCGAGAGCATCTCGCCGCGCCCGATGTTGTTTATTGCCGGTGCCGACGCGCACTCCCGTGAGTTCAGCGAAGAGGCTTTCCGGTTGGCGGGTCAGCCGAAAGAACTGGTGATTGTGCCGAATGCCGGCCATGTCGATCTGTACGACCGGGTCGAGCTGATTCCTTTTGCCAAGCTGACGCAGTTCTTCAAGAGCAACCTGAAGTAACTTTCAACGCGACGGAGCAAAGCGATGCGGTTTTTTGCCAACGGCTGGAAGGGATTCGTACTGATGGCATGGCTGCCCGTTGCTCTGTCTGCACCGACCGCTATGGAGGCCAGCACGATGTGGATGACCGTCGGAGAACAGCGTTTTGCCATTGCTCTGGAGGACAACCCGAGTACGCGGCAATTGCTCACGCGATTGCCGCTGAGCCTGGAAATGACCGACCTGCACGGCAATGAAAAATACGCCACCGTGCAGCCGCCATTGCCCACCCAGCCCTACCGGCCGGGCACGATCCACAACGGCGATTTCCTTTTGTATGGCGACGATACGTTGGTGGTCTTCTACAAAACCTTCGATTCGTCCTACCGCTATTCGCGTCTTGGTCGCATCGACCGGCCGCAGGACTTGGCCGAAGTCTTGGGGCGTGGCGATGTGCGGGTGACGTTCACTCTGCATGAGTGAGGAGAGTCATTGATGAACCAGAAATCGTTAAATCAAGGGCGTCTTTTGCGCATCGTCGCCCTCGGCTGCGCGGTCCTCGCCAGTGCAGCCTGCGTGAATCCCCTCTGCGCCAATCCTTCCCGATCACCGGAGAAAACGATCATGCAAGAACAGCCTCTGACGCTTAGACAACTGGCGATCGCCCCGATTGCCGCCAACGCTGCCATCGGCGACATGCCGCGTTTGCACGACGCACTCAATCGTGGTCTTGATGCTGGGCTGAGCATCAGCGAGACCAAGGAAATTCTGGTGCAGCTGTACGCCTACGCCGGCTTCCCGCGCAGCCTCAACGCCTTGTCCTTGCTGATGAAGGTTTTGCAGGAACGCGCTGCTCGGGGCATCGAAGACGTGCCGGGACGCGAGCCGGGTCCGGTTCCGTCGGGCTATGCGCTCACCGAACTCGGCACCGACAATCAGACCCGCCTGGTCGGCGCGCCAGTGTCCGGCCCACTGTTCGAATTCGCCCCGGCGATCGATCAGTTTCTGAAAGTGCACTTGTTCGGCGACATCTTCGCCCGCGACAACCTGGCATGGACGGATCGGGAACTGGCGACGGTTGGCGCGCTGGCGGCAATGGCTGGGGTGGAATCACAGCTGGAGTCGCATTTGAAGATCAGTCTGAATGTGGGATTGACGGTTGAGCAGTTGCGGCGAGTGGCGCAGGAGTTGGAGGCGCGTGGGGATTTTCAGGCTGCTGAGCGGGTGGGCGCGGGGCTGGGGAAATTGGGGGGCTGAAGTCGACGGGGATACCAGTACCATTATTTCTCACCAATGACTGAACCTGGTTGCTGCATCTCCAAGATCGCCGCCTTATTTTCACGAAGCGGCGGCTTGGGGCATGTTGAGCGCAAACCGTCTATGTGCTCCATCAAGCTATCGGGAATGCTCTGCCACATCGGATCGAGAATGAAGTCCACACCTTCTCGCCTTGCCATTTTTGCGGCTGGAACAAAGTCTGCGTCGCCTGCTATCAACACTATCTGATCGACCTGCTGTTTAAAGGACAGCGACGCGACATCAATGCCGATCCGCATATCGACACCTTTTTGACGGGTCTCAATACTGACGTCATTTTCCATAAGGTCAGTCATCTGGATTTTGCCTTTCAACAGCTCAGCGATTTTTGCGGGTTTGATGGTCCATCTGACATCCTTCGACAGATGTCCAAGTCGTAACGCCAGCTTACGTTTACTTCGCAGTCTGGAGTGCAGCTCTTTGCGAAATGCCGCCTCCCTGGACCTGGAAAAATCCACAGCTTTTTTGCTTATTGGGTTGTGCTGTTTGGTGTCCAGTGGGGGGCAATCATAAAAGAAGATACGGTAAAGCTCTTTCCTGGCTCGTTGTCGTAGCTCTCGAATGGGGCCCGTTGGACGGGTCAAGGTTTTATTGAGGAGGTGGGCGGTTGCCCATCGATGGACCAGATCGGCCGCGCGTTCAGCGTTGAAGGCGTTTTGAGGTTCGATTCGTCGAAAACGTTTGATGAAAAAGGCGCCATCGACTAACACCGCAGTGGGCATGTTTTTTACCTAAAAAAACGCCCAAGGGTTTGGCACGTTCTGGATGATTAGAACGGCGTACTGCCTTGGGCGGGATGGGAGCAGATTAGGTAGGAGTGACGGATACGTCAACAACACCTTTTTCGTCTGACCTGTTTGCACAAAGTCGAATGTGCCCAGCGCTTTCAACTCTCAGGTGGCGACGGGGAAACGATAAATTGCGGAGGGTAAGCGGGCAAGACAGCGACTTCCGTAAGATTTGTAGGCAAAAGCGCTGTGTCTCGTAGGCTCGGTTATCCGTGAGCGGGCGAGCGCGGTGTTGGGCAGAATCCGGGGGGGGGGGCACATAATGAGAGCGGCTCTGTTACGGCGATTCTCGTCTTCAGCGCTGGCGCCGACTCGCTCCCGGCGAGCTTCCCGTTATCCGCTTGAACGCACGACTGAACGCCGCTTGGGAGGTGTAGCCCAAGCGCTGCGCCACTTCTTCGATTGGCAGTCTTTCCAGGGTAAGCCACTGACTGGCCAGGCGCATGCGCAGTTCGGTGGCGTAGCGTAGCGGCGGGGTGCCGAGGGTGGTCTGGAAGCGTTCGGCGAAGACCGAGCGTGAGGTGTTGCACAGCGTTGCGAGTTCGGCGACGCTCCAGTCGCGCCCCGGTTGTTGGTGCAGGGCCAGCAAGGCCTGCGCCAGGCGTGGGTCGCGCAGCGCTGCGACGAGACCGGAGGCATTGCCGCAAGCGCATTCGACCCAGCCACGAACAATCATTGCCGCCACTACGTCGGCAAGGCGCGCGAGAATGCCGGCGAAGCCGATGCGCGCGGCGCTGACTTCGCGTTCCATGGTCGCGAGGATCGGCATCAGGCCCGGATAGCGCTGGCCGCCGGCGTCGATCAGCATAAGACCCGGCATCAGCCGACCGAGGCCTTGCAGGCTGCCGAGCTCGAACTCCATACAGCCACTGAAGAGCAGGGCGCTATCGGACGAATCGGCGCTGTGACCGACCTGCACCGCGCAGACCGTATCGCCGAGTGGCGCGGCGACGGCGCTGTCAATGTCCTGCACTTCAGCTCCGGCGTGTGACAGCAACTGGTGCGCGGCACCATGAGCAATGAATACCGCATTGCCTGCTGACAACTCGTACAGGCTGCCGTCCTCCAGTCGCAATACCGTCGATCCAGCGGCGACGAAGTGGAAATACGCATGGCCGGGCTTGTCGCTGAAACCCAGACCATACGGCGCACCGGCGTGGATCCGCCGATATTGCACGCCACGCAGACGCATGCTGCGCAGCAACTCGGTGATAAGGTCTGAGGACACAGAGAAGGAATCAATGCTGCTCATGTTCGGGGTTTCGATCAAAAGTTCAAGAGTGAGCATCATAGATCATCCGGTTTGCCGTCAATAGACTGCCCTCTCGAAATGTCTGAGGGAGTCTTGAAATGAATGAACGTGTAGGTGATGGGCGAACTGCAGGGGAGCCGCTGGTGCCTGCTTGGATGGCGGTGTTTTCGCTGGCGATGGGTGTGTTTGGTCTGCTCACGGCGGAATATCTGCCGGCCAGCCTGCTGACGCCGATGGCGCTCGATCTCGGCGTCAGCGAAGCGCTGGCAGGGCAAGCGGTGACGGTGACCGCGGTGGTCGCGCTGTTTGCCGGATTGCTGGTGCCCGGGTTGACGCGCAGCCTTGATCGGCGGCTGGTATTACTCGGCTTTTCGGCACTGATGATTGCTTCGAATCTGCTGGTGGCGCTGTCGTCCAGCCTCGCAGTGTTGCTGATCATGCGCATCCTTTTGGGCATAGCCCTCGGCGGATTCTGGAGCATGGCGGCGGCCGTGGCGATGCGCCTGGTGCCGGCGGCGCTGCTGCCCCGCGCGTTGTCGATTATCTTCAGCGGGATCGCCGTGGGGACCGTGGTGGCGGTGCCGTTGGGCAGCTATCTCGGCGGCCAGTTTGGCTGGCGCAGTGCGTTTTTCGCAGCTGCAGCGGTTGGCGTGGTGACGCTGGTCTTTCAGATGTTCACGCTACCCAGTCTGGCGCCGCATCGTCCGTCACGCCTGCGTACGGTGCTCGAGGTGTTGCTGCGACCGGGCATTGCCGTCGGCATGTTCGGCTGTGTATTGGTGCATACCGGCCATTTCGCGTTGTTCACCTACATCAGGCCATTTCTGGAAAGCACCATCGGCGTCGGCCCGCAGACCTTGGCACTGATGCTCCTTGGTTTCGGCGTGGCGAACTTTGTCGGTACGCTGTTCGCCGGTTGGCTGTTGCAGCGCAATCCAAGGGCAACACTGGTGCTGATGCCAGTGTTGGTGGGCGTTGCTGCTCTGGCGTTGGTCGGGTTACCGGCGTCGGTCACCGGGCAGGCGTTGCTCTTGGCGCTGTGGGGGATGGCCTTTGGTGGCGTGCCGGTCGCATGGTCGAACTGGGTGGCGCGCTCGATACCCGATCAGGCCGAAAGCGCAGGCGGCATGGTGGTCGCATCGGTGCAGTCGGCGATTGCCGCAGGCGCCGCCGCTGGCGGTTCGGTGTTCAGTTTCAGCGGTATCAATGGCGTGTTTGTAGCGGCTGGAATTCTGATGTTGCTGGCCGCGCTGCTGATTGCACTGAAGGTCAATGTCGATGTGCCAGAGCCGGGCTCAGCGGCTTTGCCAGTGCATTTGTGAGTTGATCAGGGCGGGGCGGTGGCGAAGCACTGAAGCCCCGCCGATTCCGTCTCTTCAACCGCGCTTCGGCAGTTTCCAGTTCGGTCGGATGAAGTGGCAGGTGTAGCCGTTCGGAATCCGCTCCAGGTAATCCTGATGCTCGGGTTCCGCTTCCCAGAACGGCCCCGCCGGTTCGATTTCCGTTACTACTCGACCCGGCCACAGCTTCGATGCATCGACGTCGGCGGCGGTGTCTTCAGCGACGGCACGCTGCTCTTCGTTGAGGTAGTAGATCGCCGAGCGGTAGCTCGGGCCAAGATCGTTGCCTTGACGGTTGGGCGTGCTCGGGTCGTGGATCTGGAAGAAGAACTCGAGGATCTGTCGGTAGCTGATCACGGCCGGATCAAACTCGATTTCGATGGCTTCGGCGTGGTTGCCGTGGTTGCGATAGGTCGCATTCGGCACATCGCCGCCGGTATAGCCGACGCGGGTGTTCAGCACACCCGGGTAGCGGCGCAGTAAATCCTGCATGCCCCAGAAGCAGCCGCCGGCGAGAATGGCAGTTTCGGTTTGAGTGGTCATGGTGTGTGCTTCCTCTCGAAGACGATGTGGGGATACCCACTGTTATGAGGGCGGGTTGAGAGAATCCAAGGTTACGCTCATCAGAATCGACCACTGGCCACCTGATCAAGCGACGTGCAGTCGACTGCGATGTTCGTCAGTACGTATTCAACCAAAGCCAAAGAACGAACGCAGCTTGCCCGGTGACTTGCGTTCGTAGAACGGTTTGGTCTCCCTGAGGAAGTAATCACTCAGCCCGGCTTGTCCCGTCAGCACGCGGCAAAAATCAACCGGCCCGCCATCAGGGGCTGTGTCCGCAGCGACATTGCCGGCTTCGCGCATGACCTGTTCGATATCGCCATCCGCTTCGATGCCGACGATCAGGTGCGGTTTTTCATCAACCGAGGCGTCGTGCATCAGCGCCAGGAACGCGCGTTTCACATTGGAGTGTTTGGCCAGCAGTTGCGAGAGCGAATGGACCATCGTCGATGGGTAGTCCGAAGGCTGTCCAAGCAAGACGTTGGTTTCTTTTTCAACGGTGCGCTGCGTGGCGGGCCGGCCGATTTCGCCTGAGAGCAGGCGTTGCACTTCCTCCGGAAGGAATTCCTTGCCGTACGGCGACTTCGGATTCAGAAAGAGCAGCGCGCCCAGCGTGATTTCGAACAATGATCGGGCCGGTATCTCCACATAGCTCTGCTCGCTGTCGATGGATTGTTGCAGCGTTTGCAGCGAGGAGAAGAACGGAATGACCGGCGTGCCATCGGGCTTCTGCCAATGAGCGATGCTGATATTGCTGCCGGCCTCGAGATTGACATGACCTTGCGCCGCACCGGCGGTGCCGAGGATGTAGACGGTCGAGTCCAGCAGGGTTCGATAGAACTCAGGGCGATGCGCGGGTTCGTCCGCGGCCAGCCGGAGTGATGTTTCCAATGGGTTTTCTTGGGAAGTATCCATGAGACTAATCCGTTATTTTCTATGGAAAACGATGATTACCTGGCCGGTTCGAAGATGCCTTCATTCACCAGCATTTCATCCAGCCTCTCGGGCCATATCTGATCATCGGTGCCACGTAGTGATTCAGCGGACCACCAACGATGATCGACCATGACCTCGGTTTCTTGCAGAGTCCAGCCGGTTCTGGAAAGCCGTTCGCTGGGTGCGTGCACGACGAAATATTGTTCGACTGCGAGTACAGTCTCGCCGCTGGGTAATAGCATGGGAAAATCCCGGTGTGCTACAGGCCCCTCAACGGCACTGGCCTTTATGCCGGTTTCCTCAAGCAGCTCACGTATCGCAGCGTCATGGAACGTTTCGCCGCTTTCAAGGCCGCCTCCTGGGGTTGCCCAGTAATTTCTGCCGGCCAAGGCGCCGTTTTCATGGATGAATCTGAAAAGCAGAACTTCTTGCGAAGGACTTATGACCAGTAATCGTGCTGCGTTGCGTTCGCGCATCTACATCTTCCTTGAAGGGCTTGCCACTGCTTGTTGCGTTTCGGATTCGTATTGCAAGAGGACGTTGGACTGGCAAGAGCTCCTTATTGCAAAGCCATTAAAGACCACCCAACCCGCTAAACCATGGAAAAACAACGCCAGATTCATGGCCTTTATACGCTGACCTCGCCCGCAATTGTCTGCGACAACGAAGCCAGCTGATGATCGCTGGAATCGCCAACAGCGTGATAAACCACTGGAAAGCATTGCTGGATTGCAGCGCCATGGCCACAAGCACATTGATCAACAGCGCACCAAGAATCACAGTGTTGTACCTGATGTGCCGACGTTTGATCGCAGCAAATTCTTCCCAGTCGTAAATCAACCAATCGTGGGAAAACTCTCCGCACTCAGGGCATTTATGCGTGGGCGGAAGGTTATCGGTGGTGAACCCACAATCAGGGCAGCAGACTGTCATTGAGCGAACCTTCCGCAAGCTGTCTCATATCGCTAGCCAGCGTAGTGCAGATTGGCTGGAGTTGTCCGTCTACAGCCAACAGGCCTCACAACAAACTCCACGAAACCCCAACATAAACCCCCATCCCTTCACCCGGGGTCGACCGCGCAGCATCCAGACCTTTGTCGTCATACCCCGGCGTGACTGTTGCCGCATAACGCTTGCCGGTCAGGTTGCGCATGTCGACCCAGCCTTGCCAGTCGCCCTTCGGCGCGTTGTAGCCCAGGGTGGCGCCGAACAGGGCGTAAGGGTCGGCGTAGTAGCTGTTGGCGTAGTCCACGGCAACTTTGGACACCAATTGTGTGTTCACGGCGGCGAAGAAGCCCTGCGGCCAGTCGTAACGCAGTTCGCCCTGGTAATAATGCATTGGCAGGCCCGGCAGGCGTTTGTCGCCGAAGCGTTCGTCGTCGCGGTAGTGGAAGTCGCTGAAGGTGTAGGCCTGGCGCACGCTCAGCTGGCGGCCGTCGGCGGCGGTCCAGAGTTTGCTGTTCAGGCTGGCCTCGATGCCCTGGTGCACGGTCGGGCTGGCGTTGAGTTCGTAGGGCGTGACGGCGTTGGCGTCCGGCAGTACCGAGAGCAGTTCGTGACGAACTTGCGCGTAGTACCAGGCCAGGCTCCAATCGCCCAGTTTGCTGTCGCCACGGCCGCCGAGTTCCAGAGTGGTTGCAGTCTGGTTTTGCAGTTCGACCGGATCGCGCTGGGTGCCGGTGGCGGCGCCGTTGCCGGCAGGGAAGCGCACATTGGAGCTGTAGATCAGCGACCACGGGTGCGGTGCTTCGACGGAGCGGCTGAGGTTGCCGAACACTTGCACGTCCGGGGTGATCTGGTAGCGCAGGCCGATGCGGGGAGCATAGTCCCAATCGCTGAGACTGGTCTTGCCGCCACCCTGCGGATAGGTCACGGCGCTTTCGCGGCGGGTGTAGATGGCGGCAAGGCCGGTGGTCAGCCAGAGGTCGTCAGCGATTTCCAGTTCGTTACCAAAATGCAGCACGGTATCCGAACCCTGGTAAGTGAAATTGCGCATCCGCGTGCCCGGGGCATAGCTGGCGGTGTTGCCACTCGGAATGCGCACGAACTCGCTGGCGCCGTCGTTGGGCAGGTGCTTGGTCACGCGCAGGCCGACGTTGCTGCGGCTTTCCATACCGTACAGCGTGTCGCGGCGCTTGTAATCGAAGGTGCCACTGACGTCGGTATAAGCCACCTTCAGGCGGTTCGGGCCTTCGCGCAAATCCATCGGATAGTCGTGGTAGGCGAGGCCGGTCTGGATGCTCGAATCGTCATCGAGATAGAACGTGGTCTTGTTGCCGATGAAGGTACTGCCGGGCTGCTTGCGGCTGTCATCGCGGGCCACATACGCCGGGTTGGCTGCCCGTGGGCTGTGTTCGATGGAATGCTTGGTCACGCGGCCGGCCAGGTCGTTGTCGGTTTCCCGGTAGCGAAAATAGAAGCGGGTTTCCAGGTTCGGGTTGAAGCGATAGCCGAAGTTGGCGATCAGGCCTTTGCTCTCGCTGGCGGTGTGGTCCTGATAGCCGTCGGCATTGGCATCGGTCAGGGACACGTAGTAATCGAAATCCCCCAGCACTTGCCCGGAGCTGACCTGGCGCTGCTGATAGCCATGGCTGCCGGTGGCGTAGCGCACTTGCAGCTTCGGCGCGGTGTAACCGGTGTGGCTGACGTAATCGATAGCGCCGCCCAGCGCCAGCGCGCCGCGATCGAAGCCGTTGGCGCCGCGCAGGACTTCGACATGGTCGACCCACAACGGCTCAAGCAATTCATACGGCGTGCCGCCGGGGCCGGTGAGGGGCAAGCCATCCAGCATCGTGTACAGCCCCGACGCATGGGCGCCGGGTGCACGGTTGATGCCTGAACCGCGGATGGAAATCTTCACGCCTTCGTTGCCCGCCGACTGCGCATACACCCCCGGCTGATAGGCGAGCACATCCTGATTGCTGGCAACACGGCCCTGCAACGGCTGGCGCATGTCGACCACGTTGGCGCCGCCGGGAACCTGCTCAAGGCGTTCCCGCGCTTCTTCGACCGCTGCATCGCTGCCACTGCGCTCATCTGCCGAAATCAGCACTTGCCCCAGCTCCAGACCTTGGGTCTCGGCCATCACCGGGCAGGCCAGGGCCAGACCGAGCAGGGCAGTGGGCAATGATTTGGGCGACGGCATCGAAAAACTCCAGCAAACAGGGGATCGGGCAATGAACAGTGCGACGTCGGAACAAACCCAGGAAACACATGGCGACAGGGCTTTTTTGCCCGGCGATGGCAAACAACCGGGCGTCAACTAACCTCACGGATCAGGGCCATCGGGTCAATAAACAAATTCAGCGGGCTGTTGAAGCGCGAGGACAGGTTCATGGCGAAAGACAAGAAGAAACCTGCGAAGGCAATCGAACGTCCACGCTTGAAAAACAAGGACTATCTGGAACAGCTGCGCAAGCTGCATATTGAACTGGTCAAGCTGCAGGAGTGGGTCATCGCCAAAGGTGTCAAGGTGTGCATTGTTTTCGAAGGCCGCGACGGTGCGGGCAAGGGCGGGGTGATCAAGGCGATCACGGAACGCGTCAGCCCACGGGTGTTCCGGGTGATGGCACTGCCGGCGCCAACCGATCGCGAAAAGAGCCAGATGCATGTGCAGCGCTACCTGCCGCATCTGCCGGCGGGCGGTGAGGTGGTGATTTTCGACCGCAGTTGGTACAACCGCGCCGGCGTCGAACGGGTCATGGGCTTTTGCACGGAAGAACAGGCTGACAAGTTTCTCAAGTCGATCCCTTGGGTGGAGAACGCCATCGTCGATTCGGGGGTGATCCTGCTCAAGTACTGGCTTGAGGTCAGTCCGGAGGAACAGACCCGCCGGCTCGAAGCGCGAATCAATGACGGGCGCAAGACCTGGAAACTGACACCCATGGATCTGAAATCCTACAGTCGCTGGTATGACTACTCACGGGCGCGGGACGAGATGTTCAAGCATACCGATACCGATTGGGCGCCGTGGAGGGTTGCCGATTCCAACGACAAACGTCGTGCACGGCTGAACATCATCACTGATCTGCTCAGTCGCATCCCCTATGAGGAGGTTGAGCGCGACAAGGTCGAGTTGCCGAAACGGCAGAAGCCGGGCAAGTATCGGGAGCCGGATTATGCGTACAAGCGGGTGGCGGAGCGGTTTTGACTTTGCGGGGTTTTTTGGGGCTTGGCGGCCTTTGGGCCGACCAAGCTTTGGTTGGTTTGGGTGAATATCCGTTTTTTGCGGTGTTGCGGCTGGCGGTTTCGCCCTTACGGCGAGTCACCTTTTTCAGACGCCAAAAAGGTAACCGAAAAGGCTTGCTCCTACGTTCGGCCCTCGCAGGCTCGGGTACCTTCGCTACGGGACTGATCCGGGCGCAGCGGCTACGGTTTGCTTCGCTGCACCTCCTTCCGCTGTGTTCGACTTCGTCGAACGGTCGCTGCGCTCCCACGCCCGGATCAATCCCTCCACTCAGCCTTCCGACGTCGCCGGTGGATCAAAAGCAAGATCAAACGCACTCGAGCTTGCGCTCATTGTTGAGTGGGGCGGCTGCGCCGCGGGCAGCTGCGCTGCTTTGCTTTTGCTTTTGCTTTTGTGGGAGCGAGCCTGCTCGCGATGACGGAGGAACATTCAAATTTAATTTGACCGATATACCGCTATCGCGAGCAGGCTCACTCCTACAAGGTTTTGCGTATCAACCGTCCATCCGTCGTCTGCCCTGAACCTCTGTCGCGTTGTTTTTTCTACCGGGTAAGTCCCTCAGGAGATACCCGTATGTTCGATCAGCAAAAGAAGGCATCACTGGCGGCATGGCGCAGGATGGCGGAGCAGGCCGAGGGCGATCTGGATCCGGAACAGCAATATGACGAGTTGCTCAAGGCTGCGGATCAGATGGAGGAGCAGGGCCTGATCACCAGTGCCGAATGGCGCCAATTGGTGCGTGACGCTGGCAATGTTTTTACCCTGAACGAGGAACAGCCACAGCGCTGACAGCTGCCATCGGAGGACATCCCATGCTCAGTTATCTGTTTATCGGCGCCAACGATGTCGAGCGTTCGGTGGCTTTTTACAAGGCGATCCTGACGCCGCTTGGCTACCGGCATGACCGTGAAGAACACTACTGTTTCTACTTGCCCGATTGCGCCGACAAGTCCAACGGCCCCGGGAGTGTGCACATCTCGAAACCGTTCAATGGTGAGCCGGCGACGCCCGGCAACGGCATGATGCCGGCATTTCGCGCCGACTCCCGGCACAAGGTCGATCAGGTGCACAAGGCCGGGCTTGACCATGGCGGTAGCGACGAAGGCGCGCCAGGCACTCGCGAGGCCTATACGCCGGACTTTTACGTGGCCTATCTGCGCGATCCCGAAGGCAACAAGCTTGCTGTGTTCTACAGCGGCTGATGGATGGAGCCTGTTGATTCGGCCCTGATGGCCGCCCGCGCTCAGTTCGCGATCACGATCAGCTTTCACATCGTGCTGGCGGCGTTCAGCATCGGTCTGGCGAATTTCCTCATGGTGCTGGAAGCGTTGTGGTTGAGGACCGGGCGTCAGGTTTATCTGGATGTCTATCGCTACTGGCTCAAGGTGTTTGCGCTGAATGTCGCAGTGGGCACGGCGTCGGGATTGATTCTGGAGTATCAGTTCGGCCTCAACTGGTCGCGGCTGTCGGTGCAGGCCGGTGATGTCCTCGGCCCGTTGATGTTCTATGAAGTGATGGCGGCGTTTTTCATCGAAGCGGGATTTCTCGGCATCATGCTGTTCGGCTTAAAGAAAGTCGGTCCGCGTCTGCACTTTTTTGCC
This sequence comes from Pseudomonas iranensis, assembly GCF_014268585.2. Lineage (NCBI taxonomy): Bacteria > Pseudomonadati > Pseudomonadota > Gammaproteobacteria > Pseudomonadales > Pseudomonadaceae > Pseudomonas > Pseudomonas iranensis. Next base: position 2,799,307 of record NZ_CP077092.1, read on the forward strand.
ACGTGTGCGGTGGCGGTGGGCTCGCTGATCAGCGCGTTCTGGATTCTTTCCGCCAACTCATGGATGCAAACCCCCGCCGGCTATTCGATTGGCGCGGACGGGCGTTTCCTCGCCGAGGATTGGTGGGCGATCATCTTCAATCCTTCGTTTCCCTATCGCTTGGCGCACATGCTGCTCGCTGTGTTCATCGGCAGCGCGACGCTGATTGCCGGGATCAGCGCCTGGCAATTGCGCCAGGCCCGGGAAAACCCGCGTGCTCGCCTGCAATTCTCCATGGCGCTATGGGTGATTGCGCTGCTGATGCCGGTGCAGATTGTCGTCGGCGATTTGCATGGGCGACACAGCTTGCAAGCCCAGCCGCAGAAAGTCGCGGCAATCGAAGCTTCATGGACGCGCCCGGCCCAAGGGGCAGGGGAGCCACTGCGCCTGTTCGCATGGCCGGATATGCACGAGCGGCGCAACCATTGGGAAGTCGCCATTCCACGCATCGGCTCCCTGTACCTGCAGCATGACCTGACCAGCACCATCGCCGCGCTTGATGAGTTCCCGGCTGAGGACATCCCGCCCGTGGCGCCGGTGTTTTTCGCGTTCCGGCTGATGGTCGGGCTGGGACTGTTGATGCTTGGGCAGGGTGTGGTCAGCCTGATCCTGCGCCGACGTAATCGCCTGTACACGGCACGGCGCTGGCTGGGCGCGTGCGTGCTGCTGGCGCCGGTCGGGTTTCTGGCGATGCTTAGCGGCTGGGTCGTCACCGAAGTGGGGCGACAGCCGTTTACGGTTTACGGATTGATGCGCACGGCGGACAGTCTGTCATCGGTGTCCAAGGCTCAAGTCGTCGGCTCGACGTGGCTGATTTTGTTGTTTTATCTGCTGATCTTCGGCATCGGTCTGTGGGTGTTGCTGCGCCTGTTACGCGAGCCGCCGCAGCAGGATCAACCCGGGCCGCAGCCCACGCTTGCCGACGAAACCGGGCACTGAGGAGTCGCAGACATGGACACCGACTGGCTGACTCTGTTGTGCGCTGCCGCATTGGCGTTCTCGGTGATGAACTACGTGGTGCTCGACGGCACCGATCTGGGCGTCGGCATGCTCATGGGCCTCACGCCTTGCAGCAAGCAGCGCAGGGCGATGGCGGTGTCGATTCTGCCGGTGTGGGACGCCAACGAAACCTGGCTGGTGCTCGGCGGCGGCGGGCTGCTGGCGTTGTTTCCGCTGGCGTACGCGATCTTGCTTCCGGCCTTGTACGTGCCTTTTATCGTGATGTTCCTCGCCTTGATCGCGCGGGCCATGGCGCTGGAGTTTCGCGATTACGCACCGAACGAACGACGCAAGCGCATCGTCGACGGCGTGTTGGCGCTGGCTTCGCTGCTGACCGGGTGTGTTCAGGGGATGGTGCTCGGCACTCTCGTGCAAGGCGTTGCGCATCAGGGCGGTCAGTACCACGGCGATGGCCGCGACTGGCTGAATCCGTTCCCGGTGTTCTGTGGTTTGGTGCTGGTGCTCGGTTACGTCTGGCTGGGGACGTGCTGGTTGTACTGGCGCACCCTTGATGAACTGCAGCAGCACTCGGCGCGCGAGGCCCGCGTGCTGTCGCTGGTCGTTGTGGCGTTATTGCTGGTGCTGATCGCATGGACGGCGACGTTGCAGCCGCAATATGCCCGGAGGCTCGCCGATATTCGCCTGTGGTTGCCGGCAGGACTGATCGTCAGCGCTCTAGGATGGGTGTTCAGCAAAGGCTTTCACTGCCGCTTCGATTTCATCCCACTGTTCGCCGCACTGGGCGTTTGTGTGCTGGCTTTCGCGGTGATGCTGGTCGCGCTGTATCCATTCATCATTCCGCCGGATCTGACCTTGAGCGAAGCAGCCTCAAGCCCCACCAGCCAGATCTTCATGCTGGTCGGATTCGCCGTGCTGATCCCCATCACGCTGGCCTACAACACCTTCGGTTTCCGCGTGTTCAGCGGCAAAGTGCGCGTTGCCAGCGATAGCTGAGATTCACGTCACCCGACCTTTTTTGCTCACCAGCGACAGTCGCGAAGCTCGTAGCAGATCAGCAAAAGCCGCCTTGTCGATCGGCCGACTCATGAAGTAGCCCTGCACTTCGTTGCATTGATCCTTGCCGAGAATCGCCAGTTGCTCCTCGGTCTCGACGCCTTCGGCAGTCACCGTCAAACCCATCGCCTTGCCCAGGCCGATGATCGCCTGCACCACGGCGCGGTCATTGCTGCCGCTGCTGATTGAAGCGATGAAGCGCTTGTCGATCTTGATCCCGTCGAACGGATAAGCGCGCAGATAACCGAGCGACGAATAACCGGTGCCGAAGTCGTCCATGTTCAGACGCACGCCGAGCTCCTTGAGCTGATTCATGGTGGTCAGCGCGCCATCGGTGTCGTTGAGCATCACGTTTTCGGTGATCTCCAGCTCCAGACGGCTGGCCGGGAAACGCGTATCCACCAGCACTTCACGAACATCCTCGACGACATCGCTGAGGGCGAACTGCGCAGGCGAGAGGTTGACCGACAGCAGAATGTCATGGGGCCATTCCAGCGCGGTTTCGCAGGCTTCGCGCAGCACCCAGCGGCCCAGCGGGACGATCAGGTCGGTCTGCTCGGCCAGTGGAATGAACACGTCTGGCCCGAGCAAGCCCTGGGTCGGATGCTGCCAGCGCACCAGCGCTTCCACCGAAACGATGTGCTTGCCATCGACCTTGTAGCGCGGCTGATAGTGCAGGACGAATTCGTTGTGCTTGAGCGCATGGCGCAGGTCATCTTCCATTTGCCGGCGCGTCTGGATCTGGTCGCTCATGTGCGCTTCGAAATAGCACCAGGTGTTCTTGCCGTCGGATTTGGCCTGATACAGCGCGATGTCGGCATAGCGGATCAGATCGCTGGCGACGAAACCGTGCCGGCGACTCAGGGCGATGCCGATGCTGGCGCCAATATGCAGCGGATGCTGTTCGTAGAGGATCGGCTGATGCAGGCTGCCGATCAGCCGTGTGCAGAATTTGTCGATCTCGTTATGGCTGTCCATGCCATTGAGCACTACGACGAATTCATCACCACCGAGGCGGGCGACGAGGTCGTGCTCGCGGGTGCATTCGCGCAGACGCGTGGCGACTTCCTGGAGAACCGCGTCACCGGCAGGATGGCCGAGGGAATCGTTGATCGGTTTGAAGTTGTCCAGATCGATCATCAGCAGCGACAGCGGTGGCGAGTGTTCTTTCAATAGCAGCACTTCATCCAGATAGCGCGCCAGTTTGTTGCGGTTGGGCAGACCGGTCAGGGCGTCATGCATCGACAGGTGCTGGATCTGCGCATGGGCGGCGACTTCGTCGGTGATATCGCTGGCAGTGCCGCGATAGCCGACGACGCTGTCCTTGTCGAAAATCGGCCGCGCCGAGAGCCGGCAGTGGCGTGGCTGCCCGGAGTGATCGCGATAAGTACAGCGCAAATCGCCGGCGCTGTTTTCTTCGCTGAGTTTGCGCAGCCATAGTTCCAGTGGCGTGGTGTCGCAAGTCAGTAATTCGCCGATGTCCTGGCCCAGCCACAGGGCTTGCGGGTAGCCGGTGACTTCGCTGAAGCGTGCCGACAGATAGGTCAGCGCCAACTGATCATCAACTTCCCAGATCCAGTCTGACGCCGCTTCGGCCACGGCGCGAAAGCGTTCTTCACTGGCTTCGAGGGCATGATTGGCTTTCTCGAGTGCCTGATTCGAGGCCTGCATGGCATGGATACTGTTGTCGACGTATTGCGAAGAACGCAGGGCGTGGCGGAAGAAGTATGCCGTCAGCAGCATCAGCACCAGAAACGTCGCGCCGAGCGGCGGCACCAGCGTCCACAACAATTGCTGACCGGGTCGTTGCAGGTCGGCGACCAGGCTGTAGCCGGTGCTGTCGAGCGGCACGCTTGGATGGCCTTTTTCAACGGTGTCGTCCGGGACCAGGGTCAGGTTCGTCAGGCCATAACCGCTGCCGATCTTGCGCAGTTTGGTCGGGGTCAGCTTGTCGACGAACACCAGCACCGAGGTGTTTCTCAGTTCATCCAGCGGGCGCTCGTCGTTGGGAATGATCGCGGCAGCGGTGATCAGCGCCGGCCAGCCTTCGAACAATGAATAGCTACTGATCGGCTTGGTCAGGTCAGGCTGACTCAGCACCTGCTCGACCAGCGTCGAGGCGGGCGCTTGCAGCACCGTGGCCACGTCGGTTTCGAGCATCTGCCCGCGAATCACCGCGTACTTGGTGCGATTGCGATCGAGGACAAACACGCCGTCATAGCCGTCGGTCGTGAACATGGTTTTGCCCATGTTTTGTTCAGTGTAGGCCCAGTTGACGTCGATCGGCCCGCTCAAGGCCTCATAGGCGCGGGTCCAGTAGGCATAACTGGTGATGTAGTTTTTCGACGCGGTGATGCGGTTTTCCACGGCGCGCACGGAATAGAACTGGTTCTGTTCCAGATCCTTCGCGTCAAGGGTATTGGCGATCCCAAGCAAGGTGCTGATCGCGGCGATGACACCCGCAACGAACAGTGCGCCAACGGCGATGGCCAGGCGCCGGGTCACGGCGCGTTGCGGGGTGGGGATTGGCTGCGCAGGGAGAGTAACGGCCATGTGCTCGTCCTTGATCCGGTGTCTTCTGAATCTAGAACAATGGCGAGCGCACAATGTTCAGATTGTTGTTATTGGTATCGCCTGGATTTTTTCAAAGTGTAGCGAATCCGTTGGAATTTCCAGAACCGCCGGCCAGCGGCGAATCCCGAAAGGGCGAGACTTCCCGCACAAAAACCGGATAATGGCCGCCATTCGTTTAGCCGTATTCTGGTAATCCCGCATGGAAATCAAGGTCAACTTTCTCGACAACCTTCGACTTGAAGCCAAGTTCGACGACTTCACGGTGATCGCCGATCAGCCCATTCGCTACAAGGGCGATGGCTCGGCACCGGGGCCGTTCGACTACTTCCTGGCGTCGTCGGCCTTGTGCGCGGCTTACTTCGTCAAGCTGTACTGCGACACGCGCAACATCCCGACAGAGAACATTCGCCTGTCGCAGAACAACATCGTCGACCCGGAAAACCGCTACAACCAGATATTCAAGATCCAGGTCGAATTGCCCGCCGATATTTCGGACAAGGATCGCCAGGGCATCCTGCGTTCCATCGACCGTTGCACCGTGAAGAAAGTGGTGCAGACCGGCCCCGAGTTCATCATCGAAGAAGTCGACAACCTCGACGCCGATGCCCAGGCCTTGTTGATGCCGCAGTCCGATTCCCAGGCGGGCACCTACATCGCCGGCAAGGACCTGCCGCTGGAACAGACCATCGCCAACATGTCGAAGATCCTTGCCGACCTCGGCATGAAGATCGAAATCGCTTCGTGGCGCAACATCGTGCCCAACGTCTGGTCGCTGCACATTCGCGATGCGCATTCGCCGATGTGCTTCACCAACGGCAAGGGCGCGACCAAGGAAGGCGCACTGGCGTCGGCGCTGGGCGAGTTCATCGAGCGCCTCAATTGCAACTTCTTCTATAACGACCAGTTCTGGGGCGAAGACATCGCCAACGCCGAATTCGTCCATTACCCGGACGAGAAATGGTTCAAGCCGGGTCCGAAGGACGAATTGCCCAGCGAGATTCTCGACGACTACACCCTCGGCATTTACAACCGCGACGGCGAGCTGCGTGGCTCGCACCTGTACGACACCAACTCCGGCAACACCCAGCGCGGCATCTGCTCGCTGCCGTTTGTGCGCCAGTCGGATGGCGAAGTGGTGTACTTCCCGTCGAACCTCATCGAAAACCTCTACCTGAGCAACGGCATGAGCGCCGGCAACACCCTGGCCGAAGCGCAGGTGCAGTGCCTGTCGGAAATTTTCGAGCGCGCGGTCAAACGCGAAATCCTCGAAGGCGAAATGGCCCTGCCGGACGTACCGCAAGCGGTACTGGAGAAATACCCGAGCATCCTCGCCGGCATCAAAGGCCTGGAAGAGCAGGGCTTCCCGGTGCTGGTCAAGGACGCCTCGCTGGGCGGTGAATTCCCGGTGATGTGCGTGACCCTGATGAATCCGCGCACCGGCGGCGTCTTCGCTTCCTTCGGCGCGCACCCGAGCCTGGAAGTTGCGCTGGAACGCAGCCTGACCGAACTGCTCCAGGGCCGCAGCTTCGAAGGCCTCAACGACTTGCCGCAGCCGACTTTCTCCGGGCAGGCAGTGACCGAACCGAACAACTTCGTCGAGCACTTCATCGATTCCAGCGGTGTGGTGTCGTGGCGCTTCTTCAGTGCCAAAGCGGATTTCGAATTCGTCGAGTGGGACTTCTCAGGCCAAGGCGAAAACTCCAACGCCGAAGAAGCCGCGACCCTGTTCGGCATCCTCGAAGACATGGGCAAGGAAGTCTACATGGCGGTCTACGAGCACATCGGCGCCAAGGCCTGCCGCATCCTCGTGCCGGATTACTCGGAGATCTACCCGATCGAAGACCTGATCTGGGACAACACCAACAAAGCCCTGCAATTCCGCGCCGACATCCTCAATCTGCACAACCTCAGTAAGGTTGGCTTGCGCAATCTGGTCCAGGGCCTGGAACGCAGCGAGCAGGATGACTACACCGATATCACCACGCTGATCGGCATCGAGTTCGATGACAACACACCATGGGGCAAGCTGACGATTCTGGAACTGCGCCTGCTGATCTACCTCGCACTGCAGAAGTTTGACGAGGCGAAGGATCTGGTTGAGGCGTTCCTGCAATACAACGACAACACTGTTGAGCGTGGCTTGTTCTATCAGGCTGTGAATGTGGTGCTGGAGATGGAGCTGGACGAGGATCTCGAGCTGGAAGACTACGAGGCCAACTTCCGCCGGATGTTTGGTGACGAGCGTATGGATGCGGCGATTGGTTCGGTGAATGGCAGTGTGCGTTTTTACGGTTTGACGCCAACGAGCATGAAGCTGGAAGGGCTGGATCGGCATTTGCGCTTGATCGAGAGCTATAAAAAACTGCATGCGGCGCGCGCTGGTGTGGCGGCGTTGTCGCGCTGAAGAGCTGGCTACGAACGTTTCGCTTTCGGCTTGAGTGTGGCTGCGTGGCTTGAACCGCAGCCCCTCACCCCAGCCCTCTCCCGAGGGAGAGGGAGCCGATTTTCAAGCTTTTCAGAATTTGTGTTCGACTCGGTTTCCCAGGTCGGTGTATCTGCACCAGACACTGCGGTCAATTCCCTCTCCCTCTGGGAGAGGGCTAGGGTGAGGGTTTTTTCAGGATTTGAGTTCGACTCGGTTTCCCAGGTCGGTGTATCTGCACCAGACACTGCGGTCAGTTCCCTCTCCCTTTGGGAGTGTATGTACCGGACACATGGTGGACAGGTGTTCGGAGACATGGTGGACACTTTTTAATAGGCACATTGCTCATCATCAAGGAGATGACCTGTGTCCTGGCAAGAGGCATCCACCATGCAACTTCGTACAGAGTTTGTGCGTTTAGCTCGGCAAGAAGGGGCGAATGTTCGGCAGCTTTGCCGTCGATTCAATATCAGCCCAAGTACTGCCTACAAATGGCTCAACAGGTTTGAAACCTCGGGTGCAGAGGGCTTGCACGATCAGTCCCGGCGACCGAAAACATCACCCAAACGTTGTGCTGAAGAGGTTGAGCAGCAAATTTTGACCATGAGTCAGCAATACGAGGCTTGGGGTGCCCGCAAGCTCAAGCGCGTGCTGGAAGACGAAGGCGCTGTGATGCCCTCTGTCAGCACGGTGCATGCGGTTTTACAGCGTCATTCGCGTGTTGATCCAAAGGCTGCCGAGATCAAACCATTTATCCGATTTGAGCACGAAGCGCCTAACGATCTATGGCAGATCGACTTCAAGGGACACTTCGGCCTGAGCCAAGGACGCTGTCATCCATTCACGATACTGGACGATCACTCACGCTTTTCGTTGTGTATTGCCGCATGTGCCAATGAGCAGCGCCAAACCGTTCAGGACCATCTAATGCGGGCGTTTCGACGTTACGGCTTGCCGTTACGCATGACGATGGACAACGGCTCGCCATGGGGCGATCAGACTGGCGTTTACACCGCGCTGGAAGTCTGGCTGATGAGCCAGGGCATCAAGGTTGGCCACTCCCGGCCTTATCACCCGCAAACTCAGGGAAAACTGGAACGCTTCCATCGCAGCCTGAAAAGTGAAGTCCTGCAAGGCCGGTATTTCACCGATCTCGACGACGCACAACGGGCGTTTGATACCTGGCGCGACATCTACAACCAGAAGCGCCCTCATCAGGCGCTGGGCATGGCGGTGCCGGCGACTCGTTACAGTGGCAGCCCACGGGAATATCAGGAGCAACCGGCGGAGCCGGATTACAACGACGCAGATGTGGTCAGGAAGGTACAGGTGGGAGGTGAAATCTTCTGGAAAAACCGGGAATACAAGATCGGAAAGGCTTTTTACGGCAGGTGCATAGCGATCAGGGAGACGACGGAAGACGGCATCCACGATGTCTACTGGAGTAGACATCGTGTCGCTCGAATCGACTTGAACTTGCAGATCGTGACGGCAGGTAAGAAGATCTAAAACCGTCCACCATGTCTCCGAAAATGTGTCCACCATGTCTCCGGTACATACAGGGAGAGGGCTAGGGTGAGGGGCTTTGGCTTTCGCGGCCATGCGCTGCATCCGCCAACTGCCCCGTATCCACCCGCACAAATACCGAATCACCCACTGCCGTGAGCACTTCCCCTGCATACACCTCGCAAATCACCCGGGTCTTGCGCCCGACTTCACCTTCGACCCGTGCACGCAAGAGCAGCGGTACGCCCATCGGCGTTGGCTTGATGAACTTGATCCCGAGGTTACCGGTGACGCAGTCGATGCGCGGCAGGCTGCCGGCTTCGCGGTTTTCTGCGCGGTAGTGCCAGGCCATGGCGGTCCAGTTGGAGTGACAGTCGACGAGCATGGCAATCAGCCCGCCGTAAACCAGATCCGGCCAGCCGCAATATTGCGCTTCGGGCAGATGCTCGGCGATGACGTGGTTGCCGTCCTCATCCCAACGACTTTTCACGTGCAGGCCTTGCGGATTGCGGCCGCCGCAGCCGTAACAAACGCCTTCGGGGGCGGCGAGGTCTTGCAGCGGGGTGTCGTGGCTGGACATGGCGGGTTTCATCCTGGAGTGGCGAGGCCGGACAGGCGCAAGCGGTTGCGGCCGCCGCGTTTGGACTCATAGAGCGCGGCGTCGCCAAGTTCGATCAGCGCCGCCAGACTGGCCGGCGGTTTGTCGAACAGGGTGGCGCCGATGCTTAAAGTCACCGCAGCGGACGTGGGATAGGTGTGCGACGCGAGGGCCAGAAACTGTTCGCGCAAGGCATTGCCCAGTTCAAGGATAGCTTCGGCTGAGGCGTTGTTGAGCAGCATCAGAAACTCATCGCCACCCAGCCGCGCCGTCAACGCATGGGGCGGCAGCTGGGCGCGGATCATCTCGCTCAAGGCGATCAGCAAGCGATCACCGGCAATATGCCCGTACTGGTCGTTGACCAGTTTGAAGTTGTCGATATCGATCAACAGCAACGCACCCGGTCTTTGCGCGGATACGCCGGCCAGCAGGCGAGGCGTGCGTTTTTCCAGGGCGCGGCGGTTGTAGAGGGCCGTGAGCGGATCGCGCTCGGCGAGGCGGGCAATCTGTTTTTCCCGGCGATAACGCTCGGTGCCGGTCATCGACAGGGCGATCAACATGATCGCCATCGCGCCTTCGACCAGCGAGATCTGAATGATCTCGCCGCGAAACGCCGCCAGATCGATCAGCGTGCCGGGGATCACCACGGTCAGGGCCTTGGCCACATAAAAGATGCCGTGGCCGAGCAGCACATAGCGCAATTGCACCGCGCCAACGCTCAACGACTTGCCGTGCGGGCGCAGCAGCGAACTGGCCTTGAGTGTCGGGATCGCCACCAGCAGCGAGTTGGCCACCAGCATGGCCTTGGACCACAGCGGGCCGTCCGGCATCATCAACATGATCAGCCACGTCGCGAAAATCAGGTACCACGCCGGCGACAGTCGGGTCTGGGTGAAGCGCGCCACGCCGAGGAGGAAGAAGAAGTGCGCGGTCACCAGCAGGCCGTTGGCGAACCAGATGCCCAGCAGCAGAAAACCGCTGCTGCGCAGCAGCGCGAGGGTGGAACCGATGGTGATGGTGGCGAAACCGGCGCTCCAGAACAGTAGCGAAGGCTCACGGATGCTGCGCCACTCGACCGCCAGGTACAGCGCGGCAGCGGCTGCGAGGGCGATCGTGATGGTCAGCATCGTTGGCGGGTCGAGCGGCATTTCCGGGCAGGCCTGTCTGTATGGCAATAGGCCTGCGATTGTAAGCGTTTGGTCAGGTTTTTCGCAGGGGGCGTGTTGCCGGGCAGACCACTGGCGCTCCAGCGGTCACTCTTGCGGGCTTAGCCAGGTGTTTACCACGCGGCGATCGAGCTCTTCCCAATAGGCCATGCCCAGCACCCGCGTGGTGTTGAGCCCACGCAGGTAACCGCGCAGTTGATGGGCAGTGTCGCGGATCAGTTGCGCATCGCGGCTGTTTTTGTCCAGCAGGATGCTTTCGTACTGCATCAGGTATTCGGCTACGCGATCGCGATATTCAGGCAGCACGGCGTCACGGATCAGATCAAACGTTCTCAAGGCGAGACCCTCATCATTTTTCTTGAATGTGCTCAGTGTGCATCAGTCTGCGCGACGCGCAACTATTGCTGGAAGTAATAGTGACCATCAAGAAACGCAAGTTCTGCTTTGCCGGCGATCGGCGGAAAATCGCCTCCATCGAAGACGCAGCTCAAGGAAATTGCGCGATGAACATTCTGACTCGACTGGCAATGATCGCCCTGCTGATGGGCGGGGTGGTTACTGCACCTGCTTACGCAGACGACGCCCGGTCGTGTCACCTGCAACCCATCGCCGCCAGCGCCTCGGCGTTGCAGCACACGCAGACCGTGGGTGTGTTGTTGAGCGAAAACACGTTGCAGAACCTGCAATACCTGGAGCGCTACCACGACATGGCGCTGAACGGTGCGAAAGACGCACTGGACTCGCGAATCCGCGACGCCTTTGTCGGCAGCTCCGACCCGGAACTGGCCCTCGACTGGCTGGTGAGTTCGCTGCAACAGCAGTTCGTCTCGGTGACCGTCTACGACAACCTCGATGCGCTGGTTCAGGCCCATCCGGACGTGGTGGTCAAGCTCGACACGTTCAACCGCTTGCTGACTCAGCGCAACAGTTTGGTCGAGGCGCGCTTCTCTGCACGGTTCTACGACGCCGATCTGCAGTACATCGGCAAGGCCGAGGGGGCGATCGAGCAAGAGTTGCCTTCGGTCTGGGTGCACAACCAGGCGGCGCCGCAAATCGCCGCGCAGATCAATCAGCAGCGTGACCTGCAACTCAATGCGCTGAAGCAATTCGATGTGTCGCTCAAGGCCTTGGTGGCGTCGAGCTGATTCTTAAAACGTAAATGGCAACGGCGGCGCCGTGAAGTCGAACCGTTGCCGGTTGAACCGAACCTTTATTTTCAGGATTACCCAGATGCGTCCTCTATTCGTGCCAGCCATGGCTTTTGTTTC